>NZ_JBHRSJ010000017.1:58649-60355 GCF_042643485.1 Azotobacter bryophylli | reverse complement strand
CGGGCGGCTTCCACCGAGGCGTTGAGGGCCAGGATGTTGGTCTGGAAGGCGATCGAGTCGATGACGTTGACGATATTGGCGATCTGCTGGGAGCTCTCGCTGATACCCTGCATGGTCTCGACCACCCGGCCGACCACCTCGCGGCCCTGGCCTGCGGTGCTGGAGGCGTCGTTGGCCAGGGCGCTGGCCTGGCGGGCGTTGTCGGCGTTCTGCTTCACGGTGCCGGTGAGCTGTTCCATGCTGGCGGCGGTCTCCTCGAGGGAGGCGGCCTGCTGCTCGGTGCGCGAGGACAGATCGGCGTTGCCGCTGGCGATCTGTTCGGAGCCGACCAGGATCGAGCGGCTGCCTTCGCGCACGTTGGCGACGATGCGGATCAGGCTGTCCTGCATGTCGCGCATGGCGGCGAGCAGCTGGCCGATCTCGTTGTTCGAGTCGACCGGAACCGGCTGCGACAGGTCGGCCTTGGCCAATCGCTGCAGATGGCCCACGGCGTCGTTCAAGGGGCGGATCACCAGGGACATGACCCTCATCCGCGCGAGGAAGACCAACAGCAGGGAAACGCCCATGGCAATGGCGCCAGCGAGCATGAACAGGCGCTGCTGGCGCTGGTAGTCGTCCAGCATCTCCTGCACTTCCCGCGCCGAGTAGTCGAAGTAGGCCTTCACGGCCGGCGAGCTGTTCTCGGTGGCGACGTAGAGCTCGCTCCTGAGGGACTGGAACTTCAGGATGTCGCCCGCCTCCAGTGCCTGCTGCTGCAGCACCATGAGGTCCCGGACCTTGCCATAGGTCTTCTCCACCTCGCGGACCAGGGGCGCCTCGGTGGCATCCTCCGGCACCTTGACGAAGGCCTGGAGCAGCTCGTCGGCCGACTGGATGTCCTGACGGATGCTCTCGAGGCTGCGCTTGCGCTCGGCGAGGGACATCCCTTCGGAGGACTCCAGGTAATGCCCCATGCGCAGGGAGGCGGTCAGGTTGTTCATTTCGGCACGGCTGATCTGGTCGACCTGGTTCACGGCCACCCTGTTCAACTCGCCGATGATGCCCTGGGCCATCTGGCTGTTCAGGTAGCCCACCAGGGCAACAACCGCCAGCAGCACGACGAACAGCACGAACGTAGCCGTCAGTGCCCCCTTGACTGTCAACCGATCCAACAACTGCTTCACTACTGCTTACACCTTACATATCGCCTAAAAACGCCGGACGTCGGTCCGGCACATCAAAACTCTTCCCACTGCTCCTCGGCGACGGATTGCTTGCGGCTTTCCTTCTGCTCCGGTTTCGCCCGGGGCGCGGACAGGGCCGCCGTAGGCTGGCCAGCCAGCTGCGGCTTGGCGGCCGGGACTTTCGGCCGGCGCGGCTGGTATTCCTGCTCGGCGGCAAGGCGGAACACCGCCACCGTTTGTTCCAGATGCTTGGCCTGCTCGGCCAAATCGGAGGACGCGGTGGTGGCTTCCTGGACCAGCGCGGCGTTCTGCTGGGTGACCTCGTCCATCTGCGCCACGGCCGTGTTGACCTGGCTGATGCCTTCGCTCTGCTCGTGGGAGGCGGCGGAGATCTCGTCGATGATGTCGGTCACCCGGTGCACCGCGGCGACCACCTCGCCCATGGTCTTGCCGGCCTGCTCGACCAGTTGCGAGCCGTCCTGCACCCGGCGCGAGGAGTCCTCGATCAGGGCCTTGATCTCCTTGGCCGCATCGGCGCTGCGT
>NZ_JBHRSJ010000017.1:49787-58539 GCF_042643485.1 Azotobacter bryophylli | reverse complement strand
TGCTCGCCGGCACGGGCGGCTTCCACCGAGGCGTTGAGGGCCAGGATGTTGGTCTGGAAGGCGATCGAGTCGATGACGTTGACGATATTGGCGATCTGCTGGGAACTCTCGCTGATGCCCTGCATGGTCTCGACCACCCGGCCGACCACTTCGCGGCCCTGGCCTGCGGTGCTGGAGGCGTCGTTGGCCAGGGCGCTGGCCTGGCGGGCGTTGTCGGCGTTCTGCTTCACGGTGCCGGTGAGCTGTTCCATGCTGGCGGCGGTCTCCTCGAGGGAGGCGGCCTGCTGCTCGGTGCGCGAGGACAGATCGGCGTTGCCGCTGGCGATCTGCTCGGAGCCGACCAGGATCGAGCGGCTGCCTTCGCGCACGTTGGCGACGATGCGGATCAGGCTGTCCTGCATGTCGCGCATGGCGGCGAGCAACTGGCCGATCTCGTTGTTCGAGTCGACCGGAACCGGCTGCGACAGGTCGGCTTTGGCCAGGCGCTGCAGATGGCTCACGGCGCCTTGCACCGGGCGCACCACGAAGTTCTGCATCACGCTGTTGAGGACGAACAGCAGCAGCGCGCCGATGGCCAGGAAGACTGCGCCGATCAGGGCGAAGCGCAGGGTCCCGCTCTGGTAGTCGTCCTTGAGCTGCCGGGCATAGCCGTCCATGTACTGGTTGATGTCGGCCATGGCCTGGCGCAGCGCGGCGGTGTGCTGCAGGCGCATTTCCTCTTCCAGATCGGTGAATGCTTGGTATTCCTTGGCTTCCAGGGCCTTGTACTGACGGTCGAGCAGCCCGATCGCCGCCTCGAAGCGCGGGATCGCCGCGTCGAGCAGTTTGCGGCCGTCCTCCTCGGCGAAGGCCGGCATGTCCTTGACCGCGGCCAGGTGGACGTGGGCTTCGGCGACGAAGCTCTTGATCAGCTCCAGGTCCTTCTGCCAGAGCACGCCGTCGACCAGTCCGACGTCGTACTGGATGGCGAAGTTACGCATGTGAATCTCGGCATTCAGGCGGTTCTCGTCGGCCAGGTTCAGTCGGCTCATTCGCTGTGCCGCCAGGTTGCTGTCGGTCAGTGCGCCATCGGCCATCCGGCTGTAGGCAAAGACCACCGCTGCAAGCATGGCCAGCAGCAAGGCGAAGCTGAACAGGCAGATTCGCAGGGTCGCCCTGATGCTGAGATTGACTAGGTAACGTCGCATGAATGTCTCCGAGTTTCGCTGTGTGTCTTCGCGGGACTCAGACGCGCTGCGCCCTTCCGGAGGCTGCGACTTGTTTCAGAATTCGCTCTGCCATCTGATCGAGCGGCACGACCTCGCAGGCACCGCCAAGGGCGATACCTTCCTTGGGCATGCCGAACACCACGCAGCTCGCTTCGTCCTGGGCGAAGGTGAAGGCTCCCGCCTGGCGCATTTCCAGCAGGCCCTGAGCACCGTCCTTGCCCATGCCGGTCAGCAGCACGCCGATGGCGTTGCGTCCGGCGTTCTCGGCGGCGGAGCGGAACAGCACGTCCACCGAGGGACGGTGGCGGTTGACCGGTTCGCCGTTGTCCAGCCGCGCGATGTAGTTGGCGCCGCTGCGAGCCAGCTTGAGGTGGGCGGTGCCCGGGGCGATGTAGGCATGGCCCGGGAGAATGCGCTCACCATCCTCCGCTTCCTTGACACTAATATTGCAGAGCCGGTCGAGACGCTCCGCGAAGGAGCGGGTGAAGCCGCCGGGCATGTGCTGGGTGATGAGAATGGCCGGGCTGTTGGCCGGCAGGGGCTCTAGCACCGCGCGGATGGCTTCGGTGCCGCCGGTGGAGGCGCCGATGATCACCAGCTTCTCGCTGGAGATCAGCGGTGCCTTGAGCGCCGCCGGGCGCGGCGCGTCGACAGGCGGGGCCTGGCGCGGACGGGAGCGGGCGGCCGCGCGGATCTTCTCGGCGATCAGATCGCTGTACTCGAGCATGCCGTTGCGGATGCCCATCTGCGGCTTGGAGATGAAGTCCAGGGCGCCGAGTTCGAGGGCGCGCAGGGTGATCTCCGAGCCGGCCTGGGTCAGCGACGAGACCATCAGCACCGGCATCGGCCGCAGGCGCATGAGCCGGTCGAGGAAGTCCAGACCGTCCATGCGCGGCATTTCCACGTCCAGGGTCAGGACGTCCGGGTTGTGCTTCTTGATCAGATCGCGGGCGACTAACGGATCGGGAGCGACCGCAACCACTTCCATGTCCGGTTGGGAATTGATGATTTCGGTCAGCAGATCGCGTATGAGCGCCGAGTCGTCGACACACAACACCTTGATCTTGGGACTACCCATGAACGGTCTCCTTGTAGCGCTCAGTCAGGCGAATTGCGACAGGCGATGCAAGGAGATATCGGCAGAAGACCCTCAAGCTTTAGGCTTTTTCGCCAGGGTATATACGGTGTGCCCGCGCAGTTTGAAATCGTCGCTGAGGTAGGTGAAGTTCTCCGAGTGCCCGGTGAACAGCAGACCGTCGGGTTTCAGGTAGGGCGCGAAACGTTTGAGAATACGCGCCTGACTGGGCTTGTCGAAGTAGATCATGATGTTTCGGCAGAAGATCGCGTCGAACTGGCCGCTCAGATCCCAGTGCGGGGCATGCAGGTTGAGCTGGCGGAAATCGACGATGCGCGACAGCTCCGGGCGCACCCGGGCCAGGCCCAGGTGGCTGCCGCTGCCCTTGAGGAAGAAGCGCTTGACCCGCTCCTCGCTGAGCTCGAGCACCTGCTTGAGCGGATAGACCCCCGTGCGCGCCTTGGCCAGGGCGTCGGTGTCGATGTCGCTGGCGATGACCTGCGACTGACCGGCCAGTTGCGCACCGAGCGTCTCGAACAGGGTCATGGCGATCGAATAGGGCTCCTCGCCGGTGGAGGCCGCGGCGCACCAGACCCGCACCGGCTCGTGGCGGCCGGCGATGTGCTCGGCGAGCATGGGGAAATGGTGCGCCTCGCGGAAGAAGGCGGTCAGGTTGGTGGTCAGCGCATTGGTGAAGGCTTCCCACTCGCGGGCCTTCGGCTGGCGCGCCAGGCGTTCCAGGTATTCGGAGAACTGGCTCATGCCGTGCAGCCGCAGGCGCTTGGCCAGGCGGCTGTAGACCATGTCGCGCTTGTTGGCGGCCAGCACGATGCCGGCGCGCTCGTAGATCAGCTGGCAGATGCGCGCGAAATCGGCATCGGTGAGCAGCAGGTCCTGCCCCGGCAGGTTCGCCGGGGTCTGCATTTCGGTATTTGGCGAGTCGCTCAAAATGCTTCCCACTCCGCGGTGTCACTGGTCTGTCGCTTCGCCTCGCGGATCTCCGGCTTCTGTAGCGGCACGGCCGGTCGGCGAGCGGCGGTTTCTTGTTGTGTCAGCGCCTTGGGCTTGACGGCGGGGCCTTGCTGGGTCAGGGCGCCGGGCCTGGCGGCAGGTCTGGACAGCTCCTGTCCGCTCACGCGGAACACGGAGATCGCCCGCTGCACTTCGTTGGCCTGTTCCTCCAGTGCGGTGGCCACGGCCGCCACGCTTTCCACCAGCTGGGCGTTGCGCTGGGTGACCTGATCCATCTGCGCGACCGCCTGGTTGACCTGGCCGATGCCGGTGCTCTGCTCGGCGGAAGCGGCGGCGATCTCGTCCATGATGTCGTTGACCCGGGCGACCGCGGCCACCACCCCTTCGATGCTCTCTTCGGCGCGCTTGACCAGGCGCTCGCCCTGGCCGATCTGCTGCGCGGAGCTGTCGATCAGGCTGCGAATCTCCTTGGCGGCCTCGCCGGAGCGGCTGGCCAGGTTGCGCACTTCGCTGGCGACCACGGCGAAACCGCGGCCCTGCTCGCCGGCGCGGGCGGCTTCCACCGAGGCGTTGAGGGCGAGGATGTTGGTCTGGAAGGCGATCGAGTCGATGACGTTGATGATCTCGGTCATCTTGTACGAGGTCTCGGTGATCGCGCCCATGGTGTCGACCACCTGGTTCATCACCTGGCCGCTGTCGCGCACCGCCTCCGAGGCTTTCTGCGCCAGCTGGCTGGCCTGGTGGGCGTTGCCGGAGTTCTGCGCGACGGTGGAGGTGAGCTCCTCCATGCTCGCCGCGGTTTCCTGCAGCGCGGCGGCCTGCTGTTCCGTGCGCACGTAGAGATCCTGGTTGTTGCCGGCGATCTCGTGGGCGGAGTTGGTGAAGGTGTCGACGCTGCCGCTCACGTCGGCGGAAATGCTGACCAGACTCTTGCGCATGACGTCCAGCATGCGGGTCATCTGGCCCATCTCGCTCTCGCCGAAGTCCGGGATGCGCGCTCCCAGGTTGCCGGCGGCCAGCTGGGCGATGAAGGTCATGGCGCTGCGCTGCGGGCGCAGCACCGAGAGAATGGCCAGGCGGCCCAGGCCGATCAGCCCGGCGAGCCCCAGCACCACCAGCGCCAGCTGGGCCTTGACCAGAATGTCGGTGACGCTCTTGTCCGGGCTCTGCAGCCCGTAGTAACCGAGCAGGCCGCTGGCCAGCAGGAGCAGGACCGCGCCGCCGACGATCAGGTTCAGGCGCGCCCGCAGCGAGTCGGGGCGCAGGCGCTCCGGCAGGCCACGCAGGCCACGCTTGACCAGGCGGCCCTGGTCGAGGCCGAGATGCTGGCCGCGCCCCTCGCGGATCTCCCGGTAGGCCTGCTCGGCGACCTCGACCTCGGCACGGGACGGCTTGATGCGCACCGAGGTGTAGCCGACCAGCTTGCCGTTCTCGTACAGCGGCGTGACGTTGGCCCGCACCCAGTAGTGGTCGCCGTTCTTGCGCCGGTTCTTGACCAGGCCGTTCCAGCTGGCGCCGCCCTGCACGGTCTGCCACAGGTTGGCGAAGGCCACCGGCGGCACGTCCGGGTGGCGCACCAGGTTGTGCGGGGCGCCCATCAGCTCGTCATGGGTGAAGCCGGAAATCCGGATGAACGCGGGGTTGGCGTAGGTGATCCGGCCCTTCAGATCGGTGCGCGAGAGCAACAGGTCATCGTCGTCCAATACATATTCGCGCTGTGTGACAGGCTGATTGTTACGCATTCGAACAGCTCTCTTCTGGGGTACTGCAAGGCGGCCGCCAGGGGCGCCGCCGGTCGTTTATCGGCGCTCAGAACGTCTGCCAGTCTTCGTCCGCTGCCGGCTCCTGCGGTTTTCCGGGGAGTGCCGGCGTTTCCTTCTTCTTGATCCCGCGTCTGGCCTGCTCGTATTGCTGCTTCGCCCAGGATCCGTCTTCGCGGGCGGCATCCTCGGCCGTCACCACCTCGAAGGCCGCATCGAGACGGAAGCCTTCCACCGCCTCGCGCAGGCGGTTGGCTTCGCCGACCAGCTCGCTGGCCGCATGGTTGGCCTGCTGCACCATGTTGGTGTTCTGCTGAGTCACGGCATCCATCTGCTCGACCGCCTGGTCGACCAGGGCGATGCCTTCGCTCTGCTCCTGCGAGGCCGCGGCGATCTCGTCCATGATGTCGGCCACCTTCTGCACCGACTCGACGATCTCCTGCATGACGCTGCCGGATTCGGCGACCAGCCTGCTGCCGGTGTCGACCTGTTCCACCGAGGCGGTGATCAGGTCGCGGATTTCCTTCGCCGCCTGGGCGCTGCGCCCGGCCAGGTTGCGCACCTCGCCGGCGACCACGGCGAAGCCGCGGCCCTGCTCGCCGGCGCGGGCCGCCTCCACCGAGGCGTTGAGGGCGAGGATGTTGGTCTGGAAGGCGATGGAGTCGATCAACTTGATGATCTCTTCCACCTGGTGCGAACTCTCGCTGATCCCGCCCATGGTGGTGATCACCCGGGACACCACCTCGCCGCCGCGCTGGGCGGCCTTGGCGGCGGTGTCGGCCAGACCGCTGGCCTGGCGGGCGTTGTCGGCGTTCTGCGCCACCGTGGAGGTCAGCTGCTCCATGCTCGAGGCGGTGCTCTGCAGGGATGCGGCCTGCTGTACGGTACGGGTCGACAGGCTGCTGCTGCCTTCGGCGACTTCCTGGGCGCCGGAGTGGATCAGCCGGCTGCTGTGGCGCACGGTCCCGACGGTCGCCGCCAGGCGCTGCTGGATGTCGTGCAGGGCCTTGAACAGCTGGCCGATCTCGTTGTCGCTGTGGGCCTCGATGTGTCCGGCCAGATTGCCGTTGGCGATCTGCTGGCAGTGTTCCACGACGCGCTCCAGCGGTCGGATGACGTTGCGCGACACGCCCCAGAGCACCACCGCGGTGATCGCCGCGCAGAGCACCAGGGCGGCGAAGATGGTCAGGCGGATCGCCAGGGCGACGCCTTCCAGCTCGTTCTGCGGCATCTGCGGGCCCTTGGCCAGCTGCTGACCGAGGGCCCGCAGCTCCTTCAGGAAGGGCTCGGCGTACATCCGGGTCGCGTTCGCGTGGAAGGCGGCCACCGCCGGGTTGCGCTTGCCCAGCTCCTGGAGCTGCAGGCGCAGGCCGCTATCGACCAGGGTGGCGAAGCGTTTCTTGATCGACTCCAAGGGCTTGGCGTAGGACTCGTCGCGCGGCAGGGCGGCGAAGGCGGCCAGGGCGTCCTGGAGGCTCTTGAGTTTCTGCTCCAGGGCATTGGTGTCTGCCTGGTAGCTCGGTGCGCTGGCCTGGCCGGCCTGTTCGCGCTGCACCGCCTGGGCGAGCCGTTCCTGTTCTCCGGCCAGCTGGGTTTGCAGGTCCTGCAGTTGGGTCTCGATCGCCTGCAGGCCGACGACCTGCTGGAACTGCTCCTGCTGCTGGCGGTTGAATTCGGCCATGCCGGCCTGGCTGCGCTCGGCGTAGCTGACCGAATACAGGCCGAGTACGCTCAGGCCCACCACCAGGACGGCGAACACGGCCAGCACCAGCAGCCAGCTCAGGCGCACCGTCATATTGTTCAGAATCTTCACCCTTCCCTCCCATATGGCCCGTTCTGCGGGTGCTGTCCCGGGCTCCGGTTGACTGGATTTCCGTGGCCCTCAGGCCGCCAGGGCCGACCCGCCCGATCACTGCTCGCCCGCCGGCCTGGCCCGGCGGGCTGGGGCGGTCCGGCTCAGGCCGGCGACAGATCCGTGGAGCGCTCGACCAGCGCCATTTCCTCGCTGGTCAGCAGCTTGTCGATGTCCACAAGCACCACCATGCGCTCGCCGATGCTGGCCAGGCCGGAGAGGTAGTCGGAGGACAGCGACAGGCTGAACTCGGGGGCCGGCTTGATCTGGTCGGCGGTCAGGGTGACCACGTCGGAAACCCCGTCGACCACTACGCCGACGATGCGGCTGTCGACGTTCACCACGATGACCACGGTCTGCGGGCCGTACTCGACGCTGTCCAGGTTGAACTTGATGCGCAGATCGACGATCGGCACGATCACGCCGCGCAGGTTGGTCACGCCCTTGATGAAGTTTGGCGTGTTGGCGATCCGCGTGACGTTCTCGTAGCTGCGGATTTCCTGGGCCTTGAGGATGTCGATGGCGTACTCCTCGCTGCCCAGGGAGAACACCAGGAATTCGCGGCGCTGCATTTCGGCGGCATTGGCCGCGCCGTTCTGAGTGGAAGAGGTCATGGCAACGTCAACTCCTATGCTGCGGATGCCGCCGGGCGCTCTTGGCGCGCGGCGTTTTGTTTACGGTTGAGGCTTTGCAAATCGGCGATGTCGAGGATCAGCGACACGCTGCCATCGCCGAGGATGGTCGCGGCGGAGACGCCCGGCACCTTGCGGTAGTTGGTCTCCAGGTTCTTCACCACCACCTGCTGCTGGCCGACCAGTTCGTCCACCAGCAGGGCGCAGCGGCTGCCGGCGCCCTGGACGATTACGGCGATGCATTCGCTGGGCTTGGTGCGCGCCCCGGGAATCGAGAAAACCTGGTGCAGCGGCAGCAGCGGCAAGTATTCGTCGCGCACCTTGAGCAGCTGGTCTTCGCCGGCCATGGCGAAGATGTCCTCGCTGCGCGGCTGCAGGGATTCGATAACGGCGCCCAGCGGCAGGATGAAGACTTCCTCGCCGGCGCGTACCGACATGCCGTCGAGGATGGCCATGGTCAGCGGCAGGATGATCCGGGTGGTGGTGCCGTGACCCGGACGCGAGAGGATCTGCACGTGGCCGCCGAGGGACTGGATGTTGCGCTTGACCACGTCCATGCCCACGCCGCGGCCGGACACGTCGGTGACCACCTCGGCGGTGGAGAAGCCCGGGGCGAAGATGAGCTGCCAGACCTCGTCGTCGGTCATGTTGTCCGATACTGCCAGGCCGTTGCTGCGTGCCTTCGAGAGGATCCTCTCGCGGTTGAGGCCGGCGCCGTCGTCGATGACGTCGATCAGGATGTGTCCGCCCTGGTGCTTGGCCGACAGGGTCAGGCGCCCGGTGCGCGGCTTGCCGGCGGCCTCGCGTGCATCCGGATGCTCGATGCCGTGGTCCAGGCTGTTGCGCACCAGGTGGTTGAGTGGGTCGACGATGCGTTCGACCAGGCTCTTATCCAGTTCGGTGGACTTGCCTTCGGTGACCAGTTCGACTTCCTTGTCCAGCTTGGCCGCCAGGTCGTGCACCTGGCGCGGGAAGCGGCTGAAGACGTATTCCATCGGCACCATGCGGATCGACATCACGGCTTCCTGCAGGTCGCGGGCGTTGCGCTGCAGCAGGTTGATGCCGTTGACCAGCTCGTGGTGCACCCCTTCCATGCGGCTGAGCGACTGGTCGAGCATGGACTGGGTGATGACCAGCTCGCCCACCAGGTTGATGATCTGGTCGACCTTGTTCACCGGTACCCGCAGGCTGCTCGATTCGGCGCTGGCGGCGGCAGCGGGTTTGGCGGCGGCCGGCTGGGGATGGGACGCCGG
>NZ_JBHRSJ010000017.1:0-49754 GCF_042643485.1 Azotobacter bryophylli | reverse complement strand
CGGCGGTCGGTGCGGCGGCGGTCGGCGCAGGAGCCGGAGTGGCAGCCGGAGCCGGCGCAGGAGCGACCGGCGCCGCTGGGGCTGGAGCCGGAGCGGCGGCTGCCGCTGCCGCCGGCTGGGCGACGTCGGCCAGGACGCGGATTTCCAGCTGCTCGGGCTCGACCACGAAGCAGAGGACGGCCTCGATGTCGTCGGCACCCTCGCCGGTGCTCAGCTCCACTTCATAGCGCTTGGCGTCGCCGCTCTGGCTCAGGATGCTGCCGAAGTGCTTGAGTTCCTCGATCAGCAGTCCCCGATCCTTGTCGCTGACCCCGAGCAGAGCCACGCACACCCGCTTGGCGCCATCGGCTGCCGGTGCGGCGGCTTCGGCGGCCGGCTCGGGTGCCGGCGCGGGCTCGGGTGCCGCTGCAGGGGCCGGCGCGGCGGGAGCCGGCGTCTCCGGCTGCTGGCCGAGCTCGTCCAGGGCCAGCTGCTGCAGGGTTTGACAGATACGGGTGAACGCCTCGGGATCGGGTTCGCCGCCACTGCGGTAGGCGGCTAGCTGGTCTTGCAGCATGTCCTTGGTTTCCAGAAAGGTGTCGACGATATCGCGGCGCAGTTTCAGCTCGCCGTGGCGCAGTTTGTCCAGGATGTTCTCGAAGATGTGCGTGGTTTTCTGCAGCACTTCGAAGCCGAAGGTTCCTGCCCCGCCCTTGATCGAGTGGGCGGCACGGAAGATCGCGTTGAGCTGCTCCGGATCCGGGTGATCGATATCCAGTTCCAGTAGATGACGCTCCATGTCTTCCAGCAGTTCGGCGGCCTCCTCGAAGAACGTCTCGTAAAATTCGGTGATATCCATGCAAACACCCTGGCAATGAATTGATTAAGGCTTGGCATCCGACTTGCCGACCTGGCCGTCCGCGGGAGCGGCCGGCGTGGCCGGTACCGTTTCGGTCGTCGGGAGGGGACCGTATTCCCGCTCGTCGATGATCGCCTTGGTCACGCGGCTGTCGAGAACGTACACCGCGATGCGCCGGTTGGACGCATCGTTGGGTGCCGCTCCCTCGAAGGGAATGCGATCGGACATGCCGGAGATGCGCAGCAGCTTCGCGGAGTCCAGTCCGCCGTTCACCAGCTCGCGGCGCGAGGCGTTGGCGCGGTCGGCGGACAGCTCCCAGTTGCTGTAGCCGGCCTCGCCGCCGGCGTAGGGCAGGCTGTCGGTGTGTCCGGTGATCTGGATGTTGTTCGGCAGCTCGTTGAGCTTGGGCGCGATGGTGCGCAGCAGGGCGCGCATGTAGGGCTCGACCTGGGCGCTGCCGAGCTTGAACATCGGCCGCTGCTCCGTATCCACCAGCTGGATGCGCAGGCCTTCGGGCGTCAGGTCGATGAGGATCTGCTTCTGCAGGTCCTTGAGCTGGGGGTCGTTGCCGATCGCCTCGGAAATGCGCTTTTTCAGTCTGTGCAGGCGCTCCTTTTCCTCCTGGGAGCGTTGCTCTTGGTTGGGGTCGATGCGCTGGCGCTCGCCCTCGGTGTAGGACAGATCGGGGCCGCCACCGGGAATGGCGCTGTCGCTGGCAGCCGCGCGATCGCCGCCGGCCATGGCGACCAGCAGCGGCGTGCGGAAATATTCGGCGACGGCGGCGCGCTCGGGTTGTCCGGCGTTGGCCAGCATCCAGAGCACCAGGAACAGGGCCATCATCGCAGTCATGAAGTCGGCGAAAGCCAGCTTCCAGGCGCCGCCATGGTGGCCGTGCTCCACCTTCTTGCGCTGGATGATGATGATGGGTTCCCGGTTGTGGTCACTCATCGGCGCCGGCTCCGCCTTCCTTGCCGTTGCGCACGAACTCCTCGAGCTCGACGCCGCCGGGGCGTTCCGTGGTGTACAGCGCCTTGCGGCCGAACTCCACCGCCAGGGTCGGCGCGTAGCCGTTCAGGCTGGCGAGCAGGGTGACGCGCAGGCACTGCAGCATCTTGATGGCTTCGGTGGCCTGGCGATCGATGCGGCTGGCGATCGGGGCGACCACGCCGTAGGCCAGCAGCACGCCGAGGAAGGTGCCGACCATGGCGTGGGCGATCATTTCCCCCATCGCATCGGGGCCCGCGCCCGCGGAGCTCAGCGCCTTCACCACGCCCATCACCGCGGCGACGATGCCGAACGCCGGCAGGGCGTCGCTGACCTTGTTCAGGGCGTCGACCGGCTCGGCGGTCTCGTGCTCGAAGACCTCGATCTCGTGGAGCATCAGCTCGTTGAGCTCGTGGGGGCTCATGTTGCCGCTGATCATCAGTCGCAGATAGTCGACGATGAAGTTGATGATCAGTGGATCGCTGGAGATGCGCGGATGTTCGTTGAACAGGGGGCTTTCGGCCGGATTATCGATGTCCTTCTCGATGGCCAGCATGCCGTCGCGCCGGGCCTTGCTGAGCAGCTTGAACAGCAGCGCCAGGACTTCCATGTAGACGGACTTGTCGTACTTGACCGTGCGCTTGAGCTTGGGCAGGGCCGTCAGGGTCGCCTTGATGGCCTTGCCGTTGTTGGCGGAGAGAAATGCCCCGATCCCGGCGCCGGCGATCATCAGCAGCTCGAGAGGCTGGAACAGGGGACCCAGGCTGCCGCCGGAAAGAACGAAACCGCCGAATACCGACAGAAATACAACGATAAGTCCTAGGGGGATCAGCACGGGAGCGCAACCTCAAGCAGGAAAAGCGGTTATAGGGTTATCGGCAGAACGCCACTGTGCTTGAGGACATCCGGGAAAAACTTTATCGGGCCATAGCTAGGTGGGACGGGCGATTCCAGCCGGCTGGCTCGGAGAATTACCGGCTGGTTTCGGCGTCGGGGTGGCGTCATCGGCTCGGGCGGGTTTCAGCCCCTGGCGCGCAGGGCGTCCTCGATCGTCTCCTCGCCCGACTGCTGCTGTTGCTCGGCTTCACGGCGCTTGCGGGTCTTGCCGGCGCGCGACGGCGGGAGGCAGATGCCGCAGACGAAGTCCTTGGCCGGCGCATGGGCATGGGCGACGAAGTCGCCGCCGCAACAGGTGCAGCGGATCAGCTCGAGCATGCCGCTCTCGAAGAAGCGCACCAAGGTCCAGGCGCGGGTCAGACCGAGGACGAAGTCGCCGTCATCCAGGCTGACCTGCTCCAGGTAGAGCCGGAAGGCCTTGACGAACGCTTCCATCCGCTCGCAGCCGCAGTTCTCCACCAGATCCCGGTAGATGCCGTAAAACAGCGAGGAATGGATGTTGGGCATCCAGGTGATGAACCAGTCGGTAGAAAAGGGCAGCATGCCCTTCGGCGGCGAGACCCCCTTCACCTCCTTGTAGAGGCGAATCAGGCGTCCTCGGCTGAGGTCCGTCTCGGTCTCCAACACCTGCAGACGGGCGCCCAGTTCGATCAGCTCGATGGCCAGCCGCACCTGGTGCATCTCGTTGACCAGGCTCTTTTCAATCATGGTTCAGCATTCCGGCCTGCTGCTCGACCACTCGGTCGGCGGAGGTCATCAACAATGCCGCATGGAGGCGCGCCAGTCCCGGTTCGCGGGTGTTGTTCAAGACCTTGGCCAGGTGCCCGGCATCCTCGAAGCCGGGACGGAAGATCAGCTGATTGGTGCGTGCCAGCTGCATCAGCTGCTTGCCCGATAGCCCTGCCAGCAGGTCGGCCAACTCCTCGCTCAGTTTGAGACGAAAAATTGCGGTTGCGCGATCCTTGCGTAACAGTCGCTGCGCCAGCAGCAGATAGGAGAGATTCAAATCCTGAATCTCCTCCATAAGGCTCTCGGCGGCCATGCCCCCTCCCTTTGAATAACTCATATGACAAGCGCACGAAAAGCAGTCAAAAACGACGAATAACACCTTCTGGATGTCGTTGATTCGCGTTTTGATTGGAACCACATCACAGATCCGGCGTGTGGTTATCCATTTTTTGGGAACTTTAACACGCAAAAATTGTCGCCGCAGCTCCATACGCTCGAGAATAAATCACAGATATGTAAGGTTGGCTACAGCCGTCGGCGGAAAAGTTCTTACGGGGACGGGGTCTTACGGCCTTCCAGCCCGTAGACCCAGACCAGCAGCTCGGCCACGACCTGGTAGAGCTGGGGGGGGATGTGGGCATCCAGGTCGACCTGCATGAGCAGGCCGACCAGTTCCGGCGCTCCGTGCACGGGAACACCTTGCCGCTGCGCTTCGGCGATGATCCGTTCGGCCATCGAACCATAGCCCTTGGCTACTACCCTTGGCGCCTGATCCTTCTCGCCATAGGCCAGGGCCAGTGCCTGGCGGCGGGGAGCGCCCGGCTTTCCGGGAGTGGTGGCGTCAGTCATCGCCGATCTCCGACGTCTTGCGCGAATCCCGGCAATGCAATTTCACCTCGGTCAGGCCGCACTGCAGAAGGCGCTCGCGCAATGCTTCGCGGGTCTGCTCAAAGTAACCGAGCAAACCGTCCGAGGCGCTGACCAGGGTCAACGATAGCTGCTGTGCGGCCAGCCGGGCATCGAGTCGCAGGGGGCCGTGCGTTGGCAGTTGCAGATCCAGCTGAACCTTCCATTCCGGTGTCTCGCCGCCATCGGCGCCTCTTCCGTCACCGGGACGATCCCGGGAGGCGTCGTTCCGGTCTGCGTCCGGTGCCTGCAGCAGCAGGGTCATGAGCATTCCCGCCCATGCCTCTCCTTGCCAGCGCAGAGTCGGGCTGACCAGTAGCTCCAGCTGGTGGCGGACGATGCCCTGCAGCTCGTCCCGGGAAAGAGGAGTGTCCCGAGGCGCTTCGGTTTCCTGGGGCAGCGGTTCCCGAGGCTTGTCCGAGAGATCGGTGGCGGAGGGTGTCGGCACGCTTGGTGTCGCCGTCCAGGGCAGAGCGGTCGTCGGGCCTCCGTCGAGCGGCTGCGTATCCGGGAGCGGCGCCGTAGACGACTGTCCGACAGCGGGTTGTGGCGATGTCGTTTCGCTGTCCCGTGGTGGCCGCCAGCCGCGCATCTGCGGCTCGTGGGCGAGCGCCTGCACGGGCAGCTCGCCCTGGAACCAGCGGGCCAGATGCGCTTCGTAGAACAATCCGCTCTCGCTGATGCTCTGTTTCAGCAGGCCGGCCAGGCTGGTCGCCTGCGGCGGCGAGTCGGCGGGCAGCAGGGGGCTGGTCGGTTCGATGGTCGAGGGCTTGGCCGGGTGCGTCAGGAGCACGTCGGCGATGGTGCGAGCCGCGGGGCTGAGTTGGGTCGAGGTGGAGGCGGGCGCGCCCGCGGGGGGCTGAAGTGGCTTGGATGGCCCGGTGGCATCCTGCTGGTCCGCATCCGGCATCAGCAGCAGGGGGATGCGTGCATCGAGCCGGGAGTCGCTGCGCACCTGGCGCACGGCTTCCGTGTCGAATGCGGGGCTAACGGGGGGCGCGGCTTCCGGCGCTGTCTGGAAATCCACCCGCTTGCCCAGGACCTGATGCAGCAAGGTGTCGAGCAGCGGGGTGATCCCGCTCACAGCGAGCCTTTATCGAAGCGCTTGGCGGCCTGCAGCGTCACTGTGCCGGAGCGATAGGCCCGGTTCAGTTGTCGTTGGCGCTGGGAAGTCATGATGAGGCTGCCCAGTTCGTTCTGTCGGGCGACCAGGTGGGCGCGGATCTCGACGTCCAGTTCGAGGATCTGCTCCAGCAGCTCGACCTTGCGCTGCTGCTCCTCGGATCCGAGGGGCACCTTGGCCTCCAGCTGGCGGAGGCGTTCGATGTCCACCAGGCCGCGGGACCTTTCCTGCACTAGGCCGGCCCAGTCGTGGCTGCGGGCCAGCTCCAGCATGCATTTCGACTGCCGCAGCAGCTGTTCGTAGGATTCGAAGATCTGCGCGGTTTCGCTCATGGTCGGGACTCCCCGACCTGGGGCGCGATTTCGCGCCAGGCCGAGCCGATTTCCTCGAGCAGGTTGGCTGCCTGGTCCAGGCTCTGCTGGTCGTTGCGCAGGTTGGCCTGCAGCAGGAGGCGGGTCACGTAGTTGTAGATCTGCTCCAGGCGTCCGGCCAGTTCGCCGCCGCGCTCATGATCCAGCGCGGCAAGCAGCCCCCGGTTGACGATATCGATGGCCCGGGAGATGGCTTTGCCCTTTTCCGTGACGTTGCCCGCCTGCATGTGTAGCCGGGCGGCGCGGATGGAGGTCTGCGCCGCGTCGAACAGCATCACGATCAACTGGTGCGGGGAGGCCGAGAGAACCCCGGACTCCACTCCCACCTTTGCGTAGGCGTTCGCCCCGCGCATGCCGCTCATAGCGTTTCACTCCCCTGTATTGCTAGCCGTTAGAGCTTGAGGAGCTCAACGCGCTGAATTGTTGGGTCAGATAGGTGCTGGTCGAGTTCAGTTGGGCGATCAGTGTGTCGAGCTGCGTGAACTGGGTCTTGTAGAGCGAGATGGTGGCGTCGATGCTGTCCTGCATCGCCGTGTATTGCTTGTCGAGCTGGTCGTTGGCCGATTGCAGGCCTGCCGTGGCTTTGGTCAAGCTGCCATCGTCGCCGAGGATGTTGTCCAGCACGCTGCCCATGTTGGCGGCGAAACCACTTCCGCTGCTGCCGACGAAGAAGCTGCTGAGGGCCGAGGCGTCGCCGTTGACCGCCGCGTCGAGCTTGGTGTCGTCGATCTTCAGCGTGCCGTCGGATTGCAGGGAGATCCCCAGGTCCTGCAGATGCTGGAAGGTGCTGCCGCTTACGTCCGTGGTCAGGGCACGGGTCAGACGGTTCTCGATGGTGCGCTCGGTGGTGTCGCCCAGCAGCTTGCCGGATTTGGTCGAGTCCGCCGCGTTGTAGGCGGTCAGGGTATCGGTGGTGCTCTCCAGCGAGTTGTAGGCGTTGACGAAGTCGGTGATCGCCTTTTTCATCGAGTCGGTGTCGCGCGCGACGGCCAGGGTCTGGGTCTGGCCCACGGAGGCGAGGGACAGGTTCAGGGTCACGCCTTGCAGGGCGCCCTCGACCGTGTTGCTCTGACTGGTGATGGCGATGCCGTTGACGGTCAGGCTGGCATCCTTGGCCTGTGCGGTCTCGGTCATGGCGCCCGTGGCGAACAGGCTGGCGACGGTGCCGGTGCCGTTCGCCAGGCTGGTGCTGATGGCCGATGCGGTGCCGGTGGTGTTCGAAGTCAGGGACAGGCGGTAGGGGTTGGTGGCGTCGCCGGTGTTGACGATGGAGGCGGTCAGGCCGGTGTTCTGCGCATTGATCGCGTCGCGAATGCCGTCCAGGGTGTTGTTGGTCGAGTCGATGGTGACGGTCGTGCTCTTCCCGCCCACGGTGAGGGTCAGGTCGCCGGTCCCCAGGGCGGTGGTCTCGCTGGCCACTCCGGCGGTGGCCCAGCTGTTGGCCTGGGCCAGGGAGTTCACGGTGATCTGGTAGCTGCCCGGCACCGCGGAGCTGGTCACCGCCGAGGTGATGCCGGTACCGCTGAGGTTGCTGGTCATCGCCTGATAGGTGGTCTGGTCGGCCAGCTTGCTCACCGCATCCTGCAGACTGGACAGGGAGCTCTTGAGGGTGCCGTAGGCGGAAATCTTCGCGCTGTTGGCGGTCTTCTGGTCGGTGATGGGGGTGAGCTTCTGATTTTCGGCGGTGGTGAGTTGGTCGAGCAGGCCGGTCAGGTCGAGCCCGGAGCCAACCCCGAGCGATGAGATAGAAGTCATGTCAGTTCCTCGAAAAGTGGCGCTGGCGTCGAGCTGTAAGCCCTCGGGCCGCGCGAAAGCCAAAAAATGGGTCGCTATGTCCCATATCGGCTCGGACTCTCCGGACTTTAGCCTTGCCTGGTCCTGGTGAGTCGCATAGACGCTCGGCTCAGATCTGCATGTTCATGACGTCCTTGTAGGCGCTGACCAGGCGATTGCGCACCTGCACACCCATCTGGAAGGCCACGCTGGCTTTCTGCATGTCCACCATCACGTCGTTCAGGGCCAGCCCCGGATCGCCGGCCAGGAAGGCATCGCGCCGGGTGTCGCTGGTCGTCTGCAGCTGGTTGATGCGCCGGATCGAGTCCTGCAGGGCGCCGGCGAAGCTGCCGGCGGTGCCGCTGTCGACGACTGGCGAGCTCTTGCCGGCCGCCTGGCCGGCGAGTGCCTGGATCTGCTGCAGGGCGGACTGGATGGCGGATGCGTTCGTGATCGACATGCTGGGCGATACACCGGGACGATGGAATGGTTGCAAGCCTAACAATCCCGGCCCCATCCACATGCGGCCAATTAGCCATAAAAGCATCGGCTTTTTGCTCCTTTAAGCCGAGGCGCTCTCCGGATAATGCATCGGCCCAAGACTGTCCCGGCTTTCTGCACCTGGCCGCCAGGCCACCTGCGACCCCCCGGGGCACTCGCGACACAACACCGGAACCGGATGCTCCAATGTCTTTCGTATCGTTCCACTCCCGCTGCCGGAGGCGCCTGTGAGTAGTGCTGCCGCCCCAGGGACAGTCCCCGCAGCTGCCGGCGCGCCGAACCAGCCTCTTGCCGCCCGCCTGCTCGCCCAGTTGCGCAGCCAGCCGCGGCTGCCGCTGCTGCTCGCCGGCGCAGCGGCGCTGGCCGTGGTCGTCGCCATGCTGCTCTGGGCCCGTGAGCCCGAGTATCGGGTGCTCTATGCCAACCTCAGCGAAGCCGACGGCGGCCGCATCATCGGCGAACTGGAAAAGCGCATGGTGCCCTATCGCTTCAGCGAGGGCGGACAGGCCCTGCTGGTGCCCGCCGACCAGATGCACACCCTACGCTTGCAGCTGGCCGAACAGGGCCTGCCGCAGGGCGGCAACGTCGGCTTCGAGCTGCTCGACAAGCAGGCCTTCGGGGTCAGCCAGTTCGCCGAGCAGATCAACTTCCAGCGCGGCCTCGAAGGCGAGCTGGCCCGCTCCATCGAATCCCTCGGTCCGGTGGCCAAGGCCCGGGTGCACTTGGCCCTGGCCAAGCAGTCGGTATTCGTGCGCGACCGCGAGCCGGCCCGCGCCTCGGTGGTCCTGAACCTGGAGGGCGGGCGCGAGCTGGGCGACAGCCAGGTCAGCGCGATCATTCACCTGGTTTCCTCCAGCGTGCCCAACCTGTCCGTGGATGCGGTCACCGTGGTCGACCAGAACGGTCGTCTGCTCTCCCGCTCCAACGGCTCCAACGACCTGGACGGTCGCCAGCTGAGCTACGTCGACGAAGTCGAACGCTCCTACCGGCGGCGCATCGAGGACATCCTGGCGCCGATCCTCGGCGCCGGCAACGTGCGTGCCCAGGTGGTGGCCCAGGTCGACTTCGCCAGCCGCGAGCAGACTGCCGAGCGCTACGCCCCCAACCAGGGCGAGGCGGCGGTACGCAGCCAGCAGCTGATGGAGAACACCGTCACCGGCGACAAGCAGGCCCTCGGCGTGCCCGGCGCCCTGACCAACAGTCCGCCGAACAGCACGCCGCCGGCCGCCCAGCCCCAGACGCCGCCGGCTCCACCTGCCGCCAACGCCGCGGCCGCCGGGCGGGGGCAGCCCGCTGCTGCCAATGCCGCCGCAAGCGGCAGCGAGACGGCCAAGCCCGCCGGCCCGACCTCGATGCGCCGCGACAACATGGTCAACTACGAGGTCGACCGCAGCGTCGAGCACGTCCAGCAGCGCCTGGGCGGCATCCAGCGGCTGTCGGCCGCGGTGGTGGTCAACTATCGCCAGGTGGTCAAGGACGGCGAGGTGACCCGCGAGCCGCTCAGCGAAGAGGAAATCGCGCGAATCGACCGTCTGGTGCGCCAGGCCATGGGTTTCTCCGCCGATCGCGGCGACCAGCTGGAAGTGCTGAACAGCCCCTTCGCCGACCCAGAGCGGGAGCAGGAGCCGTCCTGGTGGCGGACGCCGGAGTTCTACAGCCTGGCCATGAGCCTGTCGCGCTATCTGCTGGTGGCCTTCGTCGCCCTGCTGCTCTGGCTGCTGGTGCTGCGCCCGATCAAGCGCCGCCACGACGCGACCCAGGCCGCTGTCGCCGCGGCCCGCGCCGAAGAAGAGCAGGCCTTCACCGCCTCCGTCGGCGGCGTCTCCGGCTCCGGCTCCGAGGAAGAGCCGGCCCCGCCGCGCAATCGCCGGCGCAAGTCGACCCTCTACGAACACAACCTGCAGAGCCTGCGCGAGATGGCCCAGGAAGATCCGCGTCTGGTCGCCATGATCGTCCGTGGATGGATGAGCAAGAAAAATGATTGAGATGAGTGCTGCCCGCCGTAGTGCGATTCTGCTGCTGTCCCTCGACGAGGACAGTGCGGCCGAAGTCTTCAAATTCCTGCCCAGCCAGGACGTGCAGGAGGTGAGTACCGAGATGGCCCGGCTCACCCAGGTCTCCCATGACGAGATGCGTCAGGTCCTGGAGGAGTTCATGGACGAGACCGAGCAGTACGCCGCGGTCAACATCCAGTCCAGCGACCACATCCGCGCGGTGCTGACCAAGGCCCTCGGCAGCGAGCGCGCGGCCAGCCTGATCGACGACATCCTCGAAAGCGGCAACGAAAGCACGGGCATCGACAAGCTGAACCTGATGGAGGCCTCGAGCGTCGCCGAGATGATCCGCGACGAGCATCCGCAGATCATCGCCACCATCCTCGTCCACCTGGAACGCCACCAGGCCGCCGACGTGCTCGAACTGTTCGACGAGCGTCTGCGCAACGACATCGTCCTGCGTATCGCCACCTTCAGCGGCGTGCAGCCGGTCGCCCTGCAGGAGCTGACCGAGGTGCTCGGCGGCATGCTCGACGGCCAGAACCTCAAGCGCAGCAAGCTGGGCGGCGTGAGGACCGCGGCGGAGATCCTCAACCTGATGAACTCGGCCCAGGAAGAAGTGGCCATCCAGACCGTGCGCGCCCACAGCGAGGAGCTGGCGCAGAAGATCCTCGACGAGATGTTCCTCTTCGAGAACCTGATAGACCTGGACGACCGCAGCATCCAGACCATCCTCAGCCAGGTCGAGAGCAATTCCCTGGCGATCGCCCTCAAGGGCGCCCAGCAGGCGCTGCTGGACAAGTTCCTGGCGAACATGTCCAACCGTGCCGCCCAGCTGTTCCGCGAGGACATGGAAGCCCGCGGACCGATCCGCGTTTCCCAGGTCGAGGCCGAACAGAAGGCCATCCTGCAGGTGGTTCGTCGCCTGGCCGACACCGGCGAGATAGTCCTCGGCGGCGGAGACGACAGCTATGTCTGACCGGCCCTCCTGGCCCGGCGCCGGAGAGCAGTGGCGCCCCTGGCAGATGGAGGAGCTGGGGCGTCCCCAGGAGTCGCGCCCCGATCCCGAGCGACAGCGCCGCGAGGCCCTGCGCCAGCAGGCCCTCAAGCGCGAGGCCGAACTGCAGGCCCAGTGCGAGCGGGCTCGCCAGGAGGCCGGTCGCCAGGGCTACGAGGAAGGTTTCGCCGCAGCCAGGAACGAGGGCTACGCCCGCGGCCTGGAGGAAGGCCGCCAAGCCGGCGAGCAGGAGCTCCGGGAACAGACCCGCGCGGCGCTGGAGCCGCTGCTCGAACTGGGCAAGACGTTCCGTCAGGCCCTCGATCAGCTCGACGGCGACATCGCCGAGCGACTGGTCGACCTGGCCCTGGCCGCCGCCCGCCAGCTCGCCGGCGAGGCCCTTGAGGCGCACCCGGAGCAGATCCTGCCGCTGATCCGCGAGCTGCTGCACAGCGAGCCGGCCCTCAGCGGCAAGCCGCGCCTGTGGCTGCATCCGGCCGACCTCGCGCTGGTCAAGGCGCGCCTCGGCGACGAACTGGAAGCCGCCGGCTGGCAACTGCAGCCGGACGCCTCCATCAGCCGCGGCGGTTGTCGGATCAGCAGCGCCAGCGGCGAGCTGGACGCCACCTGGGAGGCGCGCTGGGCGCGCGTCGTCAGTCAGGTGCGCCGGCGCCATCAACAGCCGGAAACCGACGCCGAGGACGGTGCATGAATCCGCATCGGCAGCGCTGGTCCCAGGCGCTGGACGGCGTGCGCCGGCGCGTCGAAGCCCTGCCGTCGTACCGGCGCAGCGGCTGCATCGTGCGCGCCACCGGCATGGTGCTGGAGGCGGTCGGCCTGCGCATTCCCCTGGGCGGCGTCTGCCGCATCGAGCTCGCCGGGCATGGTCACGATGCCGGCCTGCAGTACGCCGAGGCGGAAGTGGTCGGCTTCGCCGGGGAGCGCCTGTATCTCATGCCGCTGGAGGAAATCAGCGGTCTGCAGCCCGGCGCCCGGGTCCTGCCCCTCGACGAGGGCAGCGACGGCCTCAGCGCGCGCCGCTTCCCGCTCGGCGAGCATCTGCTCGGCCGGGTCCTCGATAGCAGCGGCCGGCCGCTGGACGGCAAGGGCGGGCTGGGCGAGGTGCCGCACGCCAGCCTGCAGACCCCGCCACTGAATCCGCTCAACCGCGCGCCCATCGACCGCCAGATCGACGTCGGCATCCGCGCCATCAACGGCCTGCTCAGCGTCGGCCGCGGCCAGCGCATGGGCCTGTTCGCCGGCTCCGGCGTCGGTAAGTCGGTGCTGCTCGGCATGATGGCGCGCTATACCCGCGCCGACGTCATCGTCGTCGGCCTGATCGGCGAGCGGGGCCGCGAGGTCCAGGACTTCATCGACAACATCCTCGGCGAGGAGGGGCTGCGCCGCTCGGTGGTGGTCGCCGCTCCGGCCGACACCTCGCCGCTCTCGCGCCTGCAGGGGGCGGCCTATGCCACCCGCCTGGCCGAGGACTTCCGCGACGCCGGCCACGACGTGCTGCTGATCATGGACTCGCTGACCCGCTACGCCATGGCCCAGCGCGAGATCGCCCTGGCCATCGGCGAGCCGCCGGCGACCAAGGGCTATCCGCCGTCGGTCTTCGCCAAGTTGCCGAAACTGGTGGAGAAGACCGGCAACGGCCCGCGCGGCGGCGGCTCGATCACCGCCTTCTACACCGTGCTCAGCGAGGGCGACGACCAGCAGGACCCGATCGCCGACTCGGCGCGGGCGATCCTCGACGGGCACATCGTCCTGTCCCGCGCCTTGGCCGAGAGCGGCCATTATCCGGCCATCGACATCGAGGCCTCGATCAGCCGGGCGATGACCGCCATCGTCACTGACGCGCAGCAACGCAAGGCTCAACAGTTCAAGCAGATACTGTCAAAATACCAGCGCAACCGTGACCTGATCAGCGTGGGCGCCTACGCTCCCGGCCACGATCCGCAGTTGGACCAGGCGGTGAAGCTCCATCCGCAGCTGGAGCGCTTCCTCCAGCAGCGCATCGACGAGCGCGCCGGCATCGAGGAAACGCTGCAGGCGCTCGATGCGCTGATCCCCACTCCACGCGAGCAAGGCAGGTAATCCGGGATGTCTACCTCCAGTACCCTCGATATCCTCATCGGCCTGGCCCAGGAAGCCCTGGACGCCGCCGGCCGCACCCTGGCCGGGCACCGTCGCAACCAGCAGCAGGCCCAGACCCAGCTGGACACCCTGGTGCATTACCAGCGCGAATACCGCCGCGGGCTGCAGCAGGCCATGCAGGACGGCATCGCGCCGGCCAGCCTGCACAACTACCGGGCCTTCCTAGCCTCGCTGGACAGCGCCATCGAGCGCGCCAGCCAGACCGTGGCGATCCAGTGCCAGCAGGTCGACAACAGCCAGCGGAACTGGCAGGAGCAGCGCCGCAAGCTGAACTCCTACGACACCCTGGTCGAACGCCGGGCGGTGCTCGCCCAGGTGCGGGAGAACCGCGCCGAACAACGTTTGAGCGACGAGTTCAGCGCGCAGATGCGCCTGCGCTCGGCCGGCTTCCCCACTTCGCCCGAAAGCAGCTCGTAAGAGGCCCGAATGGACATCATCGCATTGACTGCCAGCCCCTTGGCCGCTTCCGCACCCGCAGCGCCGCAGAGCGCCGAAACCGGCGGAGGCTTCGCCCTCAGCCTCGAACAGGCCGTCGGCCGCCAGCCAGATGCGGCCAGCCAGAGCGTGGCCGCGGATGCCGCGACGGCGGCCGCCCAGGCGCAACGGACTGCCGTGCAGAGCGACGCGCAGGCGACCGCGCAAGCCGCCCAACTGACCGATTCGCCGCTCGCCGGCGCTCTCCTGACCGCGGCCGGGGACGCGCTCGCCAGCGCCGGGGGCGATGCCGGTAGCGGAGATGCCGGCGCGGCGCAGGGGCAGCCCGACGCCACGGCGACCCAGGCCGACCTGCTGGCCGGTCTCCTCGCCATGCCGGTCGCTGCGCCGGTGACCGCCGCGCCCGCCGGCGTGCGTCTGGGCGTGGACGATCTGCAGCAGATCCGCGAGCGTCTGACGGCCATCGAGAATGCCGGCAATCTCGATGGCCAGAGCGTCGGCGGAGCGCTGACCGGCGCGCTGGCGGTCGCGGCCAATGTCGCTCCCAACCTGCTCGCGGGGGTCGCACAGGCCAGCGCCGCGGGCGCCGCCGTCAGCTCTCCCCAGGCGCTGAGCGCCGCCCTGCCGGGAAAAGCCGGCGCCCGGGCGGACGGAGCCTTCGCCCAGCAGGTCCAGCGTGCCAGCGAAGCGGCCGCCGCGTCGGCGGCGGCTCCCTCCCAGGTTGCCGCCGCCCAGGCCGGCTTCGAGCAGGCCGCCTTGGAGGCCAGGTCGCTGGCCCGGTCCACCGATGAGGCTCCGGCGTCCGCCCTGCCGGCCGCCGACAATGGCGCCGCCGGCCCGTTCGCCGCGGTTCTGACCCAGGCCGGCGGCACGACCGGCGATGCCGCGTCCGCCCCGGCGGCCAGTGCTAGCCTGACGGCACCGCTGGCCAGCCCCGAGTGGCAGAAGGGGCTGGAGCAGCAAGTGCTCGGCCTGCACCAGCGCGGCGAGCAGCGGATCGAGCTGCATCTGCACCCCGCCGAGCTCGGCCCGCTGTCGATCAGCCTCCAGCTGGGCGAATCCGGCGCCCAGGCGCAGTTCCTCTCGTCTCACCCGCAGGTGCGGGCGGCGGTCGAGCAGGCCATTCCGCAGCTGCGCGAGACCCTCGCCCAGCAGGGCATCACCCTGGGCGAGACCTCGGTCGGCGAGCAGCAGTACCGCTCGCCCCAAGAGCAGTTCTCGGGTGGCAACGGGGGAAGTTTCGCCGGTAACGGCAACGGCTCCGGCACCAGCGTCGCCGACGCGAGCCTGGAGTCCAGGCCGGTCGCCGTGCCGCTCAGTCTGAACGGCGGCATCGATCTCTACGCCTGATGAACGCGGGCCCGGCCACGACCGTCGCCGGCCCGCGGCAAAACAGGAAATACGCGGGATAGCAGGGCCTTATCGCACCATCGAAGCGGGACGGCTGCCGGCATACTCCTTTCCCTCGACTCGCTCGAGCTGAGTTTCTCCACAGGGCATATTGCAATGAGCAACACCCAAACGGCCGGCCGCAAGTCCCAGTGGCTGCTGCTGATTCTCCTGGTCCTCGTCGCCGCCGGTGGCAGTGCGGCCGGCATGTATTTCCTCCTCGGCAACAAGGGCCAGGCCGCTGCTGCACCGGCCCCCGAGCCGCAGGAGATCCCGGAGCCGATCTTCGTGGCGGTCAAGCCGTTCACCGTCAACCTGCGCAGCGAGCAGGACGAGGAGCGTCTGCTCTACATCGGCATATCCCTGAAGGTCGAGAACCAGGAGAGCGAGCAGTTCCTGCAGAAGTACATGCCCGAGGTGCGCAGCCGTCTGCTGACCCTGCTCACCGGCAAGACCGCGGCCGAGCTCATGACGCCCGACGGCAAGCAGCAGCTTTCCGCCAAGATCATCGAGGTGCTGCGCCAGCCCATGGCTCTGCAGCAGCCGGAGCTGCGTCTGACCGACGTGCTCTACACCGAATTCATCGTGCAGTAGTCCCATGGCCCAAGACGATCTGCTATCGCAGGAAGAAATCGACGCCCTGCTCAAGGGCGTCAGCGGCGAGGAAGAGGCCGCGCCCCGGGCGGCGGTCGAGAACGCCCACATCCGTCCGTACAATCCGGCGACCCAGCATCGGGTGATCCGAGAGCGTCTCCACGCGCTCGACATCATCAACGAGCGTTTCGCCCGCCACTTCCGCATGAGCCTGTTCAACCTGATCCGCCGCACCGCCGACATCACCGTCGACAGCGTGCGCTATCAGACCTACAGCGATTTCGCGCGCAACGTGCCGGTACCGACCAACATCAACCTGATGGCTATGAAGCCCCTGCGCGGCACCGCGCTGGTGGTGTTCCCGCCGAACCTGGTGTTCATGGTGGTGGACAACCTGTTCGGCGGCGACGGTCGCTTCCTGACCAAGTCCGAGGGGCGCGAGTTCACCCATACCGAGCAGCGCATCATCCGCCGCCTGCTGGGGCTGGCGATGGACGCCTACCAGAGCGCCTGGAAGTCGGTCTATCCGCTGGAGATCGACTACCTGCGCTCGGAGATGCAGGCCAAGTTCGCCAACATCACCAGTTCGCCCAACGAAATCGTGATCAACACCGTCTTCCACCTGGAGGTCGGCAACCTGATCAGCGAGTTCAACATCGTCATGCCCTATCTGATGATCGAGCCGTTGCGCGCCCTGCTCAACGGCCCGCTGACCGATAGCCACCCGGAAGAAGAGCGCCAGTGGGGCACGCGCATGGCCCGGGAGCTGACCCATTCGGAGGTCGAGCTGATCGCCGACTTCACCGATATCGACCTGCGCATCGGCCAGGTCATGGCGCTCAAGGTCGGCGACGTGCTGCCCATCGAGCTGCCGGATATAGTCACCGCGCGGGTCGACGGAGTGCCGGTGATGAACTGCGAATACGGTAGCCAGAACGGCCTGCGGGCCTTGCACGTCAAGCAGCTGATCGACCATTCATCCGCCAGCACCGGCGCGACGGCCGAGCGGTTCGTCAAAGGCAACCTGCACGCCGCCAAGGAAACCAAGCATGACTGATTCGAACAAAACCGACGATCCGAACGCCGCCGACAGCCTGGCGGACGACTGGGCCAGCGCCATGGCCGAACAGACCTCCTCGGCCGCGACGGCCCAGGCCGATTCGCCCGAGGACGATCCCTGGGCGGCCGCACTGGCCGAACAGGCCGCCGCGCCCGCTGTCGCCGCCCCGGCCAGCCAGGCCCAGAGCGCCGGCGAGAGCGTCTTCAAGCCCCTCGACAAGGGCGCCGCCTCGGGCACCATGCGCGATCTGGAAATGATCATGGACATCCCGGTGCGGCTCAGCGTCGAGCTCGGCCGCACGCGGATCACCATCAAGCAGCTCCTGGAGCTGGCCCAGGGTTCGGTGGTCGAGCTGGAAGGCCTGGCCGGCGAGCCGATGGACATCCTGATCAACGGCTACCTGATCGCCCAGGGCGAGGTGGTGGTGGTGGACGACAAGTACGGCATCCGTATCACCGAGATCGTCACGCCCTCCGAGCGGGTGCAGAAACTCAACCGATGAGCCCGGCCAGCGACACCGTCGCCAGCGGCGCGGACAGCCTGCTCGGCCTGGCCATGCTGGGCAAGACCACCCTGGCGCTGGCCCTGGTGATCGGTGCGATCTTCTTCTGCAGCTGGCTGCTGCGCCGTCTCGGGCCGGGCCGCCAGTGGGCGGGCCAGCGGCTCAAGGTGGTTTCCAGCACCCAGATCGGGCCGCGCGAGCGCCTGGTGATCGTCGAGGTGCAGGGCACCTGGCTGGTGCTCGGGGTGACCGCCCAGCAGATCAGCAAGCTGCACGAGCTGCCGGCACCGCCGGGCGGGGCCGACGCCAGCACCGAGACCGCCGGCCTCAGCTTCGCCGAGCGCCTGGTCAGCAGCCTCAAGGTGCACCTGCCGGAGCGCGGACCGGAAGGTTCCCACTCCTCGGAAAAACCATGACTCCACCCGTTCTCTCACGCAGCGGCGCGCGCCGGGGCGTCGGCCTTCTCGTCCTGCTGCTCGCCTGCGGCCTGCCGGAATGCGTCCTGGCGGCCCAGGGGCTGTCCGCCCTGACCACCCAGCCGCTGCCGAACGGCGGCCAGCGCTGGTCGCTGGATCTGCAGACGCTGCTGCTGCTCAGCGGCATGGCCTTCCTGCCGGCCATGCTGCTGATGATGACCTGCTTCACCCGCATCATCATCGTCCTCGGCCTGCTGCGCACCGCCCTCGGCACGGCCTCGTCGCCGCCGAACCAGGTGCTGATCGGCCTGAGCCTGTTCCTCACCTTCTTCATCATGTCGCCGGTACTGGACAAGGCCTATCAAAGCGCCTGGCTGCCCTATTCCCGCGACGAGATGAACGTCGAGCAGCTTCTCGAGACCGGCAGCCAGCCGTTCCGGGAATTCATGCTGGGCCAGACCCGGCAGAACGACCTGGCGCTGTTCGCCCGCCTGGCCAAGATCGGCGATCTGGAAGGGCCGGAACAGGTGCCGATGCGGGTGCTGATCCCGGCCTTCACCACCAGCGAGTTGAAGACCGCCTTCCAGATCGGCTTCACCATCTTCATCCCGTTCCTGATCATCGACCTGGTGGTGGCCAGTGTGCTGATGGCGCTGGGCATGATGATGGTGCCGCCGGCCACCCTGTCCCTGCCGTTCAAGCTGATGCTGTTCGTGCTGGTCGACGGCTGGCAGCTGCTGATCGGCTCGCTGGCGCAGAGCTTCTATCTATGACGTCTTGCCGAGGTGTTTCCCGATGACGCCGGAAATGATCATGGATCTGGCCCACCAGGGCATGCGGGTCGCCATCTTCCTCGCCGCGCCGCTGCTGCTCACCGCCCTGCTGATCGGCCTGCTGGTCAGCCTGTTCCAGGCGGCCACCCAGATCAACGAGATGACCCTGTCGTTCATTCCCAAGGTCCTCGGCGTATTCGTCGTGCTGGTGCTGCTCGGCCCGTTGATGATTCAGACGATCACCGACTTCACCCGCGAGCTGTTCAGCAATCTGCCGGGTATGCTCGGTTGAGCCGACTGAGCCGCCGATGACGGGACCCGCACGGTGATCGAGGTCAGCTCCGACCAACTGCAACTGTGGGTGGTCAGCTTCCTCTGGCCGTTCTGCCGGATCGGCGCCTTCCTGATGGCTTCCCCGCTGCTCGGCCACAGCAGCATCCCGGTGCGGGTCAAGGTCTGCCTGGCGGCGATGCTCAGCATCCTGCTGGCGCCCAACCTGCCGCCGCTGCCGCAGGTCCCGGTGTTCTCCTGGGCGGGCCTGGGGATCATCGTCGAGCAGTTTTTGATCGGTATGGCCATCGGCATGACCATGCGCGTCGTCTTCGGCGTGGTGGAGTTCGCCGGCGAGATCATCGGCCTGCAGATGGGCCTGGGCTTCGCCACCTTCTACGCACCGGACACCGCCTCCAACACCATGGTGCTCTCGCGCCTGCTGTACATGCTCACCCTGCTGATGTTCCTCGCCTTCGACGCCCATCTGCTGGTGCTGGAACTGCTCGCCGGCACCTTCACCAGCCTGCCGATCGGCGGAGTGCGCTTCGACCCCGCGGCCTGGCAGATGCTCGCCCGCTACGGCAGCACCATCTTCCTCACCGGGCTGCTGCTGGCCCTGCCGCTGGTGGCCTCGCTGCTGATCATCAACCTGGCCATGGGCATCCTCAACCGGGCGGCGCCGCAGCTGACGGTGTTCTCGGTGGGATTCCCGCTGACCCTGACCATCGGCCTGGTGCTGCTGATGGAGCTGATGACGGATCTGGGGCGCTTTCTGGAGGGGCTGTTCCGCGACGGCCTGCAATTCCTCGAGCAGCTGGTCGCCAGCATGGGACTGCCGGGCTGAGGTCCGGGAGGCGGGCGGGGCGGCCGTCGGCCGCTCGCCCGCGGGGGATCAGATCAGCTTGAACAGCGACAGGCTCTGGATGCCGACGTAGGCCTTCTGCGCCGCCTGCAGGCCGACCTGGCGCAGGCTGTAGTCGGAGATGGCCTGGTTGTAGTCCAGGTCGACCAGATCGGACAGGGTCTGGGAGTAGCTCAGGTTGCGGCTGCTGCCGACGGAGTCGATCACGTCCAGCTCGTTCAGGCGCGAGCCGACCGAGGCGCGGGTGGTCAGCACGTTGTCCAGGGAGTTGTTCAGCTCGCGGTTGGCGGTCGACAGGGTGTTCTGCAGGCTGGCCTTGTCCGCGGCGGTGGCGGCCGGCTGGTCCAGCGCGGTGATCACCTGCTCCAAGGTGCGGAAGATGTTCGGCGTGGAGTTGCCCGCCGTTCCCACGCTGATGGTGTCGCCGGCCGCCGGGGTGCCCTGGACGGTCAGGGACAGCCCGTTGGCGCTGATGGTCTGGCCGGATACGTAGGGCTGCGAGGTCGTGCCGCCGTCGGTGCTGTAGTTGCCGGCGCCGTCGAAGACGATGTCGAAGGGCGTGCCGAAGTTCGGGTCGCTGGCATTCGATACGCTCAGGCTGCCGTAGCTGAAGCTGCCGGTGTTGCTGGTGCTGCCCTGGGCCAGGTAGCCGTGCCCGGCGGTGACGCTGACGGTGTCGCCGGCCGCCGGAGTGCCCTTCAGGGTCAGGGACATGCCGTTGACGGTGACGCTGTCGCCCGAGGTGTAGGGCTGCGGGGTGCCGCCGTCGACGCTGTAGTTGCCGGCGCCGTCGAAGCTGATGACGAAGCCGTTACCGTAGCCCGCGGCCGTGGTATCGACCACGGTGGGGCCGGCGAAGGTGACGCTGCCGGTGTTGCCGCTGCCGGCGCGGGCGACGTACTGGGCCGAGTTGTGCGCGTTGAGGAAGATCTGCTGGCCGCTGTCGTTGCTCGGCATCTGCCGCGAAGCATCCACCTGCTGCAGCTGCTGACCGGTGTCGCCGACGTACTGGGCCTGCCCCGAGTTGCTCGATACGAACGGCGGGCTGGAGTCCTGGTAGCCGCCGAACAGGTAGCGGCCGTTGCCGTCGGTGGCGTTGGCTTGGCCGATCAGGGTCTGGTAGATGCCTTTGAGGTCGCTGGCGATGGACGAGCGGTCGGCATTGCTGAGGGTGTCCGCACCGGCCTGCACCAACAGACCCTTCACGCTGGTCAGGGCGTCGCTGACGCTGTTGAGCACGCTTTCTTCCTGGGACAGGGCGTTGCGGGTGCTGACCCGGGCGTCGGTGTACTGCTGGTTGACCGCTTTGGACTGCTCGACCACGACCGCCTGGGAGGCCGCCTGGGGATCGTCCGAGGGGTTGGTCACGCGCTTGCCGCTGGCAAGCTGCAGGCCGATCTTGCTGTATTGGCTCTGCTGCTGGTTCAGAGCGTTGATGCTCTGCTGGTACATGGTCACGGTGCTGATGCGCATGGCGTGGCTGTCCTCTCGAATCAGGAACCGATGTTGAGCACGGTATCGAACACCGCTACGCCGGTGCTGATGATCTTGGCGCTGGCCTGGTAGTACTGCTGATAGCGGATCAGGTTGGCCGCTTCCTCGTCCAGGTTGACCCCGGAGTCGGACTGCTGCAGCGCGCTCAGCTGGTTGGTCAGCCCCTGCTGGGCGGTCTGGTTGGCCTGGACCACGTTGGCCTGGTTGCCGACGTCGCCGACCAGGCTGGCATAGGCCTGGCTCAGGGTGGCGATACCGCCGACCAGCTTGCTGTTCTGCAGGTTCTGCAGGGCCAGGGAGTTGCTGTTGTCGCCCGTGGCGCCGGACTTCTGGGCCGCGGCGATCTTCGCGGTGTCGTGGATCGCGTTCTGCAACTGGCCGGCGGCGCGGCGCACCGGCTGGAGCTGGAAGCTGTCGCCGTTCTGCGGGGTGCCGCTGACGGTCACGGTCATGCCGCCGAAGCTGAGCGCGCCGGTGCTCGGGTCGGGGGTGACGCTGAAGGAGGCGCTGCCATCGCTCGGCGTGACGGTGTAGGTGCCGCCCGAGTAGGTCACGTCGTAGTCGTTGGCGGTCAGCCCGCTCAGGTCGCTGGATAAGCTCGCGCTCAGCGTGGCGCCGCCGGTGTTGTTGGCGTTGGAGAAGGCGACCGGCTGGCCGATGGTGAAGAAGTCGCCGCCGGCATCGCCATTGAGGTCGTAGCCCTGGGCGTGCTGGGCATTGAAGCCCTGGGCCAGGGCCACGGAGATCTGGCCCAGCTGGTTCTGGGTCTGGTCCAGGGTCTCGCTGCGAAAGGTCAGCAGACCGCCCAGCTCGCCGCCGGTGATGCTGGATTCGTCCAGCGCGCGGACGTTGCCGGCGCCGTCCTGATAGCCGACCACCGTGCGGGTCGGGTCGCTGGGGGAGGCGATGGCCTGCAGGGAGAAGCTGTTGGTGCCGGAAACCAGGGTCTGGCCGCCGCCAACGGTGATGTTGTAGCTGCCGCCGTCCTGCACGGTCAGCTCCACGTCGGCGATCTTGCTCATGTCGGCGACCACCTGGTCGCGCTGGTCCAGCAGGCTGTTCGGCGCTTCCCCGGTGCGGGCCTTGGCCAGACTGATCTGCTGGTTGAGCGAGGCCATCTGCTTGGACAGGTTGTTGAGCTGGAAGACCTGGTCGCCGATCTGCGAGTTGATGCCCTGCTGCATGTCGTTCAGGTAGCCGTCGAGGGAGCGGAACTGGGCGGTCATGGTGTCGGCCGCGCCGATCACGCCCTGGCGCGCGGACGGGTCGGAGGGGGTCGAGGACAGGTCGGTCAGCGACGAGAAGAAGCCCTGCATCAGCGTCGACAGGTTGGACTTACTGTCGGCCAGGAGGCTGTCGATCTGGCTGATTTGGGTCTGGTAGCTGTCCAGGGCGCTGCTGGCGCTCTGCGAGCGGTTGAGCTGGCCGGCGACGAACTGGCTGAACTGGCGCTGGACATCGTCGACCTGCACGCCGTTGCCCACGCCGCTCTCGCCGAGGATGGTGATCTGGCGGTTGTAGCCTGGCGTGTAGACGTTGGTGATGTTGTTGCTGGTGGTGTTCAGGGCCACCTGCGCGGTGTTCAGTCCGCTGAGGCCGATGGAGAAAATGCTCATGTAATCCGTTCCTTTGCAGATGTCTCGGTTATCGGCCGGCGCGGCGAGAACTTGAGGCCTTCGGCAGCGGCGCCGCCGCCGTTCAGTCGTGCTCGCCTAGCGCCAGGGTGTGGCTGCCCAGGCCGGTCGGGGTTTCCTGCGGCAGCTGGCCGATGCTCTCCATCACCGCGATCAGCTTGTCGGCATAGGCCGGGTCGCTGGCGTAGCCGGCGTCCTGCAGGGCGCGGGCGGCCTGGGGCGCATCGGTCGCGGCGACGACGCCGGCGTAGCGCGGGTTGCTGCCGATCAGCCGGGCGTAGTCGGCGAGTGCCGCCGCGTGGGAGGCGTAGACGCGGAATTTCTCCACCTGCTTCTGGGGCTGGCCGTCGACGTATTCGGTGGTCGCCACTTCGGTGGTCGGTCCGCGCCACTGGCTGCCGGCCTTGATGCCGAACAGGTTGTGGCTGTCGGCCCCGCTGGCCGTGGTGATCTGCCGGCGGCCCCAGCCGGTTTCCAGGGCGGCCTGGGCGAGGATCAGCTCGGTCGGCACGCCGCTGGCGCGGCTGGCCTGGCGGGCCGGGGCGTGCAGGCGGTCGAGGAAGTCCGCGACGTGGGCCGGCCGATCGCTGGTCGTCACCGAGCCCTGCTGGGTCTCGCGCGCCACCCTGGCGTACTGGGCCGCCGCGCTGGCGCCGGCGGCATTCCCGGCATTGGCGCTGACCGGCAGGGGGACGCTGCCGTAGAGCGGTTTCGGCGTGGCCCGCGGGATGCCGGCGAGCAGGTTCTCGCCGCTGTCGCCATCCGTGGCGCCGGCCGCCGCCTGGGCCGCCTGCAGCTGTCCGACCAGTTGCTCGGCCAGCCCCAGGCCGTGTCCGGCCAGGTGCTGCGCCAGCTGCTGGTCGAGCAGTTCGGTGTAGAGCTGGTTCTCCGAGCTGTCCAGCAGGTCGGAGCGCGGCGTCGCCGCGCGCATGCTCTTGAGCATCATCTGCAGGAACAGCGCCTCGAACTGCTTGCTGGTCTCCACCAGGGCGGCGGGCGAGTCTTCCCGGGCGGTCTGCTTGAGTCGCTGCAGGCCCTGGACGTCGAGGGCGAAACGTTCGCCGAGGCCGGACACGCTCATCAGATGATCTCCAGGTCGGCGCGCAGCGAGCCGGCGGCCTTGAGGGCTTCGAGGATCGACATCAGGTCCTGCGGCGTGGCGCCCAGGGCGTTCAGTGCCTTGACCACGTCCATCAGGTCGGCAGCGCCTTCGACCATGTGCAGGGCGCCGCCCTTCTGCTCGATGGAGATGTTGCTGTTGGACTGCATCGCCGTCTGGCCCTGGGAGAAGGGCTCGGGCTGCACCACCTGGTTCTGCGTGTCGATCACGATCGACAGGTTGCCGTGGGCCACCGCGGCCCGGTGCAGCTTGACCTGGCCGTTGAGCACCACGGCGCCGGTACGCGAGTTGAGGATGACCTTCGGTCGGGTGACCGCCGGAGTGACCTCGACGTTCTCCACTCGCGCCATGAAGTTCACCTGGCCGTTGGGCGATTGCGGGCCGGGGGCCAGCCTGACCAGTCCGCCGTCGACGGCGGAAGCCACGGCACGGCCGAAGTCGCGGTTGATGGCGTAGACCACCCGCTGCGCGGTGGCGAAGTCGGGCTGGTGCAGGTAGAGGTCCAGCGCGCCGTTGGCATCGCCGAGCTGCAGCGGCACCGGGCGCTCGACCGTGGCGCCTCCGGCGATCCGCCCGCCGCCCTGCTGGTTGATCTGCACGCTGCTGCCGTTGGCCGCCGCGCTGGCGCCGTTCAGCAGCAGGTTGCCCTGGGCCAGGGCGTAGACCTGGCCGTCCGGCCCCTTCAGCGGCGTCATCAGCAGGGTGCCGCCGCGCAGGCTGCGGGCGTTGCCGACGGAGGAGACCACCACGTCGAGCTGCTGGCCGGGCCGGGCGAAGGGCGGCATGTCGGCGGTCACCATCACCGCGGCGATGTTGCGCATCTGCATGTTCTTGCCCTGGGGCACGGTGATCCCCAGTTGCGACAGCATGTTGGTCAGACCCTGCTCGGTGAAGGGGGTCTGGGTGGTCTGGTCGCCGCTGTTGTCGAGCCCGGCCACCAGGCCGTAGCCGACCAGTTTGTTGTTGCGCACGCCGGCGAAGTTGGCGATGTCGCGGACCTTCTCGGCCTGGGCCGCGGCAGCGCACAGCAGGCCGGCCAGGCCCAGTACCAGGCCCAGCAGCGGCCGTCCCAGGCGCAGGGCCGGACGGGAAAGGAAAAGCGGATCAGCCATGACAGGACGCATCAGAAGGGTGAGACGTTGAGGAAGAAGCGCTGCAGCCAGCCCATGGTCTGCGCCTCGTTGATGTAGCCGTCGCCGACGTACTCGATGCGCGCCTCGCCGACCAGCGTCGAGGACACCGTGTTCTGCTGGGTGATGGTGCGCGGGTTGACCACGCCGGAGAACCGGATGAATTCGGTGCCCTGGTTGATGGCGATCTGTTTTTCGCCGCGCACGCGCAGGTTGCCGTTGGGCCATACCTCCATCACGGTCACGGTGATGGTGCCGGTGAAGGAGTTGTTGGCGTTGGAGGCGCCCTTGCCGCTGAAGTCGGTCGTGCCCTGGGCGTTGGCGCTGGTGCTGGCGTTGCCGAACAGGCCCGCCTTGCTGGATTTCACGTCGAGGCTGAGATCGCTCGTGCCGTCGCGGTTGGCGCTGGAAGCCGAGTTCTTGCTCGCGTTGGCCTTCTCGTTGAGCGTGATGGTCAGGATGTCGCCCACCATGCGCGGCCTGCGGTCCTCGAACAGCGGCTGGAAGCCCTGGGTGGTCTGGTAGATGGAGCCGTTGGCCTGGGCCGGCGGCAGCACGGGAGCCGTCATCGGCTCCTCCTGCACGATGGGCTTGCGCGGAATCTGCGCACAGCCCACTGCCAGCAGGAGTCCCAGCAGCGGCAGTCCGACGGACAGACGGGACAAGGACGCTTTCCTCGCAGGCATTACAGTTGCGCCAGTCGCGACAGCATCTGGTCGGAGCTCGACACGGCCTTGCTGTTGATCTCGTAGGCGCGCTGGGTCTGGATCATGTTGACCATCTCCTCCACCACGTTGACGTTGGAGGTCTCCACGTAGCCCTGGTAGAGCACGCCGGCGCCGTTGTTGCCGGGGGTGTTGACGCTCGGCGCCCCGGAGGAGCTGGTCTCCAGGTAGAGGTTGTCGCCGATGCTCTGCAGGCCGGCCTCGTTGACGAACAGCGCGACGTTCAGCTGGCCGACCTGGGTGGACTGCTGGGTTCCCGGCTGGGTCACCGACACGATGCCGTCCTGGCTGACGGTGATCGACAGGGCGTTCTGCGGAATGGTGATGCCGTCGGTCAGCAGCAGACCGGCGGAGGTGACCATCTGGCCGTTCTGGTCGAGCTGGAAGCTGCCGTCGCGGGTGTAGGCGATGGTGCCGTCGAGCATCTGGACCTGGAAGAAGCCGCGGCCGTTGATCGCCACGTCCTTGGAGTTCTCGGTGCTCTGCAGGTTGCCCTGGCTGTGCAGGCGCTCGGTGGCCAGCGGGCGGACCCCGGTACCGATCTGCAGGCCGGACGGCAGCTTGGTCTGGGTTGTGTTGTCGGCGCCCGGCTGGCGCACGTTCTGGTACAGCAGGTCGGTGAACACCGCGCGGCTGCGCTTGAAGCCGTTGGTGCTGACGTTGGCCAGGTTGTTGGCGATCACGTCCATCTGCACCTGCTGGGATTCCAGGCCGGTCTTGGCCGTCCACAGCGATCTGATCATGTTCGATTCCTCTTCGGTTTAGCGGTCGCCGGGCGACGGCGCGGCTCAGCCCTGCAGGGACAGCAGGCTGTTGGCGCGCTGGGCGTTCTCGTTGGCGCTGTCGATGACCTTCATCTGCATCTCGTAGCGGCGTCCGGTGTCGATCATCGCCACCATGGCCTCGACGGTGCTGACGTTGCTGCCCTCCAGGGAGCCGGTGACCAGGCGCATGTTGTTGTCGACCGTCAGCGGCTGGCGGACGCCGTTGGCGTCGGGCAGCGAGTGGAACAGGCCGTCCTCGTTGCGCTCGAGCTGGCCGGTGCCGGCCGAGACCATCTTCAGACGGCCGACGATGGCGCTGCTCTTCGGGGTGTTGTTCTGGCTCATCTCGACGACGCTGAGGGTGCCGTCGCTGCCGATGTCCAGCCGGCTGCCCGGCGGCACGAACAGGGGGCCGCCCTGTCCGATCACGGCGTTGCCGCCCACCGTCAGCATGCCGTTGTCGTCGACCTGCAGGTCGCCGCGGCGGGTGTAGGCCTCGCTGCCGTCGGCGGCCTGCACCGCCAGCCAGCCGCCCTCGGCCAGGGTCACGTCCAGCGGACGGCCGGTACGACTGACCGGCCCCTGGCTGAAGTCGGTACCGTTGTTGGTGACCTGTACCGAAGCGCGGGTCGGCAGGCCTTCGCCGGTCACTGGCACCGCCTGCATCTCCACGAGCTGGGCGCGAAAGCCCGGCGTCACGGCGTTGGCCAGGTTGTTGCTGACCACCGCCTGCTGGTCGAGGCTCTGCTTGGCGCCGCTCATGGCGGTGAAGAGCATGCGATCCATGGCTTAGTTACCCAGGTTGACCGCTTGCTGCAGGACTTCGCTCTGCGCCTTGACCGATTGCGAGTTGGCCTGGAAGGTGCGTTGGGCGACGATCAGGTTGACCAGCTCCTTGGTCAGGTCGACGTTCGAGGACTCGGTCATGCCGGTCTGAATGGAGCCGAACTGGCCGATGCCGGCAGTGCCCAAAATCGCCTGACCGGAAGCGGTGGTCGCAGTCCAGGCGTTGTCGCCGATCGGCTGCAGGCCTTCCGGGCTGCGGAAGGAGGCGAGCTGGATCTGTCCCAGTGGGTTGCTCTGATCGTTGGAGTAGTTGCCGATGATGTTGCCGTTCTCATCGATGGTGAAGCCCACCAGGCTGCCGGCGGTATAACCGTTCTGGGTCAGGGTGGTCATCTCGAAGTCGTTGCCGAACTGGGTGGTCCCGGTCAGATCGAGATTGAAGCTCAGGTTCGCGGCGCCGTTGCTCATGGTGTAGCCATAGGTGGAGGTCGCGCCGGAGGTCAGTACGCCGCTGGAGTCGAAGGCGACCGTCTGGGTGGTAGCGGAGGCCGTGCCGTCGAGGCTGGTCTGCACGGTCCACTGGTTGGTTGCCGGGGCGGCATCCTTGCTGAAGAACATGGTCAGGGTATGGCTGTTGCCCAGCGAGTCGTAGACTGTGGCGGTGTTGGCATAGGAGTAGGTGATCCCGGTCGCCGAGTCGGTGTAAGTCTTGGTGGCGTTGGCGTCCAGGTTCAGGGTCGCGCCGACCTTGGTGGTGGCCGTCGCAGCAAGGCCGGCGGACGGAACCTGCACGGGAGCGCCGCTCACGCCCACCAGTTGCGCACCCTGGGAGTTTTCCAGGTAGCCGTCGGGGGTCAGGGTGAGCTGGCCGTTGCGCGAGTACACCGTCTGGCCGTTCTGCTGGAAGGTGAAGAAGCCGGTGCCGCTGATGGCCAGGTCCAGCGCGCGGTTGGTGGTTTCCGGGGTGCCGTTGGTGAAGTTCTGCACCACGCCGGCGGTCTTGACGCCCATGCCGACCCGGCTGCCAGCGGCGTAGATGTCGGCGAAGCGGGTGGTGGAGCTCTTGAAGCCGACCGTCTGGGAGTTGGCGATGTTGTTGCTGATGACGTTGAGGTTGCCCGAAGAGGCGTTGAGGCCGCTGAGCGCCTGAGAAAAGCCCATGTTCTGCTCCGTGAAGGTTTCTGGCTGCCGGCGCCTGCGAGGCGCCGATCACTGCTAAACGCTAAACATCGATAAAACGGTCAGGCACTCAGAGGACCTGACGGACGTCGGACAGGGCGACGGTGCCCTGCACCGCCCCCAGATTCAGCAACGGCCCTTTGTCGCTGCGGGTGACCCCGCTCACCTGGGCGTAGTCGAGGGTGGTGGAGGTCAGTGCCTGCCCCTTGGAGCTGGCCTTGATGGTCACGGTGTAGGCGCCGTCGGGGGCCTGGCTGCCATCGGTTTGGGTGGCGTCCCAGGAGAAGGAATGCACGCCGGCGTCCAGGGCGCCCAGATCGTACTGGCGCACCACGGTGCCGCTGGAGTCGGCGATGCTCACGCTGACCGAGTCGGCGGCGCTGGTCAGCTCGACGCCGAACGGCGTGGCCACGCCGCTGCCGACTTTGATCTGGTCGCCCGGCACCAGCACGCCCTTGCCGACCAGCGTGGCGGCCTGCAGGGCTTCGCTCTGGCTGATCTGTCCGGTGATGCCCTGCAGGGTCGCGTTGAGCGACTGGATACCGCTGACCGTGTTGATCTGCGCCAGCTGGGTGACCATCTGGGAGTTGTCCATCGGCTGCAGGGGGTCCTGGTTCTGCAGCTGGGTGGTCAGCAGGGTCATGAAGTTGCTCTGCAGCGCCTCGGCCGTGCTCTGGGTGGACGAGCTCGAGGAACTGGACGACGAAGTCCCGTTCATCTTGCTGATGACACTGCTGTCGATGGTGTTGTTGATCATCAGGCGTCTCCCAGGGTCAGGGTCTTCAGCATCATCTGCTTGCTGGTGTTCATCACTTCCACGTTCGCCTGGTAGGAGCGCGAAGCGGCGATCATGTTGACCATCTCATGCACCGGCTCGACGTTGGGCAGGCTCACGTAGCCGTTGGCGTCGGCCAGCGGATGGTCGGGGCGGTATTCCAGGCGCAGCGGCGCCTGATCCTCGAACACCTGGGTCACGCGCACCCCGCCGAGGCCCTGGGCGTCCTGGCCCTGGGCCTCGAAGACCACCTGCTTGGCGCGGTAGGCGCCGTTCGGCCCGGCCACGCTGTCGGCGTTGGCCAGGTTGCTGGCGGTCACGTTCATGCGCTGCGACTGGGCGCTGAGTGCCGAGCCGGAGATATCGAAGATGTTGAACATCGACATGCTTATCTACCTTGTCATTCCGATTGCATCGCCGTCTTGAGCTTCTGCAGGCTGCTCTTCAGGAAGGACACGCTGGCCTGGTAGCGCACCGCGTTGTCGGTGAACTGGGCGCGCTCGCGGTCCATGTCCACGGTGTTGCCGTCCAGAGTGGGCTGGTCCGGCACCCGGTAGAGCAGTTCGCTGACCCCGGAGGTCTGCTGGGTGGCGTTCAGATGGCGGGCCGAGGTGGTGGACAGGCGCATGACGCGATCGCCCGGCCGCCCGTTGTCGATGACCCTGGCCAGTTCGGCGGAGAAGTCGAAGTCGCGTGCCAGGTAATTCGGCGTGTCGGCATTGGCGATGTTGGAGGCCAGTACCTGCTGGCGCTCGGCGCGCAGATTCAGCGCATCCTGCTGAAAGCGCAGATGGTTATCGAGTTTGTCGAGCATGCCTGCGACCCCCTCACTTGGTCATTGAGCAACTGGCAGAATAGCTGCGGGCCTGTCGAGGCAAAGGCCGAAACAGGCCCGCATTTATCGACCAATTCCGTCCTTGCCCCGCTGCGCCCCCTCCTAGAATTCCCTTCTCGCCGTCCCGTCGGAATCGCCTTGCCCATGCCGCGCCGCCGCCTGCTCCGATCGCTCCCCGTCCCGCTCCGCGGCCTGTCGCTGTGCCTCGCGGCCCTGCTGCTCGGGGGGCAGCCGGCCGGCGCCGAGGAGGACCTGGTAACGAGCCGGGTTCGCGACCTGCTGATCCCGCAGCTGCCGGAGAACGCCGAGATTGTGGTCCAGCAGGCGGCCGGCAACCTGCCGCCCTGCGAGGACCCGCAGCCCTTCCTGCCGCAATCCGGCCAGCGCCTGCTCGGGCGGGTCAGCATTGGCGTCCGCTGCGCCGGCATGTCGCCGCAGACCCGCTACCTGCAGGCCACGATCAGCGTCAACGGCGATTACTTGGTCGTCCGGCGGGCGATCAGGGCCGGCGAGATCGTCGAGCCCGACATGCTCGAATTGCGACAGGGACCCCTGGAGCGCCTGCCGCGCGGAACCCTGACCGCGCCGGAGCAGGCCGTCGGCCTGCAGGCCGGCCGTGCCCTGAGCGCTGGCAGCACGCTGCAGGACAACGCCTTGCGCCGGCCGCTGCTGGTCGAACGCAATGCGCGGGTTACCTTGGAGGCCCAGGGCGCGGGATTCGTCATCCGCCGCGAAGCCGTGGCCCTCGAGGGCGGCAGCCTGGACAGCGAGGTGCGCCTGCGCGCCGACTCCGGCGAAGTGCTGCGCGGTCGGGTGATCGGCGCCAACCGGCTGACGGTGCTCTACTGAGTGGCGAACGGTATGTTTTTGCGCGATTTGCGCAGCGCAGCGATTCAAGTTGGCGCGCGGAACGCCGATACTGTAGGTGGGACCACCGCGAGAGAACACCAACCGTGAAAATCGACAGCTCCTTCCCAGGCGCCGGCCGCACCTCGGTCGACGGCAAGGGAACCGGCGTCCGCGTGCGCCGCAGCGAGGCGATCGACCAGCCGCAGGCCTCGGCCGACGTCACGCATCTGAACCAGAACGGCGAAGCGAACGCCACGCAGGACATCGACATGGCCCGGGTCGCCGAGATCCGCCAGGCCATCAGCGAAGGTCGCCTACAGCTTCGCCCCGAGCGCATCGCCGACGGTCTGATCGACAGCGTCAAGGACCTGCTCGGCGACGCCCAGTCCTGAATTTCCCGTCGTTAGTCGGATGGATGCCCCATGAGCCTGGCCAAGCACCTCGAAACCCAGCAGCGGACCCTGCAGCAGTTGATCGACCTGCTCGAACAGGAGCGACTGGCGCTGAGCGTCGCCAAGGTCGACGGTGAGCGCCTGGCCGAGCTGGCCGAGGCCAAGCAGGCCCTGCTGGCGGAGCTGGATCGTCTGGAGAGCCAGCGCCACAGTGCCCAGCTCAAGCTCGGCTACGGCGATGGGAACCGGGGCGCCGAACGGGCCGCCACGGATGCCGGCTGCCTGCCGGCCTGGCAGAACCTGCGCGAACTGGCCCTGCGCGCCAAGCAGCTCAACGAGTTCAATGGCGACAACATCCGCAACCGCATGTCGCACAACCAGCGCATCCTCAACTTCCTGCACGAAGCCGCCGGCCACTCGCTCTACGGTCCGGACGGGCGCTCCCGGCGCGGCAGTCTCAGCGGCCTGACCGGCTGACGAAAGACTCGCCGGCTCCACGCGTCCCGTTTTCTCTCGGTTTCGCCGGCTAGCTTCTCAGCAGGAACAGCACCAGCGGCAGGCTGGCCGCCGCCAGCAGGGTCTGCAGGGTGATCAGCCCGGCCATCAGGTGGCCGTCGCCGCCCAGCTGACGGGTCAGCACGTAAGCGGTGGGCGCCGTGGGCAGGCCGAAGAACAGCACCAGCACCACGCTCTCCAGCGCCGGCAGGTCCAGCAGGCGGGCGATGCCCCAGGCCAGCAGCGGCATCGCCAGCAGGCGCAGGGCGCTGTTCCAGCCCAGGGCCGGCGCTTCCCCTCCCAGCTCCTGCGGTTTCAGGGCGGCGCCGACGCAGAGTAGGCCCAGCGGCAGGCTGGCGGCAGCAAGCAGGCCGAGCAGGCGCTCCGTGCCGCCGGGCAGGCCGAGGCCGGAGAGGTTGTACAGTGCGCCGGCCAGGCAGGCGAGGATCAGCGGGTTCCGCAGGATCGGCAGCAGCAGCGTCCGCGGATCGCGGCCGTGCTCGGCGCAGAACGCCCAGACCGACATCAGGTTCACCGCCGGCACCATCAGCGCCAGCATCAGCGCGGCCTGGGCCAGCCCGGTCGGGCCGAACAGGCTGCCCACCGCGGCCAGGCCAAGATAGGTATTGAAGCGCAGCAGCCCCTGGGTGAGGGCGCCGAAGCGGGCCGCCGGCCAGCCCTGCCGGCGCCGCACCAGCAGCAGTCCGGCCCAGGCCAGTCCGAGGCCGAGCAGCACGGCGGCCGCCAGGCGTGGCAGCGCCGGATTGTGCAGCGGCGCCCGGGCCAGACTGTCGAACAGCAGAGCCGGGAACAGGATGAAGTAGTTGAGCCGCTCGGCGCCGGGCCAGAAGCCCTCGCCGACGAAGTCCAGCCGGCGCAGGAGATGGCCGCCGACGATCAGGGCGAACAGTGGCCAGAGGGCCAGCAACAGGTCGAGCACGGTTTTCCCCCGGCCGCTTGGGTCGCCCCATCTTGAGCGGCACGCGCGGGCGAGACAAGGGCCGGGGGCGGGCTCAGCCCTGCTGCAGCGTGGCCTTCAGGCTGATCGGTGCCTTGAACAGCTTGGACACCGGACAGCTTTCCTTGGCCTGGTTGGCGATTTTCTCGAACTGCTCGGGCGAGGCGCCGGGGACGCGGGCCTCGAGGGTCAGATCGATCGCTGTGATGGAGAAATCCTGGCCCTGCTGTTCCAGGGTGACCTCGGCCCGGGTCTCGATGCGCTCGGGCGTCAGGCCCGCGGCGCCGAGCAGGTTGGCCAGGGCCATGGAGAAGCAGCCGGCGTGGGCGGCGCCGATCAGCTCCTCGGGATTGGTGCCGGGCTCGTCCTGGAAGCGGGTGTTGAATCCGTAGGGCTGATCCTTGAGCACGCCGCTCTGGGTGCTGATGCTGCCTTTGCCCTGCTTCAGGTTGCCTTGCCAGACGGCCGATGCGCTCTTCTTCACGGTGCTGCCCTCCGCTGTGGGTGTCCTCATCAGAGGAACCCGTGGCAGGCAAGTTCAGGGCAGTCGCACGCCACCCGCCGCCCGGTGCAGGCCGCGCAGGTGCTCGCCGAGACGGGCGAGGTTGGCCTCGTTGGCCTGCAGTTCGGCCCGGCGCGCCGGCAGCAGCAGGTCGCGGACCTCCCGGTCGAGGTCGTCGCTGAGCCGGCGCAGGGTCTGCTGTCGGGCCGCGCTGCGCTGCTCCAGGCGCTGCCATTCGCCGCTCTGGGGCAGGCCGTAGCCGCCGTCGAGCAGTTCGGCCGGGCGACTGAGGAAGCCGCTGTTGGCGAGGATCTTCTGCAGGGTGTCGCCGGCCTTGCCCAGCGTCGGAGCCGCGCCGCTACCCTGGCGGGCGCCGAGGTAGCGCTGCTTGAGCTCCTCCTGGGCGAGCAGCAGCTGGCGGCGCATGGCCGCCTGTTCGAGCAGCAGCAGGGCGGCGCTGGCGCGCAGGTCGGCCTTGGCGAACCAGGGCCGGCGCGCCTCGGCCGGTTGCGCCAGCCAGTCCTCGACGCTCGCCTGCGGAACCTGCAGGCGCTGGCGCAGGACGGCGAACATCGCCCGGTAGCGGTCGCGGAAGGAGTCGAAGCGGTAGCCCAGGCGCAGGGCCTCCTTGGGATCGTCGAGCACGCTGCGGTCGGCCAGGCCGCGGCTGGCGAGCAGCTCCAGCAGGGCGTTGGGCATGATGGTGTCGAGGGCGGTCAGCTGCCGGTGGCCGGTGCCGCTGCGCAGCAGCTTGAGGGTCTCCACCGCGCAGTTGTTGGACAGGAAGTAGTAGTCGCCGTCGTAGCTCCAGTGCTGCTCGGCGGCGTGCTCGACCAGCGCGCGGCGTTCGTCGTCGCCGAGCCGCAGCGGCACCGAAGCGAGGCTGCGCAGTTCGACCTTGGTGTATTCGTCGATCACCTGGGACAGCGGCAGGATGAACAGCCGCGAGGGGTAGCTGCCGGTCAGGCCGTCCCAGCTGGAGAGCTGCACGTCGCCGACGAAGGCGCGGTACGAGAGCACCAGGTGGTGCTCCAGGTCCAGCCGGCAGTCCGGCCCGCGCGGCCGGTTCGGCGCGCAGACCACCAGGCGCAGCATGCTGTGGCCCCAGCGGCTGGCCCAGGCGTCGTTGGCCTCGGCGAACAGGTAGTCGACTTCGTAGACCCGCTCGGGATCGAGCTGGCCGAGGGGTTGGCGGTCGAAGTCGCGGCTGGCGTTGAGATAGGGCAGCGCCTTGGGGCACTCGGTGCGGCTGGCCGGTGCCCAGCCGAAGTGGGCCTGGAAATAGCGGTACAGCGAGGGGCGGCGGCAGGGATAGCTGGGATCGAGGAGGAAGTACTCCAGATTCACCGCGACGAACTCGCGCGGGTTGCTCAGCTCGTAGCGGTCCGGGCTGCGCAGGTCCTGGTGGTTGTCCCGCTCGCGCGTGCCGCGCTGGCCGACGGCCTGCTGCCAGCCGGCCAGATCCAGCAGGCGCGGGTCGTCGGAGAGGGTGAAGCGGCGCGCGGTCTGGCCGCGGCACTGCTCGGGCAGGCCGACCTCGCCGAGGCTTTCGGCCTGCTGGCGGCAGCGGTGCAGCTGCAGCCGGTCGGCTTCCGACCAGGCGCGGCTGCGGTCGTAGAGATGGGCCAGTTCGTGCAGTACGGTGGCCAGCAGTTCGCGGCGCACCGTGCCGTGCGGCCGGCCGTTCCGCTCGCTGGCGGCGGAGCCGTCGGCGAGCCCGGGCAGCAGCCTGGCGTTGAGCTCCAGCAGGTCGGGCCGGCTGGCGCGGCCGTAGCCGTTGGCCGGCAGGCGCCGGCTCCAGCGCACCTCGACCTTGCGATCCAGCCGCTCGACGAGCCGCGGCGGCAGCGCGGCCCGGGCTTCGTCGAGCAGAGCCTGGCTGGCCAGGCTCTGGTCCGGGGGCAGGCCCTTATCATCCAGTGCCAGGCGCAGTTCGGCGTGCGCGCCAGTGCCGGCCAGCAGCAGGAGCGCCGCACCTAGCCAGGCGCGCAGCGGTTTCACCGGGCGAGGATGGCTTCGGCCAGGGCCAGGTCGCTGGCGTCGCGGGCTTCCGGCAGCCGCTCGCGGATCGCGCCGAGCGCGGCTTCCAGCTGCGCGCCGCGGATGGCACCGTTGCTGGCGACGAAGCTGGCGGCATCGTCGCGGGCAGCGACCACTACCTTCATGTCGCGGATCGAGGTGGTGGTGTCGGAGGTGAAGTCGAGGGAGCGGTCGAGGGCGCGCACTACCATGTCGCTGGTAGCTTCGACGGAGCGAGCCTGGGCGACGCCGCTGGCCAGCAGCAGGGCGGTAGCGAGGAGCAGGGGATGACGCATTGGCAGGAAATCTCGTTGCGATAGTGGATGGATGACAGCCGGGCCGGCATGGCGGGCATGCCCGGGCCGGTTCGGCTGTCGGTGATTCACGGGGTCGCAAAGCTAACGGAACGGGCCGAGCCACGCCAGAGTCGCTGACTGGCGGCAAGGGCGGCGCTTCGACGAAGCGCCGCGGGGAAGCTGTTCAGCGGGCGAGGATGGCTTCGGCCAGCTGCCGGTCGTCGGCCTGCAGCTGCGGGGCCTGCCGGCGGATCTGCTGCAGGGCGGCTTCCAGGCGTGCGCCGCGGATGTCGCCTTCGCTGGCGATGAAGGTGGCGGCGTCGTCGCGGGCGGCCAGCAGTACCTTGTCGTCGTCATCGAAGGTGAGATCGGTGGTCCACTCGCTGGAGTTGGCCAGGGCTTTGCCCACGGTATCGGTGGTGGCGACGAAGCTGGACGCCGAGGCGCCGCCGGCAGCAGTTATCAGGGCGGCGGCGGTCAGCAGGGCGAAACGGGACATGGCAACACTCCTTTGACAATGGCGACCGGGCTGAGCAGAACTCCGCCCGGCGTGTGCATAGCCTAATCAAAAAGGGTGGGGCACGTCTTTGCTGGCTTTCTGCTACGGACCGTTGCCCCGGGCGGAGCAACGGCGGAGGGAGTCACTCCACCGCCTTGACCATGTCCTCCAGCACCTTCTTGGCGTCGCCGAACACCATCATGGTCTTGTCCAGGTAGAACAGCTCGTTGTCCAGACCGGCGTAGCCGCTGGCCATGGAGCGCTTGTTGACGATGACGGTCTTGGCCTTGTAGGCCTCGAGGATCGGCATGCCGGCGATCGGCGACTTGGGATCGTTCTTCGCCGCCGGGTTGACCACGTCGTTGGCGCCGAGCACCAGCACCACGTCGGCCTGGCCGAACTCGGAATTGATGTCCTCCATCTCGTAGACCTGCTCGTAGGGCAGTTCGGCCTCGGCCAGCAGCACGTTCATGTGCCCGGGCATGCGCCCGGCGACCGGGTGGATGGCGAACTTCACGTCGACGCCGTGCTCGGTCAGCTTCTCGGCCAGCTCCTTCAGCGCGTGCTGGGCACGGGCCACCGCCAGGCCGTAGCCGGGGACGATGATCACGCTGTCGGCGTTGGACAGCAGGAAGGTCGCGTCGTCCGCCGAGCCGGCCTTGACCGTGCGCTGCTCCTGGGCGCCGCCGGCGTCCGCCGCCGCCTCGGCGCCGAAGCCGCCGAGCAGCACGTTGGCGAAGGAGCGGTTCATCGCCTTGCACATGATGTAGGAGAGGATGGCGCCGCTCGAGCCGACCAGGCTGCCGGCCACGATCAGCATCGAGTTGTTCAGCGAGAAGCCGATGCCCGCCGCCGCCCAGCCCGAGTAGCTGTTGAGCATGGACACCACCACCGGCATGTCCGCGCCGCCGATCGGGATGATCAGCAGCACGCCGATGACGAAGGCCAGCGCCACCAGCAGGACGAAGGCGCCCAGGTTGCCGTTGAGGGTGAAGGCCAGTCCGAGGACGAGGATCGCCACGCCGAGCGCCAGGTTGAGCAGGTGCTGGTTGGCGAAGCGCACCGGCGCGCCCTGGAACAGGCGGAACTTGTACTTGCCGGAGAGCTTGCCGAAGGCGATCACCGAGCCGGAGAAGGTGATGGCGCCGATCGCCGCGCCGAGGAACAGCTCCAGACGGTTGCCGGCCGGGATCGGGTCGCTGATCGCGTGGACGATGCCCAGCGATTGCGGCTCGAGCACCGCGGCGATGGCGATGAACACCGCGGCCAGGCCGATCATGCTGTGCATGAAGGCGACCAGCTCGGGCATTTTGGTCATCTCCACCCGCTTGGCCATCAGCGTGCCGATGCTGCCGCCGCCCAGCAGGCCGAGGATCACGAAGGCGATGCCGCTGCCGGCGATCTCGGCGTTCAGCTTGAACACCAGGGCCACGGTGGTGAGCACGGCGATGGCCATGCCGACCATGCCGAACAGGTTGCCGCGCCGCGAAGTGGTCGGGTGCGAGAGGCCCTTGAGGGCCTGGATAAAGCAGACCGAGGCGATCAGGTAGAGGAAGGTGACGAGGTTCATGCTCATTTACTTGCCCTCCGCCTTCGGTGCCTTCTTCTTGAACATTTCCAGCATGCGCCGGGTGACCAGGAAGCCGCCGAACACGTTGACCGCGGCCAGGGCCACGGCGAGGGTGCCCATCAGCTTGCCCAGGCCGGTTTCGGTGAGCGCCGCGGCGAGCATGGCGCCGACGATGACGATCGCCGAGATGGCGTTGGTGACCGCCATCAGCGGCGTGTGCAGGGCAGGGGTGACGTTCCAGACCACGTGGTAGCCGACGTAGATGGCCAGCACGAAGATGATCAGGTTATAGAGTCCAGCGGAAATCAGCTCCATTTTCCTATCCTTATACTTTTTCTTTCTTTTCCTGGGGGGCAGCGGCGGAGGACGCCGCCCCGGCGTTGTTGCGCAGGACGCGGCCGCCTTCGCACATCAGGCAGGCCTTGACGATGTCGTCTTCCAGATCGAGGTGGAAACGACCTTCCTGGTCGATCACCAGCTTGAGGAAGTCCAGCAGGTTGCGGGAATACAGGGCCGAGGCATCGGCCGGCACCAGGGCGGGCAGGTTGCTGTGGCCGACGATGGTCACGCCGTGGCGGATCACCACCTGGTCGGCCACCGTCAGCGGGCAGTTGCCGCCTTGCGCCGCCGCCAGGTCGACCACCACGGAGCCCGGCTTCATCTCGGCGACCGTGGCCTCGTGCAGCAGGATCGGCGCCCGGCGCCCGGGGATCAGCGCGGTGGTGATGACGATGTCGGCTTGCTTGGCGCGCTCGTGTACGGCCTTGGCCTGGCGCTCCATCCAGCTGGCCGGCATCGGCCGGGCGTAGCCGCCGACGCCTTCGGCGCATTCGCGCTCCTCGTCGGTCTCGAAGGGCACGTCGACGAACTTGGCGCCGAGGGATTCGATCTGCTCCTTCACCGCCGGGCGCACGTCCGAGGCCTCGATCACCGCACCCAGGCGCTTGGCCGTGGCGATCGCCTGCAGGCCGGCGACGCCGGCGCCGAGCACCAGCACGCGGGCGGCCTTCACCGTGCCGGCGGCGGTCATCAGCATCGGCATGAAGCGCGGATAGTGGTTGGCCGCCACCAGCACCGACTTGTAGCCGGCGATGTTGGCCTGCGAGGACAGCACGTCGAGGCTCTGCGCCCGCGAGGTGCGCGGCGCCGCCTCCAGGGCGAAGGCGGTGAGGCCGCGCTCGGCCAGCCGGGCGATATTGTCGCTGTCGAAGGGATTGAGCATGCCGACCAGCACCGTGCCCGACTTCATCTGCGCCAGTTCGGCCTCGTCGGGGGCGACCACCTTGAGCACCAGTTCGGCGCCGAGGGCGGTCGCGGCGTCGCCGATCTTCGCCCCGGCTGCCGAGAAGGCGCTGTCCGGAATGCTGGCCGCGATGCCGGCGCCGCTCTGTACCGTGATTTGATGGCCCAGGCCGATCAACTTCTTGACCGTCTCCGGCGTGGCGGCAACCCGCGTCTCGCCGGCACGGGTTTCTAATGGAACCCCAATATGCACGTTGCTTCTCCTACTTCCCTATGTTTCGAAAAATGATTCCCTGCCCGCGCATTACTGCTCACGCAGGCGCAACCGTCCAGCCGGGCTGAGCGGCCTAGCGCCGGGCCGGCCGCGGTTGGCCTTGGCGAAAAAACAGAGTGTCGCTGTCGGTTTTTCTGGAGGAGCCTGAAACGGACAACGCACTCCCGCGTGTCGTTCCGGCACTGAACAGCAGCATCCTTGCCATGGGCTATCGTTTATCAGAGCGGGCAAACGCAGAAAGGTTGCGTGCGTGCCCGTTGTTTTTGTTCGTCGGTGCTCGCTCGGGGGGCTCCGGAAAGCCCGCGCCAGAGCCTTCGATCTGGGCGGAGGGCCTGTGGCGGGGCGTCGTTTCGTCACATCCGCCGGCTAGCATCGGATCGATTTTCCCTTCCCAAGTGTGCAGATCGCGCTTTTCGGTTGTCTCTTGGGACCAGACCGCACGCGAGGTTGCCGCGCCAGAAGCCGGCATGCAGAAGAATGAACGGTTCGCTGATGTCTACCCCAACGCTCGACCGGCTGCCGGCCAAGCCCGTCGCCCTGCAGCGCCTGCCCTTCGCCTTCGCCCGGCGACACGGCGTGCTGCTCGGCGAGCAGGACGGGCAGCCCGCCCTCTGTGCCCGCGACGACGCCGCGCTGACCGCGGTGCAGGAGGCGCAGCGCTTCCTCGGCGCGCGCCTGCCGCTCGACTGGCTGAGCGCCGAGGATTTCGAGCGGACCCTCGGCCTCACCTATCAGCACGATTCCTCGGCGGCGATGCAGATGGTCGAGGGGCTCGAGGCCGATCTCGACCTCAACAGCCTGGCCGACCAGATCCAGCAGACCGAGGACCTGCTGGAGCAGGAGGAGGACGCGCCGATCATCCGCCTGATCAACGCCATCCTCGGCGAGGCGATCAAGGAGAACGCCTCGGACATCCACGTGGAGACCTTCGAGAAGCGCCTGGTCATCCGCTTCCGCGTCGACGGCGTGCTGCGCGAGGTGGTCGAACCCAAGCGCGAGCTGGCGGCCCTGCTGGTGTCGCGGATCAAGGTCATGGCACGGCTGGACATCGCCGAGAAGCGCGTGCCCCAGGACGGGCGCATCTCCCTGCGGGTCGGCGGGCGCGAGGTGGACATCCGCGTCTCCACGCTGCCCTCGGCCAACGGCGAGCGGGTGGTGATGCGCCTGCTCGACAAGCAGGCCGGGCGCCTGACCCTGCGGCACCTGGGGATGAGCGCGCGCGACCGTAGGCTGATGGAAGAGACGGTGCAGAAGCCCCACGGCATCATCCTGGTCACCGGGCCGACCGGCTCGGGCAAGACCACCACCCTGTACGCCAGCCTGGTCAGCCTGAACACGGGCACGCGCAACATCCTCACCGTCGAGGACCCGATCGAGTACAACCTGGAGGGCATCGGCCAGACCCAGGTCAATGCCAAGGTGGACATGACCTTCGCCCGCGGCCTGCGCGCCATCCTCCGGCAGGACCCGGACGTGGTGATGATCGGCGAGATTCGCGACCAGGAGACCGCCGAGATCGCCGTGCAGGCCTCGCTCACCGGCCACCTGGTGCTGTCCACCCTGCACACCAACAGCGCCATCGGTGCGGTCACCCGCCTGATCGACATGGGCGTCGAGCCGTTCCTGCTGTCCTCCTCGCTGCTCGCCGTGCTCGCCCAGCGCCTGGTGCGGACGCTCTGCCCGGCCTGCAAGCGTCCCTACCAGGCCGACGAGGCGGAGTGCGCGGCGCTCGGCGTGGCGGCGGACGAGCCGCCGACCCTCCATCACGCCGTCGGCTGCGAGGAGTGCCGCCAGCTCGGCTACCGCGGGCGTACCGGCATCTACGAGCTGGTGGTGCTGGACGAGGCCCTGCGCACCCTGATCCACAACCGCGCCTCGGAGCAGGAGATGACCCGTCACGCCCGCGTGCTCGGCCCCGGCATCCGCGACGACGGCATGCGCAAGGTGCGCGAAGGGGTGACCACCCTGGAGGAAGTGCTGCGGGTGACGCGGGAAGAATGATGACGGGGGGATGAGTCGATGGCCGCCTTCGAATACCTCGCCCTGGATCCCCGGGGCCGCCAGCAGAAGGGCCTGCTCGAGGCCGACAGCGCCCGCCAGGCCCGCCAGCTGCTGCGCGACAAGCAGTGGTCGCCGCTGGACATCCGCCCGGCGCGGGCACGAGAGGAGACCGGGGTCGGCGCTCTCAGCCTGATCTCCAAGGGCCTGTCGGCGCGCGATCTGGCGTTGGTCACGCGGCAACTGTCGACCCTGGTGCAGGCCGCCCTGCCGATCGAGGAGGCGCTGCGCGCCGCCGCCGCCCAGGCCTCCTCGGCGAAGATCAAGTCCATGCTGTTGGCCGTGCGCGCGCGGGTGATGGAGGGCCACAGTCTGGCCTCCAGCCTACGCGAATTCCCCTCGGCTTTTCCCGAGCTGTACCGCGCCACGGTGGCCGCCGGCGAGCACGCCGGGCACCTCGGCCTGGTCCTCGACCAGCTCGCCGACTACACCGAGCAGCGCCAGCAGTCGCGGCAGAAGATCCAGCTGGCGCTGCTCTACCCGGTGATCCTGATGGTCGCCTCGCTGGCCATCGTCGGCTTCCTGCTCGGCTACGTGGTGCCGGACGTGGTCAAGGTGTTCGTCGACACCGGCCAGGAGCTCCCGGCCCTGACCCGCGGGCTGATCTCGGTCAGCAATCTGGTCAAGGGCTGGGGCTGGCTGATGATGCTGGTGGTGGCGGCGCTGGTGAGCGGCCTGCGCATCGCCCTGCGCGACGAGCAGCTGCGCCGCCGCTGGCACGCCCTGATCCTGCGCCTGCCGCTGCTGGGACGGATGGCGCGGGCGACCAACACCGCGCGCTTCGCCTCGACCCTGGCGATCCTCAGCCGCAGCGGCGTGCCGCTGGTGGAGGCGCTGGACATCGCCGCCCAGGTGATCGCCAACCTGCACATCCGCGACAAGGTGGTGGAGGCGGCGCAGAAGGTCCGCGAGGGCGGCAGCCTGACCCGCTCGCTGGAGGCGACCGGGGAGTTTCCGCCGATGATGCTGCACATGATCGCCAGCGGAGAAAAGTCCGGCGAGCTGGATCAAATGCTGGCACGCACGGCACGCAATCAGGAAAGCGACCTGGCCGCACAGATCGCCCTGCTGGTCGGCTTGTTCGAGCCGTTCATGCTGGTGTTCATGGGGGCGGTGGTGCTGGTCATCGTGCTGGCGATCCTGCTGCCCATCCTTTCTCTCAACCAACTGGTGGGGTAACTCGTGCAACGACGCAAGCAATCGGGCTTCACGCTCATCGAGATCATGGTGGTGGTGGTCATCCTCGGCATCCTCGCCGCGCTGGTGGTGCCGCAGATCATGAACCGCCCTGAACAGGCCAAGGTCACGGTGGCCAGGGGCGACATCAAGGCCATCGCCGCCGCGCTGGACATTTACAAGCTGGACAACTTCGCCTATCCGAGCACCCAGCAGGGTCTCGAGGCGCTGGTGGAAAAACCCACCGGCAACCCGCAGCCGAAGAACTGGAACCGCGACGGCTATCTCAAGCAGGTGCCACAGGACCCCTGGGGCAACCCCTACCAGTACCTGTCGCCCGGCACCCAGAACCGTCCCTTCGACCTCTACTCCTACGGCGCCGACGGCCAGGAAGGCGGCTCCGGGCTGGATGCCGACATCCATTACGACGAGAAGAAGTGACGATGCGCCGGCCTCTGCGGGCGGAGCCCCCGGGGCGCCGCGCGGCCGGCTTCACCCTGATCGAGCTGCTGGTGGTGCTGGTTATCCTCGGCACCCTGCTCAGCCTGGCGGTGCTCTCCACTGGCGGCGGCCGCTCCCGCGAGCTGCAGGGGGAGGCGCAGCGGCTGGCGGCACTGATCGGGGTCCTGTCCGACGAGGCGGTGCTGGAAAACCGCGAGTACGGTCTGCTGATCGACGACGAGGGCTATCGGGTGCTGGTCTTCGACGAGGCCCGGGACCGCTGGACCCAGTTGCCCGGCGAGGAGAAGGAACATGCGTTGCCGGCCTGGGTCCGGCTCGATCTGGAGCTGGACGGCCAGCCGCTGAAGCTGGCCGCGCCGGTCAGGCAGGGCGAAGACGAGCCGGGCCCCGGCAGCGAGGCTCGACAGGGGGCGAGCCGACAGAATGCGCCCCAGCAGAATACCCCTAAGCTGCCCGAGCCCCAGCTGCTGGTGCTGTCCAGCGGCGAGCTGTCGCCGTTCCGTCTGCTGGTCGCCGAGCGCGAGCGACAGGGCGACGCCTATGCACTTTCCAGCGACGGCTTCCAGCTGCCCCGCGCCGAGCGGGTCGAGACGCGGCGATGAGAGCTGCCCCGGCGACCGGCTTCACCCTGCTGGAAGTGCTGGTGGCCCTGGCCATCTTCGCCACTGTCGCCGCCACGGTGCTCACCGCCGCCGGACGCAGTCTGACCAACGCCGCGCGCCTGGAAGAGAAGACCCTGGCCGGCTGGATTGCCGACAACCGCATCACCGAGCTGCAACTGCAGACGCCGACCCCCGCCCCGGGGCGGGCCAACGACGATCTGGACTACGCCGGGCGGCGCTGGGAGCTGCAACGCGAGATCGAGGCGACCAGCGAGCCGGAGATGCGCCGGGTCACCGTCTGGGTGGCGCCGCGCGAGCAGCGCGGCAGCCGCGGGGCGCTGCGCGACCGAGCGGCCGCCAGTCTGACCGGCTTCCTCGCGGTCAGGACGGCCGAGACCGAGGCGAGCGATACCGGCGAAGGCGAGCCGGCGGCGGGCGAGGAGGGCGGCAATGCCGGCGGCACAGGAGCGGGTGCGGGTAGTGGTGGCGCCACGGGCGGCAGCGAGGGCGGCACCGAATGAGCGGGGGGCCGCGGCTGGAAAAGGGCTTCACCTTGCTGGAGCTGCTGATCGCCATCTCCATCTTCGCGGTGCTCGCCCTCGGCACCTACCGGATGCTCAACAGCGTGCTGCGCAGCGACGAGGCCACACGCGCTCAGGAGCAGCGCCTGCGCGAGCTGACCCGCGCCTTCGCCGCCTTCGAGCGCGACCTGCTGCAGGTCAGTCCGCGGCCGATTCGCGACCAGCACGGCGACCGCCGGGTGGCCTTTCTCGGCGAGCAGGAAGCGGAGGACGGCGAGCCGGCCCTGGAGCTGACCCGCAGCGGCTGGCGCAACCCCACCGGCCAGCCGAGGTCGCAGCTGCAGCGGGTGCGCTGGCGGCTGGCGGGCGGCACCCTGGAACGGGCCTATTGGCTGGTGCTCGATCAGGCGGTCGACAGCAAGCCGCGGGTGCAGCGGGTGCTGGAGGGCGTGCAGAAGATGCAGCTGCGTTACCTGGACAAGAAGGGCGTCTGGCAGCCGCAGTGGCCGCCGGCCTCGGCCGGCACGGGCGAAAAGGTCCTGGCGCTCCTGCCGCAGGCGGTGGAGCTGAAGCTGGAGCATGCCGGCTACGGCGAGCTGACCCGCCTGCTGCGTCTGCCGGACGCCCCGCCATCGCGTGCCGCGGTCGGCGCACAGGGCTCGGATGAAGAGGGTCCCCAGGGGCAGGAGGGGCAGGAGGGGCAGGAGGGGCAGGAGGTCGCCCCCGAGGGCGCGGCGCAACCGGCGACGACGGAGCAGGCCCGATGAGGCGCCAGCAGGGCGTGGCGCTGATCAGCGTGCTGCTGGTGGTGGCCATCGTCACCGTGGTCTGCGCCGGTCTGATCGCCCGCCAGCAGCTGGCGATCCGCGCCAGCGCCAACCAGTTCCTCGCCCGCCAAGCCTGGCACTACGCCCTGGGCGGAGAGGCCCTGGCTCGTGCGGTGCTCAAGCGCGACCTGCTGGCGCCGGGCAGCGTCCCGGGCAAGTCGGTGGATCATCTGTACGAGGAGTGGGCCAAGCCGCTGCCGGCGTTCCCCGTCGACCAGGGCGAACTCCGGGTGCGCATCGAGGACCTGGCCGCGCGCTTCAACCTCAATGCCCTGGTGCAGGGCGGCCAGCGCAACGATGCGGCGATCGCCCAGTTCCGCCGTCTGCTGCTGCAGCTGGAGATCGACAAGCCCTACCCCGAGCTGCTCGCCGACTGGCTGGACAAGGACCAGGAGCCGGGCGGCGAGTCCGGCGCCGAGGACAGTCAGTACCTGCTCCTCGAACCGCCCTACCGCACCGCCGATCGTCGCCTGCAGGACGTCTCCGAACTGCGCCTGCTGCTGGGCATGAGCGAGACGGAGTACCGCCGTCTGGCGCCCTACGTCTGCGCCTTGCCGAGCAAGACGCCGATCAACGTCAATACCGCTGGGCCGATGGTGCTGTCGAGCCTCGCCGACGGTCTGACTCCGGAGCTGGCCCGGCAACTGGTCCTGGCCCGCGGCGATCAGGGTTTCGCCGACATCAGCAACTTTTTCAGCCAGCCCGTGTTGGCCGGACGCGGCGAGTTGGGCTCCAATCTGGATGTGGGCAGCCAGTTCTTCCTGGTGGTGAGCGAGGTGCGCATCGCCGACCGCCGGCTGGTGCTGTCGAGCACCGTCCAGCGCGACAAGAAGGGGCGGGTGTACGTGCTGCAGCGCAATCTCGGTCTGCCGGCGGGGATGCCGGCGACTCCCCGGAACGATGAAGGATGACGCCATGGAGTGCCTGTTTATCCCGCCGGTCGGCGAGCTGACCGCCAGCACCGAAGTCCACTGGGTGCACAGCGAAGAGACCAAGGAGACGCGGTGCCTATCGCTGGCCGACTGCGCCGCCGCGCTGCACGGTCATACCGCGACCCTGGTGCTGCCGATGGAGGTAGCCAGCGCCTTCGCCGTCAATCTGCCGACCACCCGGGCGCGCTGGTTGCGCCAGGCCCTGCCCTATGCGGTGGAGGAGCTGCTCGCCGAGGATGTCGAACAGCTGCATCTGGCTCTCGGCGAGCGGCTGGCGGATGGTCGCCACCGGGTCATTGTCGTGCGCCGCAGCCTGCTGGAGGGCTGGCTCGGGCTGATGGCCGAGCTGGGCATCCGGGTTTCGTCTATCTTCGTGGATGCCGATCTCTTGCCCTACATCGACAACCGCCTGCTGTTCATCGGCGACCGTGTTCTGCTCGGCGGCGCTGGCCCCGAGCGCCTGGTCCTGGCGGCGGAGGACTGGCCGGCCCTGGCCGAGCGCTGCAGCGGGCCGCTGCGCTTCAAGGGTGAGATGGCGCCGGCACCGGAGGGCATCCCCCCGGCTTCCTATACCCACGAGCCCGATCCGTACCGACTGCTGTCCCGCGGACGGGGACACGCGGTGAATCTGGCCCAGGGCGACTTCGCCATCCAGCACGAGGGCGCCGGACCGGGGCCCTGGAAGGGGGCGGCGGTGGTCGTCGGTGCCTGGCTGGTGCTGCAGTTCGGCTTCAACGTGGCGCAGGGCTGGTATCTGCGCCAGCAGGGCGACGACTATGCCGCGGCCAGCCGCAAACTCTATCACGAGCTGTTCCCCGAGGATAAGCGCATCGTCAATCTGCGTGCCCAGTTCGCCGAGCGCCTGCAGCAGGGCGGCGGTACCGGCGGCGGACGTTTCCTGCAATTGCTCGACCGGACCGCCGACGCTTTTTTGGAGGCTCCGCAGCTGTCCATCGTGCAGCTGGATTACAGCGAGAACGACGGCAACCTTGCCCTGCAGGTGCACGCCGGCGATTTCGCCGCACTGGAGCGGCTACGTCAGCGCCTGGCCGACAGCGGGCTGGCGGTGCAGCTGGGCTCAGCCAGCCGGGAGGAAGGCGGGGTGTCCGCCCGCCTGGTGGTGGGAAGCTGACATGCAGAAGCTCGCCGACCTCAGACAACAGTTCATGGCCCGCGCCGGGGCCTCGCCGCTCTGGCAACGCTGGCGGCAACTGCAACCGCGCGAGCGGGTGGCGGTTTCCGCACTGGGGCTGTTCCTGCTGCTGGCGCTGCTCTATCTGCTGCTCTGGCAGCCGGCGGCGCAAGGCGTCAAGGATGACCGTGCCCATTACCTGCAGCAGCGCGATCTGTACCTCTACCTGCAGGCGAACGCCGAACAGGCGCGTCAGCTGCCCGGAAAGACCCAGGCCAGCCTGCCTCCGGAACAGCTGCAGGGACTGGTCACCAGCACCGCCCAGGAGAGGGGCCTGCTCATCGAGCGCTTCGACAGCGGCAGCGAGGGGCTGCAGATCAGCCTGCCGCAGGCTTCGTTCGCCCTCCTGCTGCGCTGGATCGGCGAGCTGCAGGCGCAGGGCGTGCAACTGGTGGAGGTCAGTCTGACGCGTGGAGCGCCCGGCAAGGTGGATGCACGGCTGACCCTCAAGGCCGGATGAACCCGTCGCGCCCGGACCGATCCAACGGAGGCCGGTTCCGTCCGGTCAGCCATCAGGATCCGGGAGGAGGAAATGCTCCCTTGGCCGTCAGGATAGTCGGCATGCCTTTAGGACAGGGCGCTGACCCTGCCGTTATCGAACGGTTTTGGAGTATGGTTTCTTCGTTATTGGGGCTCCGCGCTCGTGCCTTGGCGTTGTCGGTAAGATCGTGGGGGCGTGACGGATGGCTTTTTCCTTCAATCGCTACGGGACGAAAAGACGATGCAGATGCAGTCGCGCTATGGATACACCTGGCGTCTAGCTACCCTCCTGTTCATGTCCTGGCTTCTGACGGGCTGCGGTATCAACAACATCCCCACCTATGACGAGCAGGTGAAGGCCGCCTGGGGCCAGGTGGAGAACCAGTACCAGCGGCGCGCCGACCTGATTCCCAACCTGGTGGAGACGGTCAAGGGCTACGCTCAGCAGGAGCGCGAGACCCTCACCGCGGTGATCGAGGCGCGGGCCAAGGCCACTTCCATCCAGGTGGATGCCCGTACCCTGGACGATCCCCAGCAGCTGCAGCAGTTCCAGCAGGCCCAGGATCAGCTCACCGGCGCGCTCAGCCGTCTGATGGTGGTGGTCGAGCGTTATCCGGAGCTGAAATCCAACCAGAACTTCCTGGCCCTGCAATCCCAGCTGGAGGGTACCGAGAACCGTATCGCCGTGGCTCGACGCGATTTCATCGCTGCGGTCGAGCGTTACAACACCGAGATCCGTACTTTCCCCGGACGCATCTGGCATAGCGTGCTCTACAGCGACATGCCGGTGCGCGAGAGCTTCGAGGCCACCGCCAAGGATGCAGAGCGGGCGCCGCAAGTGAAGTTCTGATGACGAACGCACGCCATCTGTTCCTGGCCAGCCTGTTGTGCCTCTGCGCCTTGGCTGTCCAGGCGCAGGAGATCAGTATCCCGCCCCTGAGTGGTCGGGTGGTGGATTCGGCCGGGCTGCTCGACGCCTCTACCGAGGCGCGCCTGACGCAGATGCTCGCCGCCCATGAGCAGGCGACCGGCGAGCAGGTAGTAGTGGTGACCTTGCCGAATCTGCAGGGGCGTACCATCGATGAGTTCGGCGTCGAACTCGGTCGGCGCTGGGGCATCGGGCAGAAGGGTAAGGACAATGGCGCTCTGCTGATCGTCGCTCGCGACGAGCGCAAGATCCGTATCGAGGTCGGCTATGGCCTAGAGGAGCGCCTGACCGATCTGCAGTCTGCGCTGATCATCAACCGCATTATCGTCCCAGCTTTTCGACAGGGGGATTTCGCCCGCGGAATCAGCGAGGGAACCGCAGCGATCATCCAGGTGCTCGGTGGCAATCCTGTGCGGGAGCCCCGGGAGGAGACTGGTGATATGCCGGAGAAGCCAATGCCGGTCCTTTTCTTCGTTCTTCTGGTGATTGTCATGCTGCTGCTGAGGGGCGGCCGTGGAGGTCGTGGCGGTGGCGGCTCTGCTTTCCTGGCCGGTGCCTTGCTGGGAAGTCTGGGGCGTGGGGGAGGCGGTGGCGGCTTCGGTGGAGGCGGAGGTAGTTTCGGTGGTGGTGGCGCATCGGGCGATTGGTGAATAGGAGAAGGAAATGGCCTTGTTGACCGAGAGCGAGCAGCGCCAGGTAGCCGATGCGATCGCACGAGTGGAGAAAGAGACGGATGCCGAGCTGGTAACGGTGCTCGCGGCTCAGGCTGACGATTACGCCCATATCTCGTTGCTCTGGGCCGCGCTAATTGCCCTCATTCTCCCAGGAGGGCTGAACTTTTTCGGCGGTTGGCTGGATGCGGCCCGGCTGTTGCTGGCTCAATGGCTGATCTTCGTCCTTTGCTGCCTGCTTTTTCGTATCCCTGGTATCACTACGCGGCTGATTCCTCGGCCGGTACGCCTTTGGCGGGCAGGCAATCTGGCTCGACGGCAATTCCTCGAACTCAACCTGCATCGCACCGAGGCGGAGACAGGGATGCTGATCTTCGTTTCCGAAGCCGAGCGCTATGTGGAGATCCTGGTCGATCGCGGCATCTCCAGCCAGTTGGATGATTCGACCTGGGCTTCGATCATCGCGAACTTCACCGACCAGGTGAAGCGCGGCGAGACGCTGGGCGGCTTTCTATCCTGTATCGAGAGCTGCGGTGCCATTCTCAAGGAGTATCTACCGGCAACCCGGAATCGCGACGAATTGCCCAATCGCTTGGTGATCCTCCCGTAGATTCGCCGGCGGAATTCCCAGACCGTGCTTTACTGTGTAAGACGGCTCAAGGGGAAATCAGCCGGCTGAATATTTGAAAAATCGGTTGACGGCTGTTTTGATGTCCCTATAATGCGCACCACTTCCGGCGCGGTCCTCACGGAAAACCTCTTTCGAATCAAGGGGTTGGCTAAGAGGGTG
>NZ_JBHRSJ010000016.1:46391-275822 GCF_042643485.1 Azotobacter bryophylli | reverse complement strand
ACCAGGCCTTCCAGCGGGGTCAGGCCCATGCTGGTGTCGCGGCTCTCGCCGTTGACGATGGCGCAGGTGGAGCAGCCGTTGCCGAGGTGGGCGGAGAGCCAGGCGCTGTCGTGCTGGGGCAGGCCGGCCAGCTCGGCGGCGCGCTTGCTGACGTAGCGATGGCTGGTGCCGTGGAAGCCGTAGCGGCGCACGCCGTGTTCCCGGTAGAGGAATTCCGGGACGGCGTAGCGGTAGGCGTGGGCCGGCATGCTCTGGTGGAAGGCGGTGTCGAACACGCTGACCTGGGGCAGATCGGGGTACATCGCGGTGATCGCGGCGATGCCGATCAGATGGGCCGGGTTGTGCAGCGGGGCCAGCTGGGCGCTGCTGCGGATGCCCTCGATCACCGCGTCGTCGATCAGGCGGGCTTCGGTGAAGTGCTCGCCGCCGTGCACCACGCGGTGGCCGATGCCGCTGAGCTGGCCGCCGGAGGCCTCCTCGACCAGCGGCAGGAGCTTGGCCAGGGCGGCGCGATGGTCGGCGCCCGGCAGGGCCAGGGTTTCCTTGATGTCGCCGAGCTGCCAGTGGAGGACGGCCTCCGGGCTGCCGAGGCGTTCGGCCAGACCTTGCAGGGGGAAGGTGGCGAGGGTTTCGTTGACCAGGGCGAACTTGATCGACGAGCTACCGCAGTTGATCACCAGAATGTTGCGAGCGGACATTGAGGAGACTCCTGAATCTGTTACGCATAGCCGTCAATGGCATGCAATTTTTGTAATTGGATTTGGGTGTCCGGCGTTCTTGGGGAACAAGGACGAATCAGGGCACCACTATTCTGCCACGCAGACTGAAGGTTGTCCCGCTGCTTTAGTCGAATCAAATGCTTGGGAACTCGGCGGGTCTGACGTGGTATCGCGCTCGCTCGACCCTGTCACTTCAATGCCAGCCGTCGCGTTCGTTCTCTTGTAGCTACGCTGATAAGGCAACGGAACCCTGGGGGACGAGGGCCATGAGCGATACCCGCTGCTGGTTCAACTGCCATGTCGCCACCATGGTCGGCGGGCATTACTCGGTCATCGCCGATGCGGCCATCCTCGCCCGCGGCGAGCGCATCGCCTGGATCGGGCGGCGCGAGCAACTGCCCAGCGACTGCCAGGCGACGGATCTGCACGGCGCCTGGGTGACGCCGGGACTGATCGACTGCCACAGCCATCTGGTGTTCGCCGGCGAGCGCAGCGCCGAGTTCGAGTTGCGTCTGGAAGGGACCAGCTATGCCGAGATCGCCGCCCACGGCGGCGGCATCGCCAGCACGGTGCGGGCCACCCGCGCCGCCAGCGAGGAGCAGTTGCTGGACAGCGCCGAGCGTCGCGCCCGCCAGCTGCTGCGCGACGGAGTGACCTGCCTGGAGGTGAAGTCGGGCTACGGCCTGGACCTGGCGAGCGAGCGCAAGCTCTTGCGCGTCGCCCGCCAGCTCGGCGAGCGCCTGCCGCTGACGGTGCGTACCACCTGCCTGGCGGCCCATGCGGTGCCGCCGGAGTACACCGGGCGCAGCGACGACTATATCGAGCATGTCTGCGACGAGATGCTGCCGGCGCTGGCGGCCGAAGGGCTGGTGGATGCGGTGGATGCCTACTGCGAGCATCTGGCCTTCTCGCCGGAGCAGGTCGAACGCCTGTTCGAGGCCGCTACCGCCCTCGGCCTGCCGGTGAAGTTGCACGCCGACCAGCTCTCCGCCCTCGGGGGAGCAGGGTTGGCTGCGCGCTACTTGGCCCTTTCCGCCGACCACCTGGAATACGCCAGCGATGCCGACGTGGTGGCCATGGGCACGGCCGGCACGGTCGCGGTGCTGCTGCCGGCGGCCTTCTACCTGCTCAACGAGAGCCGCCGTCCGCCGATCGAATGCCTGCGCCGTCACGGCGTGCCCATCGCCCTGGGCAGCGACCTCAATCCCGGCACTGCGCCGGTGCTGTCGCTGCGCCTGGTCCTGGCGATGGCCTGCACCTCGTTCGGCATGACCCCGGAGGAGGCCCTGGCCGGCGTCACCCTGCACGCGGCCCATGCCCTGGGCTTGGCCCATCGCCATGGTAGCCTGGAAGTCGGCAAGCTGGCCGATTTCGTCGCCTGGGACGTGCGCCGGCCGGCCGAGCTGGCCTACTGGCTGGGCGGCGATCTGCCCAGGCGGGTGATCTTCCACGGCAAGGAAGTAGGCGATGGATGAGGTCCTGAGTCTCGAACGCGGGCGCTTGCCGCTGCTGGTCAGCATCCCCCACGCCGGCACGCGTCTGACGCCCGAGGTCGAGGCCGCGCTGACGCCCCGCGGCCGCAGCCTGCCGGATACCGACTGGCACCTGCCGCGGCTCTACGACTTCGCCAGTGGGCTGGGCGCGAGTCTGCTGGTCGGCCTGTACTCGCGCTATGTGATCGACCTCAACCGCCCGTCGGACGATCATCCGCTGTACGCCACGCCGACCACCGGCCTGTTTCCCGAGATCGTGCTCGACGGCGGAGCGCTGTTCCGGCCGGGGCAGGCGCCCGATGCGGTCCTGCGCGAGCGTTACCTGGAGCTGATCTGGCGGCCCTATCACCGGGCCCTCGCCGCCGAACTGGTGCGCCTGAAGCGAGAATTCGGCTACGCGCTGCTGTTCGACGCCCACTCGATCCGCTCGCGGGTGCCCTACCTGTTCGAGGGGCGGCTGCCGGACCTCAACCTGGGCACCCACTCCGGAGCCAGTTGCGACCCGAGTCTGGCCGGCAGCCTGCTGAAGGTCCTGGAGCAGGCGCAGGGCTATAGCCGGGTGCTCGACGGGCGCTTCAAGGGCGGCTACATCACCCGCCACTACGGGCGGCCGGCCGAGCGCATCCATGCGCTGCAGCTGGAACTGGTGCAGGCCACCTACATGGAGGAGGACGAGCCGTTCCGCTATCGCGAGGATTTGGCCGCGCCGATCCGCCCGGTCCTGCGCGCAGTGCTGGAGGCCATGCTGGAGTGGGGCGAGGCGCACGGGCGCCCTCGGCTCATTCCGCCTACGCGTTGAGCCGGGCCAACTGATCCAGGTCGGTCTGCATGCCCGAGGTTTCGCGGATGCGCGCGAGGATCTCGCGCTTGAGTTCGGTGAATTCCGGGGCGAGCTTCATGTCCTGATGGCGTTTGGCGGGCAGAGGCACTTCGTAGATCGAGTCGATGCGTCCCGGCCTGGGCGCCATCAGCACGATGCGGGTACCCAGGTAGATGGCTTCCTCCACGTCGTGGGTGACGAACAGGATGGTGGTCTTCTCCAGGGCGTGCACGTGGCGGATCAGATCGTGCATCACCTCGCGGGTCTGTGCGTCGAGGGCGCCGAAGGGCTCGTCCATCAGCAGCGTGGCCGGCCGCGGCATCAGCGCCCGGGCGATCGCCACGCGCTGCTGCATGCCGCCGGAGAGCTGGTTGGGATAGGCCTCGGCGAAGGGCGTCAGGCCCATCAGGTTGAGCAGCGCATCGGCCCGCCCGCTGGCCGCCTCGACGTCCGCGTCGCCGCGCACGCCGTCGGCGATCACCTTGAGCTGGCGGCAGAACTTGATGTTCTTCATCACCGTCAGCCAGGGGTAGAGGCTGTAGTGCTGGAAGACCATGGCGCGATCCACGCCCGGGCCGTCGATGGGGCGGCCATCGAGGAGGATCTCGCCGCGGGACAGGCCCTCCAGCCCGGCGACGCTGCGCAGCAGGGTCGACTTGCCGCAGCCGGAGGCGCCGACGAAGGTGATGAACTCGTTGGGCTGCACGTCCAGGCTGACCTGGCGCAGCGCCTCGACCTCGCGGCCGTTGCTGCGGAAGGTCTTGCCGACCTGACGGATCTGGATTTTCGGGGCGTTCATGGTCACTTCCTCAGCCAGGGAAAGGCGCGGCGGGAAACCAGGCGGAAGGCCTGGTCGGTGAGCAGGCCGATCAGTCCGATCAGCAGGATGCCGGCGAAGATCTTGTCGGTGTGCATGTAGCGTTGGGCCTTGAGGATGGCGTAGCCGAGGCCGGAGTTGGCCGCCACCAGTTCGGCCACCACCAGGTAGGTCCAGGCCCAGCCGCAGGTGATGCGCAGGGTGTCGAGCAGCGCCGGGCGCGCCGCCGGCAGGATCACCAGACGGACGATCTCCGAGCGGCTGGCGCCCATGGTCTGGGCCGCCTCGATCTGCGCCATGGGCACCCGGCGTACGTCCTCGGCCACCATCAGGACCATCTGGAAGAAGGTGCCGATGAAGATGATGACTATCTTCGCGCCCTCGTCGATGCCGACCCAGAGCATCACCAGCGGGATGAAGGCCACCGCCGGCATGTAGCGGATGAAGTCGGTCAGGGGCTCGAGGGCCGCCTGCAGCGGCCGGTAGGTGCCCATGTAGAGGCCCAGCGGCACCGCCAGCAGGGCGGAGAGGGCGAAGCCGGCCATCACCCGGTAGACGCTGATGCCGATGTCCTGCAGCAGGCCTTCGGCGCTCCACCAGCGGCCGATGCGCTCGAGCATCGCCAGGGGGCTCGGCAGGAACAGCGGATCGGCCAGCCCCAGGGCGGTCCAGGCCCACCAGAGGACGAAGGGCGCGAGCAGCCCGCCGGCGCCGAGCAGCCAGACGCTGCGGCGCGGCAGCTCGCCGCGGATGGTCCACCAGCGCGGCCGACGGACCGAGACGGGCGGGGCGGTGACGGAGCGGGGGAGCGGCGCGGTCATGGCGAGGTCTCCTGGGCGGGGATGAGCGGGTCGTCGGCGCGGGCCCAGCCGCCGTTCGGCGCATAGAGGCCGAGGCGGGACAGGGCTTTCGCCGGCAGTTCGTCGGGGCCAGCGAGATCGTAGCTGGCCTTGAGCAACTGCTGGCCGGCCCGTCCCGGCAGGCTGGAGTGGGTGATCAGCCAGGGCGTGCTGCCGTGCAGGTGACGGCCGAAGGACAGCTCGAAAGCCAGCAGGCCGAGGCGTTGCAGCGGATTGGCCGCGGCCAGCTGGTCGCCCAGCGGCTCGCCGGGGCGCAGCGGCACCAGTCGCTCGGCGGCGAACAGGAAATAGTCGCCGGCGAGCAGCAGGCAGCCCTGGCGCGGCGAGCCGTCCGCCGCCTGCAGCCAGATCCCCCAGGTGCTCCCGCGCGAATCCGGCAGGCGTTCCCAGACCTCGTGGTAGCTGTCGTCGAGGCCGTCCTCCAGCAGGCGGTTGGCATTCTCGAAGCGCATGCGGCCGATGTCCGGGCGCTCGCTCGGGGGCTGGTAGTCGATCACCCGGTGCCACTGGCAGATGTCGCCGTCCACCCGGGTCAGCCCGGCGAAGCCCTGCTGGCTGGCGAGGGCACGGGCCTGCTCGACCGAGCAGTGCTCCAGCACGGTCTCCGGCACCGGACGTGGCAGGGGCAGGCGCAGGTCGGCATGCAGGTGCGGGGTCTGCAGCCAGTACACCGCGCTGCTCTCGTCGCGCAGCCCGTCGCGGGTGGCGAGCAGGCTGCGGCGCCAGACGCCCAGGTAGCGGTCGGGAACAGCGGTCATGCGTGGTACTCCGGGAAACGCTTGAGGGTCCGCCAGAAGGCGATGTCGTGGTTCGGCCAGAGCTCGGCGCCGGTTTCGCCGGCCAGCGCCTTGAGCCGGCGGATGCTGTCCAGCGCCAGATCCTCGCGGTCGCGCCAGCACAGGCCCGGGGCGACCTCGTCGTCGAGGTTCTCGCGCAGGTCGGCGGCGTCGCCGGCGAGGATCACCGGCGCGCCCTGGGGCAGCTCGATCAGCAGCGACATGTGCCCGGCGGTGTGGCCGGGGGTGTTGATCGCCCGCAGCCCCGGCAGCAGGTCGTAGTCCTCGCGCTGCAGCTTCCAGCGATAGTCGCCGGCGAAGTCGTCGGCGAAATAGACGTCGTCGGCCGGCTCGCGGGCTGCGGCCATCTCGTCGGCGTGGACGTGCACCTCGGCGCCGCAGACCTCGCAGAGCCCGCCGGCATGGTCGAAGTGCAGGTGGCTGAGGAACACCAGGTCGATGTCGGCCGGCGTCAGGCCCAGCCGGGCGAAGTGCGCCGGCAGGCGCTGTTCCTCGGTCATCCTCGGCGGCGGGAAACCGCTGTCGCCGCTGCCGTACCAGCGCTCGCGGGCGAGCGGGTCGACGATCTTGCGGTAGTCGCAGCCGACGTCGAACAGCACCCGGCCCTGCCGGGTCTCGATCAGGTAGGCGAGGATCGGCGCATCGATCTGGGTGCCCTGGCCGCGGCCGCGGGTGGACAGGGACTTGTCGTAACGGTGGGTGGCGGTGAGCAGTGGCCAGAGTTTGAGTACTTGGGTCATGCGGACTTCTCGTGATTCGCTAGATGGTCGATCAGCGCCCGGCTGTCGCAGACCGTGCCGAAGATGCCGCCCTCGACGCCGATCATCGCCAGCGCCGCCGCGTGCAGCGTCGGGTCGGGCGAGGCGCAGGCGTCGCTCACGGTGACGCAGGCGAAGCCCAGGTCCACCGCGTGGCGCAGGGTCGAGGAGACGCAGACCTCGGTGGTCACCCCGGTGAGGATCAGCTGGGCGATCCCGCGGGTGCGCAGGATCGTCTCCAGATCGGTATGGGCGAAGGCGCTGTAGCCCGGCTTGTCGATCACCGGCTCGCCGGGCAGGGGCTGCAGTTCGTCGATCAGCCCGTGGCCGTGCTCGCCGCGCACCAGCAGGCGGCCGAGCGGACCGCGGCTGCCGATCGGTGCTCCGGCGGCCTCGGCGCGCCGGCGCTTGGTTTCGGGCAGGTCGGACAGGTCCGGGCGGTGGCCCTCGCGGGTGTGCGCCACGAGCATGCCCAGCGCCCGGGCCCGTTCGAGCAGGGCGCGGATCGGGCCGATGGGCGCGCGCAGGCGCTCGACGTCCAGCCCGGCGCTGGCGGCATAGCCGCCGGGGGCGCAGAAGTCGCGCTGCATGTCGATCACCAGCAGGGCGCAACGGGCCGGATCGAGGGAAAGCGGCGGACGCGGGGACGGGGCGGCGCTCATTTCGCGCTGCTCCATACCTGGACCCGGACCGGGGCGCTGCGCTGCGGCCAGGCGGCGATCAGCGCGGCGGATGTGACCAGCGCGGCGCCCAGCCACTCCCGGGGCAGGATCTCGCGCTCGCCGAGCCAGGCCGACGAGAGCACGGCGACCACCAGCTCCACGATCACCAGCAGCGCGGCGCGGCCGGCCTCGATATGGGTCAGGCCGTACTGCACCAGGGCCATGCTGGCGAACCAGCCGACCGCGAGCAGGGCGATGCGCCAGCCGAGGGCGAAGTCGACCGGCGGCGGTGCCTGCTCCAGCAGCACGCAGAGCACCGCTCCGACCAGGGCGCTGCCGACGAAGGCGGCCAGCGACTTGGAGGCCAGCGGCACGCGCTCGGCGGCGCGGGTGGCGAGGTTGTTCAGGCTGAAGGCGAGGCCGGCGCTGAGGGCCATCCAGTCGTCGGCTTCCAGCGGTCGCAGCACCTCGTCGGTGAGGCCCAGGGTCAGGGCGATGCCGACGACGGCCAGGGCCAGGGCGGCCAGGCGCAGTGCGGTCAGCCGCTCGCCCAGCAGCAGCCAGCTGCCGAGCATGCTCCACACCGGCGCCAGGTAGAACAGCAGCATCACCCGCACCACCTGGCCGCCGGCCAGGGCGCTGACCAGCGCGGCGGTGGCCCAGCCGCCGAACAGGGCGATCGCCAGCAGCTGCCGGGACTGCGGTGCCCACTGGCGGCGCTGCGCCCAGATCACCGGCAGGGCCAGCACACCGAGCAGGCTGTAGGTCAGCAGCACCAGGGGCATGCCGATCAGCCCGCGCTCGGCGAGCAGCTGCAGGGGAATCCAGCCCAGGCCCCAGAGGGCCGAGCCGGCCACCAGCAACAGTTGCGGCAGGAGATTCATGGACGCACCTCGCGACGTCTATCCGTGACCGGGCTCATGTTCACACCGCCGTCAGGAAGGAGACGCCCACGGCGCCGTAGAAGTCGTCCGCCTTGTGCGGGCCCTCGGTGACCACGCCGTAGTCGTCGTCCAGCACCCGGCGCAGCCGGTGGCGGTGGAAGCCGGCGAGCAGCGCGCGCATCGGGATCACCTGGGCGTAGGCGTCGCCGTACAGCTCGCGGTGCAGCCGGGGCAGGCGGTACCAGGGCTCGGCGGGCTTCTCGTGATGGGCGTTGTGGTAGGCGAAGTTCAGCAGCAGCAGGTTCAGCGCCGGCCAGCGCAGCGAGACCAGGTTGCTGTAGGTGTTGAGCTGCTCGTAGGCGCGGTCGCGCAGCTTGTCCTCCGGCACCTTGGCGTCCTCGAGCAGGGCGTAGGCGTCGTAGGTGTGCTGGTAGGCGTCGGCGAAGCGCAGCACCGTGACCATGACCAGCCAGGCCAGGACGTACAGCAGCAGCGCCTTGAGCGACAGCCAGCCGAGCACGGCGAAGGCCACTGCGCGCAGCGCCAGCACCAGGGCGACCTGGCCGCGCCGGCTGCGGTGCTTTTCGTTGTCGGTGATGAACGGCAGGACGATCACGTAGAAGTGCATGATCAGCTCCACCGCCGGCACGTAGGCCCACTCCAGGGCCACCACCAGGCGGCGCGCCCAGGCCGGCAGGCCGTGGAGGAAGACCTTGGTGTCGAAGGTGATCACGTCGGCGCGGTCCACGTGGTGGCGCATGTGCTTGCGGCGCAGGTCCTTGAAGTCGGCGTAGCAGCTGCCGGCCATCCAGCTGCACAGGTTGCCGGCCCACTCGTTGTGCTTCGGCACGCTGAAGATGCTGCCGTGGGCGAACTCGTGGATGAAGTAGGCGGCGACGATCATCGCGTGGGCCAGCAGCAGGGTGCCCAGGGCGTTGAGCCAGGGGCTGGCGGCGAACAGCAGCGCCAGCCCGCCGAGATAGCCGAGCAGGGTATAGGCCATGGCCAGGCTGTTGGGCAGCAGGCCGTCGGCGTAGCGGAACAGGGGTTTCTTCTTGGCTGGGGTGGCCATGCTGGTCTCCTGCGGGGCGGGTCGGCGACCCGCCACCTTCGTTTCTTCGTCTTACTTGGCTAGGGCTTCGACGAACCGGGCGTCGTAGGTCTGGCTGAAATCCGGGATCGCCGCGATCTGCCCGTTGTTCTTCAGCAATTGGGCGATGATGGCGCCGCTGCCGTGGAAAGAATGGGTGTCGTCGGAGGGGGCGAAGCTCTGGCCCATTTCCGCCAGCGTGGGGTTGTAGGCGCCGCTCATCTGCGCCTTGGCCTCTTCGGCGCTGACGCCCAGCACCTCGCCGACGATCTTGGCCGACTCCTCGGGGTGGGCCTGCATGTAGGCCATGCCGTCCAGGTAGCCCTGGATCAGCGCCTTGATCGCCTCGGGGCGCTTGGCGATCATCGACTCGTCGAAGGCCAGCACGTCGGTGATCAGGCCGGGGGCGTCCTTGGAGGAGAACACCACCTTGTACTTGTTGCCGCCGCCCATGCCGAGGACCTGGGAGACGTTCGGCTCGTAGGTCACGCCGATGGGCAGGGCGCCGGAGGCCATGGCGCCGGGAACGCCCTCGGGGGTCATGTTGACCGGCTCGATGTCCTTCTCGCTCATGCCGTTCTGCTTGAGGGCGTAGGACAGCAGGAAGTCGGAGGGCGACAGCGGGTTGTAGCCGACCTTGCGGCCCTTGAAGTCCTTCACCGAGCCGATGGAGGACTCGGCGACGATGGCGTCGCCGCCGTTGGAGAAATCGATGGGCATCACCACGCGCTGCTTGAGGCCCTTGGCCACCGAGCTGACCACCTGGTCGTAGGTGAGCATGCCGCCGTCCAGGGCGCGGCCGGCGATGGCGGTGGTGATCAGCGAGGGGTCGCTGAAGAACTGCAGGTCCACGTCGAGGCCGTGGGGCTTGAACAGATCGAGCTTGTCGGCCACGTAGAAGGGGCCGTAGCCGGCCCAGACGACGGTGCCGATTTTCATCTTCTCGGCCGCGTGGCCGGTCAGGGGAGCGAAGATCGAGGCGGCGGCCAGGGTGGCGCCCAGCAGGGTCTTGTGCAGCGAACGGAACAGCGTCGACATGGCGTTGGGTCCTTCACGTTGGAATTTCGGGCACGGGATGACGTCGCATCTCCCGGGCTTTTATCCCGCCGTGTAGTCCCGTCCGTGGGACCGGAAAACTCTCGGACCAGCGCTCATCGGATGAGCCGGAACCCTAGTTCGCCTTGGTGTTGCTCCTGTGTGCCACGTATGAGTGCCGAGGCGACCCATCCCGTTCATCAGGGAATTAGCAGGATGCGTGCCAGTAACGCGGTTCCAGAAAAGCACCAAGAATCAAGGTGTTGCATTGCCATTGAGGCCGTTGGCGGCAGCTCGGCGCGAAGGCGGTGCGCGAAGGGGCGCAGCCGGTCCGTTTTGGTGCTTCCGCAAACGACGCGGCCGGCGCTGGGGCCGGCCGCGTCGGGAGGACCCGCGGATCAGTTGCGGCTACGTAGCCAGGCGCGCCAGCCGCCGTGGGCGGTGATGTCCTCGGCGCCCTCCAGGCCGTAGGCGTCGCAGATGAAGCCGGTCTCCCAGCGGCCGCCTTCCAGCTCCACCTTGCCCAGGCCGAGCGGCGCGGGAATGCCGGTGAGGAAGGAGCCCAGCTCGGCGCTCGGCAGCTCCCAGACCTCCACTTCGATGGCCGCGCCGCCCTCGCTGACCCGCAACATGCCCGGGCGCAGCGGCGGTCCGCCGGCCAGGGCGTAGAGCTTGTAGGCCGGCGCGCTACGGGTCTTCTCCAGCAGCGCGCCGCCGCGCTGGAGCAGCTGCCAGTTCAGCGGCAGGCCCTCCAGGTGCGCGCCGCACACCACCAGCCGGGTGCGGTCGTTGCGCGCCGGGTTCTGCGGCGCTGCGGCGGCCGGCACGCTGCCGCCGACCAGGGGCAGGCCGGTGCTGCGTTGCAGGGCGGCGGCCAGGCTCAGCAGGTACTGGTCGGTGAAGACGCGGCCGAACAGGGTCACGCCCCAGGGCAGCCCGTTACCCATGAAGCCGGCCGGCACCGCGATGGCGCTGTAGTCGAGCATGTTCATGAAGTTGGTGTACCAGCCCAGGTCGGAATTGCGCGCCACCGGCTCGGCGTGCAGCTCGGCGAGGGTCACCGGACGCGGATAGGCCGGGGTCAGCACGCAGTCCAGGTCGGCCAGGGTGCGGTCGCAGATCGCCTTGAGCTGCTGCAGGCGGTACTGGGCGCGGAAGGCATCCACCGCGCCGGCGCCCGGCGCCTTCTCCAGCACGGCGCGGATCACCGGCAGCACGGCCTCCGGCTCGCGCTCGATCAGCTCGCCGGCGACGCTGTAGCGCTCGGCGACCCAGGGGCCTTCGTAGAGCAGGCGGGCGGCTTCGAGGAAGGGCGCGAAGTCGATCTCCACCGGCGTGCCGCCGATGGCCTTCAGCTGTTCGACGGTGGCGGCGAACAGCGCCGGGCTTTCCGGGCAGCCGAGGAATTCCAGCTGCTTCGGCACGCCGAAGCGGAACGGGCGCGGCGCGCCGAAGGCCGAGGCGTCGTTCCACAGCGGATTGGCGCGGCTGTATTCGTCGCGCGGGTCCGGTTTCGCGGTCAGGGCCAGCAGCTGGCTGGCCTCGACGGCGCTGGCGGTGAAGAAGGTCACGCAGTCCAGGGTGCGGCAGGCCGGCACCACCCCGGCGGTGGAGATCAGCCCCTTGCTGGCCTTGAGGCCGATCAGGTTGTTCAGCGCCGCCGGCACCCGGCCGCTGCCCGCGGTGTCGGTGCCCAGGGCGAAGCTCGCCACGCCGAGGGCCACCGCCAGGGACGAGCCGGAGCTGGAGCCGCCGGAGGGGTAGTCCGGGTGCACGCTGTTGCGGCATGCGCCGTAGGGCGAGCGGGTGCCGTTGAGGCCGGTGGCGAACTGGTCGAGATTGGTCTTGCCCAGCGGCACGGCGCCGAGGGCGATCAACTGCTCGACGATGGTCGCGCTGCGCTGCGGCACGTAGGCGAAGGCCGGGCAGGCGGCCGTGGTGGGCACGCCGGCGAGGTCGATGTTGTCCTTGATGGCGAAGGGAATGCCGTAGAGCGGCAGCTCCGCTGGAGTCTTGTCGTCGAGGGCGGCCAGGTAGGGCTCCAGTTCCTCGGCGCTGAGCAGGTGGATGAACAGCTTGAATTCCGGGTTCAGCGCGGCCGCCTTCTCGCGCAGTTCGGCGATCAGCCGGCGCGGGCTGGTGCGGCCTTCGGTGTAGGCGGCGCGCAGGGTGTCGAGACGCAGATCGAATTCGTGGGGCATGGTCGGTTTCCTTACTTGGCCAGGGCGTCAGGTGGGTCGGCCGCTACGCGGCGTAACCCACCACCGATACCGCAGGCATCGCGAATGGGGCCGGCCTGACGGCCGGTTGGTGGACCGCTGAAGCGCGGTCCACCCTACGAGAGCGTCATGCTTCTTCCAGGACGACGACCCGCTGGCCGGCGCGCACCGGCGAGCCGGGTTGCACCCGGACTTCCCTGACCACCCCGTCGCGCGGGGCGGTGAGCGGGATTTCCATCTTCATCGACTCGAGGATCACCAGCACGTCGCCGGCCTTGACCCGCGCGCCCGGCTCCACCTGCACCTGCCAGAGGTTGCCGGCGATGTGGCTCTCGATGCCATGCTCGCCGGCGCCGAGCGGGGCGTCCTCGCCCAGGTCCGGGCCGACCTCCTCGCTCTCGAAGTGCGCCTGGCCGGACTCGATCCAGCGCTGGCGCTCGGCATCGAAGGCGGCGCGCTGCTGACTGCGGAAGGTGGCGATGCCCTCGGCTTCCTCGGCGAGGAAGGCCTGGTAGTCGGCCAGGGCCAGCGTGCTCTCCTCGATGCGCAGCTCATAGCGGCCGAGCGGGAAGTCGCGGCGGATGCGCAGCAGTTCCTCGGCGGACACCGGGTAGAAGCGGACCTGGTCGAAGAAGCGCAGCAGCCAGGGCTTGCCTTGGAAGGCTTCCACCTCGCGGTAGCGGTTCCACATCTGCAGGGTGCGACCGACGAACTGGTAGCCGCCGGGGCCTTCCATGCCGTACACGCACATGTAGGCGCCGCCGATGCCCACCGAGTTCTCCGCGGTCCAGGTGCGTGCCGGGTTGTACTTGGTGGTGACCAGGCGGTGACGCGGGTCGAGCGGGGTGGCCACCGGCGCGCCGAGGTAGACGTCGCCCAGGCCCATCACCAGGTAGCTGGCCTCGAACACCGTGCGGTAGACCTCGTCGAGGTTTTCCAGGTCGTTGATCCGGCGGATGAACTCCAGGTTGCTCGGGCACCAGGGGGCGTCCTTGCGCACCGTGGTCATGTACTTCTCGATGGCCAGACGGCAGGCCGGGTCGTCCCAGGACAGCGGCAGGTAAACGATGCGCGACGGCACGGCGAGGTCGGTGGCGTTGCACACCGCGTCCCACTCGCCGATCACCTCGGCCAGCAGGCGCGCCAGCGACAGGGTTCCCGGCTGGTAATGCACCTGCAGCGAGCGGATGCCGGGGGTGAGGTCGATCACGCCGTTCAGCTGCTTCGCTTCCAGCGCCTGCATCAGCGCGTGGCCGCGGAAGCGCAGCACCAGGTCCAGCTCGGGCTGGCCGATCTCCAGCAGCAGGTGGGTGTCGCCGGAGAGGCGGGCCACCAGGCGCTTGTCCTGGCTGCCGATGTCCAGCACCACCGGCGGCTCCAGCGGGATCGGCCGCCAGTCGACGGCGACCGGGGTGAGGGTCGCGCTTTCCGCCTGGCGGGCCTTGGCCAGGGTGCGGGCGGTGTCGACGTCGACCGGCACGAAGCGCACCTTGTCGCCGGCCTTGAGCTGGCCGAGCTGCCAGAGGTCGGCCTCGATCACCGTCACCGGGCAGACGAAGCCGCCCAGGCTCGGGCCGTCCGGGCCGAGGATCACCGGCATGTCGCCGGTGAAGTCCACCGCGCCGATGGCGTAGGGGTTGTCGTGGATGTTCGACGGGTGCAGGCCGGCCTCGCCGCCGCTGTCGCGCACCCACTCCGGTTTCGGTCCTATGAGACGCACGCCGGTGCGGCTGGAGTTGAAGTGCACTTCCCAGTCGGTGGCGAGGAAGCGGTCGATGTAGGCCGGGGTGAAATACTCCGGCGCGCCGTGCGGGCCGTAGATCACCCGCAGGGTGCGCACGGCCGGCAGCGGCGCGCACAGTTCGGCGTCCAGCGCGGCGCCGGCGGAGGCGTCGGCCAGCGAGGCGAGGTGCAGCACGTCGCCGGCGCGCAGGGCGCGGCCGCCGTGGCCGCCGAACTGGCCTAGGGTGAAGGTGCTCTTGCTGCCCAGATAGTCCGGCACCAGCAGGCCGCCGCGCACGGCGAGATAGCTGCGTGCACCGGCTCCGGCGATGGTGCCGAGGCTGAGGGTGGCGCCGGCCGGGACGAACAGCGCGGTGTTCATCGGCTGCGCGGCGCCGTCCAGGGCGACCGGGATGTCGGCGCCGGTCACCGCCACCACGGCATCGGCGTTGAAGCGCAGGATCGGCCCGCTCATGGTGATTTCCAGGCCGGCGGCGCCTTCCGGGTTGCCGAGCAGGCGGTTGCCCAGCCGCAGGGCGCGGTCGTCCATCGGCCCCGACGGCGGCACGCCGACCGCCCAGTAGCCGAGGCGGCCGGGGTAGTCCTGCACCGTGGTCTGGGTGCCGGCGGAGAGTACCTCGAAGGTCTCGGCCCGGTAGGCGAGGCCCTCCAGGCAGCGGGTCCAGGGATTGCCGGAGGCGAAGGGCGTATCCGCGAGGATCTGCCGCAGGTAGTCGCGGTTGGATTCCACGCCGTAGAGCAGCGTCCCGGCCAGCGCGCTGTCCAGCGCGGCGCGGGCCTCGTCGCGGCTTGGCGCCCAGGCGATGAGCTTGGCGATCATCGGGTCGAAGTAGGGTGGGATCTCACAGCCGGCCTCGACCCAGGTGTCGATGCGCAGGCGCTTGCCGTCGGCCTCGGGGAAGTCGACAGCGGTGAGCAGGCCGGGGCTGGGCTGGAAGTCGCGGCCCGGGTCCTCGGCGTACAGGCGCGCCTGGATCGAGTGGCCGCTGGGCTGGAGGGTCTTGGCCAGCTCGGCAAGCGGGGCCAGCGTGCCGGCGGCCAGTTCGATCATCCAGCGCACCAGGTCGACACCCCACACCTGTTCGGTGACGCCGTGCTCGACCTGCAGGCGGGTGTTCACTTCGAGGAAGTAGAAGCGCCGGGCCTCGCTGTCGTAGACGAACTCGACGGTGCCGGCGCTGCGGTAGTTCACCGCCTTGGCCAGCTTGATCGCCGCCGCGCAGAGCTCTTCGGCCATGCCTTCCGGCAGGTTCGGCGCCGGGGTTTCCTCCAGCACCTTCTGGTTGCGCCGCTGCACCGAGCAGTCGCGCACGCCGAGGGCGATCACCTCGCCCTTGCCGTCGCCGAACACCTGCACTTCCAGGTGGCGGGCACGCTGGATGTACTTCTCGATGAACACGCCCGAGTCGCTGAAGTTGTTCTGCCCGAGGCGCTTGACCGCCTCGAAGGCCTCGGCAAGCTCGGCGGCCGAGCGGCACACGCGCATGCCTATGCCGCCGCCGCCGGCGGTGCTCTTCAGCATCACCGGGTAGCCGACCGCTTCGCCGGCGGTCAGTGCCGCGTCGAGGCTTTCCAGCAGTTCGGTGCCTTCCAGCATCGGCACGCCGTGCCGCTTGGCCAGGGCGCGGGCGGTGTGCTTGAGGCCGAAGACCCGCAGCTGCTCGGGCGTCGGGCCGACGAAGGCGATGCCGGCGGCCTCGCAGGCTTCGGCGAAGGCGGCGTTCTCGGAGAGGAAGCCGTAGCCCGGGTGGATGGCCTGGGCGCCGCTCTGCCGGGCGATGTCGAGAATCTTGTCCACCACCAGGTAGGTATTGGCGGCGGGACCTTCGCCGAGGCTGAAGGCTTCGTCGGCCTGCTGGATGTGCAGGCTGGCGGCGTCGGCCTCGGAGTAGACGGCCACGCCCGCCACGTTCAGGGCGCGTAGGGTACGCAGGATGCGGCAGGCGATGGCGCCGCGGTTGGCGATCAACAGTTTGGCGAACATTCGAGGAGTCCTCGAAGGGTGGCGGGTCGTCCCGCCGTCATTCGGTCAGCACCACGGTCGTCCGTGGTCGAAATCCTTCAGTGGGAAAGGCTGCTCCGTTTCCCGCCCTACGGCTGCCGGGTGCGGCGTAGGGTGGATGACCGCGCAGCGTCATCCACCACCATCAGTCCCAGATCAGCACTTCCGCCGGAGTGGGGTTCCAGCCGTTGCACGGGTTGTTCAGCTGCGGGCAGTTGGAGATCAGCACGATCACGTCCATGTGCGCCTTCAGCTCCACGTACTTGCCCGGCGCGGAGATGCCGTCCTCGAAGGTCAGGCCGCCCTCGGGGGTGACCGGCACGTTCATGAAGAAGTTGATGTTGGCGCCTATGTCGCGCTTCTCCAGGCGGCCGTCGTGCAGGCTGGCGCGCAGGAAGTTGTCGCGGCAACTGTGCATGTAGCGCTTGTCCAGGGCGTAGCGCACGGTGTTACTCTCCTGGGCGCAGGCGCCGCCGAGGGTGTCGTGGCGGCCACAGGTGTCGGCGACGATGGTCAGGAGCGGATTGCCCAGGTTGGAGTAGAGCACCGTGCCGGTGGTCAGGTAGACCTTGTTCTGCCGGCGCAGGGTGCGCTGCGGATCGAAGCGCTCGCGCGGGTTCTGCGCGCTGTAGAACAGGGTGTCGACCGCCTGGTTGCCCTCCAGGTCGAGCAGGCGGACGGTCTGCCCGGCCTTGACCTCGAACAGGTAGGGCTCGCCGGCCGGAATGACGTGGCGGAACACGGCGGCTTCGGGTTGCAGGGTGCTTTCGATCAGGGTCATGGCCGGGCCCTCAGACATACAGACGTTCGGTGTTGTGGAAGCCGCGGCCGTTCTCCGGACGCGAGGTGCGGCAGAGCACGCTGATGCCGTCGCTCTCGACCTTGTGCCAGCTCAGCTTGACCGGCTTGGGCGCGTACTGCGGGTTCGGGTCCATCGGGTGCTGCAGGGCGGTGAGCACCACCAGCGTATCCATTGGCGCGTACAGCTCGACGTAGTCGCCGGGTCGGGAGTTGCCGGGCTCGAAGCGGAAGCAGCCGTCCGCGTCCACCGTGACCTTGCTGAACAGGTTGAGGATCATCAAGAGGTCCTGCAGGTTCAGGTTCCACTTGCCCATTTCCACCAGCAGGTTGTCCATGCCGTTGCGGAAGAAGCCGTTGCGCAGCTCCTGGTAGCGGCCCTCGCCATACTTCTCGCGGGTCTCCTGTGCGTTCAGCACGCCGCCGAAGCTGTCGTGCCAGCCGCAGGTGTCGGCGGTGATGGCCGCCAGTACCCGGCCCATGTCCGAATACAGGCAGTGGCCAGCGGTGAGCTTGGCGGTGTGCTGGCACTTCAGGGTGTCCGGCAGGTTCAGGCGCTCGCTCTTCTCGGAGGCAGAGAGCAGCAGCAGGCTGACGTTGGCGCCGCCTTCGACATCGGTGAGGCGCAGCAACTGGCCGCGCTTGAGGACGAAGGAGGCGTGTCCGCCGCCGGGAACGGTTTCTTCGTAGAGGGTCGGACGCAGGGTCAGTGAGGTGCTCATGCTCTGGCTCCAAGGGAATCGGATTGCAGGCCGCCGGTCACGGCCGGCGGCAGGGCGGCGACGGCGGCGCGCGCGGCGCGGCGGTCGTCGTTCAGGGGAATGTCGTAGGTGACGCGGGCGCCGTAGGTGTTGGGCGACTGCGGGTCGTGGCGCACCTTATCGAACACCAGCAGGCGGGTGCCGAGGGTGAAGCCTTCGGAAAGGTCGTGGGTGACCATGAACACGGTCAGCCGGGTTTCCCGCCACAGCTCCAGCAGCAGCGCGTGCATGTCCTTGCGGATGCCCGGGTCGAGGGCGCCGAACGGCTCGTCGAGCAGCAGCACGCGCGGCTTCATGATCAGCGCCTGGGCGATCGCCAGGCGTTGCTGCATGCCGCCGGAGAGCTGCGCCGGGTACTTGTCCAGGGCGTGGCCGAGGCCGACTTTGGCGAGGATCTCCGCGGCCCGCTCGCGGGCCTCGCGCTTGGCGCCGCCGAACAGCCGGCCGAGCAGGGGCGAGCGCGGCAGCTCCAGGCCGAGGGCGACGTTGTCGCGCACGGACAGGTGCGGGAACACCGAGTAGCGCTGGAACACCACGCCGCGGCTGGCGTCCGGCTCGCCGGGCAGCGGCGCGCCGTCGAGCAGGATCTGGCCGCGGCTGGGGCGTTCCTGGCCGAGCAGCATGCGCAGGAAGGTGGACTTGCCGCAGCCGGAGGCGCCGACGAGGGTGCAGAACTCGCCTTCCTCGACCCTGAGGTTGAGGCGTTCCAGCACCACCTGGTCGCCGTACTCCTGCCAGAGGTTCTTGACCTGGATGAAACTCATGCCTTGGCTCCTTCATACCAGGGGAAGGCCAGCCGGGTGAGCCGGCGCAGGCCGAGATCCATCGCCCAGGCGAGCAGGGTGATCCAGACCACGTAGGGCAGGATCACGTCCATCGCCATGTAGCGGCGGACCAGGAAGATGCGGTAGCCGAGACCGTCGGTGGAGGCGATGGCCTCGGCGGCGATCAGGAACAGCCAGGCGGAGCCGATCACCAGGCGCAGGCTGATCAGCAGGCGCGGCAGCAGCTGCGGCAGCACCACGCGCAGGATCAGCGTCCAGGTGCTGGCGCCGAGGGTCTGCGCCTTGATCAGCAGCTCCTGGGGAATTTCCCGGGCTCGCTGCTCCAGGTCGCGGGCCAGCACCGGGGTGATGCCGATGACGATCAGCATCACCTTGGACAGCTCGCCGAGGCCGAAGACGATGAACAGGATCGGCAGTATCGCCAGCGGCGGCACCATGGACAGCACCGTCAGCAAAGGCGACAGCGGGGCGCCGAACAGCGGCAGGGTGCCGGCGGCGATGCCCAGGCACAGGCCGGCGGCCGCGGCGATGCCGATGCCGAGGCCGAGACGCCGGAGGCTGGAGCCGGTGTCCTGCCAGAACAGGTATTCGCCGCTGCGCTTGTCCGGGGTGAAGGCCAGCCGGTCCACCGCCTCGACCATCTGCTGTGCGCTCGGCAGCAGCTTGTCGTTGGGGTTTTCCGCCAGGCGCTGCGCCGAGCCGCTGAAGTAGGCGAACAGCAGCAGGGCGAAGGGCAGCAGCACCAGCATCAGGCGACCGGCGCGGTCGGGGTGTCGATTGATCAGGCGCATGGGCGATTCTCGTCGGAAGTAGGGCGTCGGTGCATGGGCTCAGCTCTCAGAGCTGGCCGTCCGCAGCCATCTGCATGTACTTCGGCTCGAAGCGCAGCTTGAGGTTGCTCTTGTCGCCCTGGGTCACCCCGTTGGCGAAGCTCATACCGACGGCATCGGTGCTGGGCGCGCCCTCGCCGAGCAGGCCGTGATCGAAGGAGAACTTCGCCACCTTGGCCATGGTTTCCGGCAACTGGGCGCCGATGGCGAAGGCGACGGCGTCCTTGGCGGTGTAGAACATGCGGGTGGCGGCCAGTTGCGCCTCGAAGCTCTTCAGGTCGGTGCCGGAGGCCTTGGCCATGTGCTCGCGGGCGGCCTTGCCCTCGGCGGTGTCGGCGCTCATGGTGGTCATGATCTCGTACCAGGCGCCGGTCAGGGCCTTGCCGAAGTCGGGGTTGTCCTTGAGGGTCTGGCTGTTGACCACCATCAGGTCGATGATCTCGCCGGGAATCTGGCTGGAGTCGAACACCTTGGAGACCCCGGGCGTGGCGGCCACTTCGGCCAGCAGCGGGTTCCAGGTGGTCACCGCCTTCACGTCCTGGCTGGCGAAGGCGCCCACCAGGTCGGCGTCGGAGGTGTTGACCACCTTGACGTCCTTCTCGGACAGGCCGACCGTCTCCAGGCCACGGGCCAGCAGGTAGTGGGAGACCGACAGCTCGACCAGGTTGACCGGCAGGCCCTTGAGGTCGGCGAGGGTCTTGTCCTTGCCCTTGATGACGATGCCGTCGTTGCCGTTGGAGAAGTCGCCGACGATCAGCGCGGTGGAATCGACCCCGCCAGCCGCCGGGATGGTCAGGGCGTCCATGTTGGTCATGCTGCAGCCGTCGAACTGGCCGGCGGTGTACTGGTTGATCGACTCGACGTAGTCGTTGAGCTGGACGACGTTGATCTCGATGCCGTACTTCTTCGCCCACTTGTCGACGATGCCGCGGCTGGCGCCGTATTCCCAGGGCATCCAGCCGGCGTAGATGGTCCAGCAGACGTCGAAGTGGTCCTTGCGCTCGGCCGCTGCGTCGAAGCTGAAGAGAGCGGCCAGGCCGGCGGCGAGAACGGTGTGTAGACGGGGTTTGCGCATGGGGTTGTCTCCGGGCTGAGAAGGCATCGGGAGTCGCAGCGACCCATCGCTGGGCGCGTTCTCCCGGGCTTTTGTCCCGCCGTGTAACCCCCGGAGCGGCGGTGCCGTTCCTCGCTGAGGTCGCCGACTCTCGGACCAGGCGCTCGCTGCGCGAGCCGGAACCCTAGACGGCTATTAGCAAATTGTCAGACCTGCGACCCGATGCTCGGGTTTCCTGTGCGGCATTGCCGATTCAAGAGGCGTGCCAACCTATCGGTAATCCTGTCCGGGCAGGCTGGCTCGCCCTCCCGGACGGCGGTACTCGAGGAGTGCCGGTCTGGTGCACCTGAAATGTGCGAGGCCGAGACTAGCACGCCTCATGTTGGTGCGCGACCCTCGCGTTACAGCTTGCCGTCCGCGGCCAGCTGCATGTAGCTGGCGTCGAAGCGCAGCTTGACGTTGCTGCGGTCGCCGGTGACGTCGCCGTTGGCGAAGCTCATGCCGATGGCGTCGGCGTCGGTCGCCTGCCGGCCGAGCAGGCCCTGTTCGAAGGAGAATTTCGCCACCTTGAGCATGGTCACCGGCAGTTTCGGGCTGCGGGTGAAGTCGGCGGCCTCCCTGGCCGAATAGAACATGCGGGTGGTTTCCAGCTGCGCCTCGTAGCCGCGCAGGTCGGTGCCCGAGGCCTTGGCCATGTGCGCGCGGGCGGCCTTGCCTTCGTGGCTGTCGGCGCTCATGGTGGCCATGATCTCGTACCAGGCGCCGGTCAGCGCCTTGCCGAAGTTGGGGTTGTCCGCGAGGGTCTGGCTGTTGACCACCATCAGGTCGATGATCTCGCCGGGAATCTGCCGGGAGTCGAACACCTTGGTCACCCCGGGCTTGGCCACCAGTTCGGCCAGCAGCGGATTCCAGGTGGTCGCGGCGCGGACGTCGGGGGCGGCGAAGTCGGCGACCAGGGTGGCGTCGGAGGCGTTCACCAGCTGCACGTCCCGCTCGCTCAGGCCGACCCGTTGCAGGCCGCGGGCCAGCAGGTAGTGGGAGACCGACTGCTTGACCAGGTTCACCGGCTGGCCCTTGATGTCGTTGAGGAACAGGTTGTCGCCCTTGATGACGATGCCGTCGTTGCCGTTGGAGAAGTCGCCGACGATCAGCGCGGTGGAGTCGACGCCGCCTGCCGCCGGGATGGTCAGGGCATCCATGTTGGTCATGCTGCAGCCGTCAAACTGGCCGGCGGTGTACTGGTTGATCGACTCGACGTAGTCGTGCACCTGCACCACGTCGATATCGATCCCGTACTTCTTCGCCCACTTGTCGACGATGCCGCGGCTGGCGCCGTATTCCCAGGGCATCCAGCCGGCGTAGATGCTCCAGCAGACGCTGAAGTGCTGTTTGGGGGCGGCCGCCAGGCCGGAGCTGAGGGCGAAGGCGAGGGCGGCAGTCAGGATCGCGAGCAGGTGCTTGCGCATGGGATTCCTCCAGTTGGTCAAAGGGACAGCTCAGGAGCGCGCAGCTTGTTTTGGCGTGATCTCCCGGGCTTTCGTCCCATCGGCAACCTCGTCCGGAGGTCGGCCAGTGGAACCCTGGTCATCCATTTCTTCTTACGCTGCTATCCCGCACGGGCGGGTGCTCCTGCACGGCCGGCCAATGCGAAGCCCGTGCCAGAGCCTGCCGCGGGTTGTCGGTAGAGTCAGATTTTGCGAGCGGGTTGGCGAAAGCCGGCTGGCGAATCGGGAGGAAACGGGCGGAGCCGCTGCATCATTTAGGGCTGAGGCATTTGCCGGGGTGCCCGCTCGTGGTGCGGACACTCCGGCCTGCCATGCCGGAGGCGGGCGCAGCGCGGTCGGCTGCGCCCAGCGGGGCTCAGCGGTGCGCTGGACGGCTCAGCGCGAGGAGCCGCTCGACGCCCACCGGCTCCTGTTCCAGCAGCGGTACCACCGCATAGCGGCTGGCGTGCCGGGTCGCCACCGCCTGGATTTCCGCCAGCTCGTTGTTCGCCCGCTGGCGTAGCAGGGGCGAGCGGGGCCGGGCCGCGGCCACGCTGTTGTTGATCACCCAGGCCCAGGGCTCGATGCCGGCGCGGCGCAGGTCGGCCTGCAGGTTGGCGGCTTCCAGCACCGGGGTGGTTTCCGCCAGGGTGACGATCAGCACCTTGGTCTGCTTCGGGTCCTGTAGCTGCATCATCGGCGTGGTGAAGTGCTTGTCGCCCATCTGCCGGGCGATTTCCCGGTGGTAGGCGCCGGTGGCGTCGAGCAGCAGCAGGGTGTGGCCGGTGGGGGCGGTGTCCATGACCACGAACTTCCTACCGGCCTCGCGGATGACCCGGGAGAAGGCCTGGAACACGGCGATCTCCTCGGTGCAGGGCGAGCGCAGGTCCTCGGCCAGCAGGGCGCGGCCCTCCGCATCCAGGTTGGCGCCCTTGCTCTGCATCACGCGCTCGCGGTACTGCTCGGTGACCGTGCGCGGATCGATGCGGCTCACGCTGAGGTTCTCCAGCGAGCCGTTGAGGGTGTCGGCCAGGTGCCCGGCCGGGTCGGAAGTGGTGAGGTGCACCGGCAGTCCGCGGTGGGCCAGCTCCACGGCGACGGCGGCGGCTAGGGTGGTCTTGCCGACCCCGCCCTTGCCCATCAGCATCACCAGGCCGTGGCCTTCGGCGGCGATCTCGTCGACCAGTCGGGCCAGATCGGGTGCTTCCAGCGCCGGCTCGGGCGCCGTGCCGGGCGCGGCGGGAACGGCTACCCCGTCGAGCAACTGGCGCAGGGCGTCGAGGCCGACCAGGTCGAACGGCTTGAGGGGGATGCGGTCGCAGGGCAGCCGGGCGAGCGTTTCGGGGACCGCCGCCAGCGCCGCCTCCTCGCGGGCATGGACGGCGCCGGCCAGGCTGTCCTGTTCGGCTTCCGCGGCCGGCAGCACGCCGTTGATCACCAGGTACTGCTGGGTCAGGCCGATGGCGGCCAGTTCCTCGTGGGTGCGCGCCACCTCCTTCAGCGTGCTCTGCTGGGCGCGGGCCACCAGCACCAGGCGGGTGCGCCGTGGGTCGGACAGCGCTTCCACCGCCTCGCGGTACTGGCTGCGCTGCTTGTCCAGCCCGGCCAGCGGGCCGAGGCAGGAGGCGTCGCCCTTGCCGGCTTCGAGAAAGCCGCTCCAGGCGCCCGGCAGTTGCAGCAGGCGGATGGTGTGGCCGGTCGGCGCGGTGTCGAAGACGATATGGTCGTAGCCGGCGGTCAGTTCGGAATCCACCAGCAGGGCGGTGAACTCGTCGAAGGCGGCGATCTCGGTGGTGCAGGCGCCGGAGAGCTGTTCCTCCATGCCGCGGACCTCGTCCTCCGGCAGCACGCCGCGGGCCGGGCCGACGATGCGCTCGCGGTAGAGCTGGGCGGCGGCCTGCGGGTCGATCTCCAGGGCCGCGAGGTTGGGCACCGCCGGCACCGGGACGATATGGTTGCCGATGGTGATGCCGAGCACCTGGCCGACGTTGGACGCCGGGTCGGTGCTCACCAGCAGCACCCGCTTGCCGCTGTCGGCCAGGCGGATGGCGGTGGCGCAGGCGATCGAGGTCTTGCCCACGCCGCCCTTGCCGGTGAAGAACAGGAAGCGGGGCGGTTGCTTGAGAAATTCCATCTGCGTATTCCCTCAGTTGTGCGGCAGGCCGCGCTCGTACCAGGCGCGGCTGGCGTTGACCGTGCGTACCAGGACGAGCATCACCGGCACCTCGATCAGCACGCCGACCACGGTGGCCAGCGCGGCGCCGGAGTCGAAACCGTAAAGGACGATAGCCACCGCTACCGCCAGTTCGAAGAAGTTGGACGCGCCGATCATGGTCGAGGGACCGGCGACGTCGTGGCGCACCCTGAAGGAGCGATTCAGCCAGTAGCCGAGAGCGGCGATGAACAGGGTCTGCAGCAGCAGCGGCACGGCGAGCAGGGCGATCACCAGCGGCTGCTCGACGATGGCCTGGCCCTGGAAGGAGAACAGCAGGACCAACGTCGCCAGCAGGGCGAGGATGGAGAACGGCGAGATCCGCGCCAGCGCCGCCCGGAACGCCGCCTCGCCGCGCCGGAGCAGACGGGCGCGGACGAACTGGGCGATGGCCAGCGGAATGACGATGTACATCACCACCGACAGCAGCAGGGTGTCCCAGGGCACCGGGATCGACGACACGCCGAGCAGCAGGGCGACGATGGGCGCGAAGGCGAACACCATCACCAGATCGTTGAGCGCCACCTGGGTCAGGGTGAAGTTGGCGTTGCCGTTGCACAGGTTGCTCCAGACGAACACCATCGCCGTGCACGGCGCGGCGCCGAGCAGGATCAGCCCGGCCATGTAGCTGTCGATCTCGCCGGCCGGCAGCCAGGCGGCGAACAGGTGCTTGAGGAAGACCCAGCCGATCAGCGCCATGGAGAACGGCTTGACCGCCCAGTTGATGAACAGGGTGATGCCCATGCCGGCCTTCTGCTGGTAGACCTCGTGCAGGGCGCCGAAGTCGATCTTCATCAGCATCGGGATGATCATCACCCAGATCAGCAGCCCGACCGGGAGATTGACCTGGGCGACTTCCAGCGCGCCGATGCCCTGGGCGACCGCCGGGGCGTAGAGGCCGAGCAGGGTGCCGGCGACGATGCAGAGGAACACCCAGAGCGTCAGGTAGCGCTCGAAGAACCCGAGCGGGGCGCCGGCGGCCTGTTTGCCGATGACTTCGCATTGACTGGACATGGGGGGATCGCATCCTCGTGTCGGGGTATGGACTGGATCGTCGGCCGGTGGGCGGTTTGCCATCCGTTCATTCAGGTTAGCCGCCGGTCGATCCGCTTTACTTGATATGCGGCAATAAATATATTCGCTATTCCGTATATTTAACCAGAGGACAGGCGTGCTCCCGCAGCGGCACGAACGACGACAGCGAGAATACCCATGGACCCCAAACTGACTCCCCTCGAGGTTTTCAAGTGTCTCGCCGACGAGACCCGGGCGCGCATGACCCTGCTGGTCGCCGCCGAGGGCGAGCTGTGCGTCTGCGAGCTGACCGCGGCCCTGGAACAGAGCCAGCCGAAGATCTCCCGCCACCTGGCCCAGCTGCGCAGCAGCGGGCTGCTGGCGGACCGCCGGCAGGGCCAGTGGGTCTATTACCGCCTGCATCCGCAACTGCCGGACTGGGTGCACGACATGCTGCGCACCGTCCTCGCCGCCAACCGCGACTGGCTGGCGGCGGACTCCGAACGTCTGCAAGGCATGCGCGCGCGCCCGGAGCGGGCCGGCGCCTGCGCCTGAGCCGACGCGCCGCCGTCGTCACCGTCCCCCGCGAGAAATCCCATGGAAGCCGATCTGCCCAACATCGACCACGACCTGCTGGACCTGCCCAGCCCCGATAGGCTGGAGCCGTCGGCGCAACCCGAGCACAAGCCGCGCATCCTGCTGCTCTACGGCTCCAACCGCGAGCGTTCCTACAGCCGTTTGCTGACACGGGAGGCAGCGCGCCTGCTCGACCACTTCGGCGCCGAGACGCGGATCTTCGACCCGTCCGGTCTGCCGTTGCCGGACGACGCGCCGGAGGATCACCCGAAGGTGCGTGAGCTGCGCGAGCTGGTGCTCTGGTCGGAAGGTCAGGTATGGTGCTCGCCCGAGCGGCACGGTGCTATGTCGGCGGTGTTCAAGGCGCAGATCGGCTGGATTCCGCTGAGTCTCGGGGCGATCCGCCCGACCCAGGGCAAGACCCTGGCGCTGCTGCAGGTCTGTGGCGGCTCGCAGTCGTTCAATGCGGTCAACCAGATGCGCGTGCTCGGTCGCTGGATGCGCATGTTCACCATCCCCAACCAGTCGTCGGTGCCCAAGGCCTTCCTCGAGTTCGACGAAGCCGGGCGGATGAAGCCCTCGTCCTTCTATGACCGGCTGGTGGACGTCATGGAGGAGCTGATGAAGTTCACCCTGCTGCTGCGCGGGCGGAGCGCCTATCTGGTCGACCGCTATTCCGAGCGCAAGGAATCGGCCGAAGAGCTGTCCCGGCGCGTCAACCAAGGCTCCATCTGAGATTCCGATGTTCAAGACCCTGATCCTGTACGCGATCACCGCGGTGGCCGAAATCGTCGGTTGCTATCTTCCCTATCTCTGGCTCAAGCAGGGCCGGAGCCCCTGGCTGCTGGTGCCGGCGGCCGCATCGCTGGCGCTGTTCGCCTGGCTGCTGTCGCTGCACCCGGCGGCGGCCGGGCGGGTATATGCGGCCTATGGCGGGGTCTATATCGGTGTCGCCATCCTCTGGCTGTGGTGGGTCGACGGCATTCGCCCGAGCGCCTGGGACCTGGTCGGCTGTCTGGTCGCGCTGACCGGCATGGCGATCATCGTGTTCGCCCCGAGAAGCCAGTGATTTCATTCGATTTGCGGAGGTAAGCCCCCATGACCATCAAAGTAGGCATCAACGGCTTCGGCCGCATCGGACGTCTCGTGCTGCGCGCCGCCTGGGGCGGCCCGAAACTCGAGTTCGTGCAGATCAACGATCCGGCCGGCGATCCGGCGACCCACGCGCACCTGCTCAACTTCGACTCGGTGCACGGCCGCTGGCAGCACGAGGCGAGCGCCGACGGCGATTGCCTCGTCATCGACGGCAAGCGCATCCGCGTCACCGCCAACAAGGCCACCGCCGACACCGACTGGTCCGGCTGCGACCTGGTGATCGAGTCCAGCGGCAAGATCAAGACCGTGGCGGCGCTGCAGGGCTACCTGGAGCAGGGCGTGAAGCGCGTGGTGGTCAGCGCGCCGGTTAAGGAGCCGGGCGTGCTCAACGTGGTGATGGGGGTCAACGACGGGCAGTTCGATCTGGTCAATCACAAGATCGTCACCGCCGCCTCCTGCACCACCAACTGCCTGGCCCCGGTGGTCAAGGTGATCCACGAGCATCTCGGCATCCGCCACGGCGCGATCACCACCATCCACAGCCTGACCAACAGCCAGAGCATCCTCGACCAGCCGCAGAAGGACCTGCGCCGCGCCCGTTCCTGCGGTTCGAGCCTGATCCCCACCACCACCGGCTCGGCCACCGCCATCGCCGAGATCTTCCCCGAGCTGCGCGGCCGGCTGAACGGTCACGCCATCCGCGTGCCGCTGACCAACGCCTCGCTCACCGACTGCGTGTTCGAGGTGGAGCGGGCGACCACGGTGGAAGAGGTCAACCGGCTGCTCAAGGGCGCCGCCGAGGGCGAGCTCAAGGGCATTCTCGGCTACGAAGAGCGACCGCTGGTGTCCATCGACTACCGCACCGACCCGCGCTCCTCCATCGTCGATGCCCTGTCGACCATGGTGGTCGACGGCACCCAGGTGAAGATCTACGCCTGGTACGACAACGAGTGGGGCTACGCCAACCGCACCGTGGAACTGGCGCGGCTGGTCGGCTGATCCGCAGGGCGGCTCCGGCCGCCCGTTCCCCTTCGCCGGCGGTCGTGCCCCTCTGGCCGCCGGCTTTCCTCCTCACCGATCCTCGAGCCCGCAACCGACCACCATGCCCGCGCTTTCCCGCCTGTCTCCCGAGATCCGCCAGTACCTGCTGGTCACCGGCAACTACTGGGCCTTCACCCTGACCGACGGCGCCTTGCGCATGCTGGTGGTGCTGCACTTCCACGGGCTCGGCTACAGCCCGCTGCAGATCGCCGCGCTGTTCCTGTTCTACGAACTCTTCGGCGTGGTCACCAACCTGATCGGCGGCTGGCTCGGCGCGCACCTGGGCCTGAACCGCACCATGAACCTGGGGCTCGGCCTGCAGGTCGGCGCGTTGCTGATGCTCGCCGTGCCGTCGGCCATGCTCGCGGTGCCCTGGGTGATGGCAGCGCAGGCGCTGTCCGGCATCGCCAAGGACCTCAACAAAATGAGCGCCAAGAGCTCGATCAAGCTGCTGGTGGCGGAGGGCGAGCAGGGCACGCTGTACAAGTGGGTGGCGCTGCTGACCGGTTCGAAGAACGCGCTCAAGGGCGTCGGCTTCTTCCTCGGCGGCGCGCTGCTGGCGCTGGTCGGCTTCCGCGGCGCGGTGCTGGCGATGGCCGCGGTGCTCGCGCTGATCTGGCTGGCCAGCCTGGCGACGCTGCGGCGGGACCTGGGCAAGGCGAAGGCCAAGCCGAAATTCCGCGACCTGCTGTCCAAGAGCCGGGCGATCAACATTCTCTCGGCCGCCCGGCTGTTCCTCTTCGGTGCGCGGGACGTGTGGTTCGTGGTGGCCCTGCCGGTGTACCTGGCCGATGCCTTCGGCTGGGACTTCTGGCAGGTCGGCGGCTTCCTCGCCGCCTGGGTGATCGGCTACGGCTGCGTCCAGTCCTTCGCGCCGCTGCTCACCGGCAAGCGGCGCGGGCGGGTGCCGGACGGCCGCGCCGCCTTCGGCTGGGCCCTGAGCCTGGCCGGACTGCCGGCGGCCATCGCCGCGGGCCTGGGCGGCGGGCTGCCGGCGCAATGGGTGCTGATCGGCGGCCTGCTGCTGTTCGGCGCGCTGTTCGCGGTCAACTCCTCGCTGCACAGCTACCTGATCGTCTCCCACGCCAAGGCGGACGGGGTGTCGCTGGACGTGGGCTTCTACTACATGTCCAACGCCCTCGGCCGGCTGCTCGGCACCCTGCTGTCGGGCTGGGTGTACCAGCGCTGGGGGCTGGAGACCTGCCTGTGGCTCTCCAGCCTGTTCGTCGCCCTGGCCGCGCTGATTTCCCTGGGGCTGCCGCGGCAACTCGGGCCCGCTTCGGTCTCAGGCCGGACTCCGCTGCGCGGCTAGCCCGAGCAGGGCCGGGCGCTGCGCGGAAATCTCCTGCAGCAGCGCGCGGCAGTGCCGGAGCAGAAGGGATTCGTCTCCCGCCCGCCAACTGGCGATGATCGGCGAGGTCGCCTTCTCGTCCGTCAGCGGCGTATAGCCGATGTCGTCCCGGTGCAGGCGCTGCACCGAGGCCGGCACCAGGGTCACGCCGATCCCGGCGGCGACCAGGCCGATCGCCGTCTGCAGCTCGTTGGCCAGCTGCACCACCCGGATGTTCAGCCCGTGGCCGGCGAACAGCGCCAGCACCTGGTCCGCGTAGCTCGGGCGCGGATTGCCCGGATAGAGGATGAAGGGTTCGGCGGCCAGCGCCTCCAGGCCGACCGGCGCGCCGAGCAACGGATGGCCGGCGGGCAGGGCGGCCACCAGCGGGTCCTCGAACAGCACGCGCTGCTCGATGGCCGGGTCCTCGATGCGGATTCGGCCGAAGCCGATGTCGATGCGGCCGCTCTTCAGGGCCTCCACCTGCTGCAGGGTGATCATTTCCGAGAGCCCCAGCTCCAGGTCGCCGTTGGCGCGCAGGCGGCGGATCAGCTCGGGAAAGGCGCCGTAGAGGGTCGAGGGGGCGAAGCCGATGCCCAGCCACTGCTTCTCGCCGCGGGCGATGCGCCGGGTGTTCTCGCAGGTCTGCTGCAGCTGCTCCAGCAGCTTGCCCGACTGCTCGTAGAAGAAGCGCCCGGCCTCGGTCAGCTGCATCGGCCGGCCGCGTTCCAGCAGGCGCACGCCGAGCATGTCTTCCAACTGCTGGATCTGCCGGCTCAGGGGCGGCTGGGCGATGTGCAGCCGCTCGGCCGCGCGGGTGAAGTTCAGGGTTTCCGCGACGGCCTGGAAATAGCGCAGATGACGTAGTTCCATGAATACCTTCCGGGTATGGATGCAAACCAAAACCATATTGGACCCGGAATAATCGCCATATCAAGATCCTGTTCCACAAGAACAGAACCTTACGGATATGGAAATGAGCCACTCCCTGATCGAACGGGTCGAGACGGTCATCGTCGACCTGCCGACCATCCGCCCGCACAAGCTGGCGATGCACACCCTGCAGCAGCAGACCCTGGTGATCGTCCGCGTGCGTTGCGCCGACGGCATCGAGGGCGTCGGCGAGTCCACCACCATCGGTGGCCTTTCCTATGCCGGGGAGAGCCCGGAGAGCATCAAGCGCAACATCGACAGCCACATGGCACCGCTGCTGGTCGGCCAGGACGCGAGCAACGTCAACGCCGCCATGCAGCGCATCGAGCGGGCGGTGAAGGCCAACACCTTCGCCAAGTCCGGCCTGGAAAGCGCCCTGCTGGATGCCCAGGGCAAGCGTCTTGGCCTGCCGGTGAGCGAACTGCTCGGCGGCCGCGTGCGCGATGCCCTGGAAGTGGCCTGGACCCTGGCCAGCGGCGATACCGCCCGGGACATCGAGGAGGCCGAGCGGATGCTGGACCTGCGCCGGCACCGCATCTTCAAGCTGAAGATCGGCGCCGGCGAGCCGGCCCGGGACATCGCCCACGCCGCCGCCATCAAGCGGGCCCTCGGCGAGCGCGCCAGCGTGCGGGTCGACGTCAACCAGGCCTGGGACGAGGGCGTGGCCATCCGCGGCTGCCGGCAGCTGGCCGACGCCGGCATCGACCTGATCGAGCAGCCCATCGCCCGCTTCAACCGCGCCGGTCTCGCCCGTCTGTCGCGGATCAGTCCGGCGGCGATCATGGCCGACGAGGCGATCGAGAGCGTCGAGGACGCCTTCGCCCTGGCCGCCGAGGGCGCCGCGCCGGTGTTCGCCCTGAAGATCGCCAAGAACGGCGGCCCGCGCGCCGTGCTGCGCACCGCCCACATCGCCGAAGCGGCCGGGATCGGCCTGTACGGCGGCACCATGCTCGAGGGCAGCGTCGGCACCCTGGCGGCGGCGCACGCCTTCCTCACCCTCGACCGACTGAGCTGGTCCACCGAGCTGTTCGGGCCGCTGCTGCTGACCGAGGAGATCGTCACCGAGGCGCCGGTCTATCGCGACTTCCAGCTGGAGGTGCCGCGCAAGCCGGGGCTGGGACTGACCCTCGACGAAGACCGCCTGGCCTTCTTCGCCCGCCAATGAACCGTTCGACAGAGGAGACGTACCGATGCTGTTCCACGTCAAGATGATCGTGAGGCTGCCGCCGGACATGGACCCGGCCCGGGCCGACAAGCTCAAGGCCGACGAGAAGGCCCTCGCCCAGCGCCTGATGGAGGAGGGCAAGTGGCGCCACCTTTGGCGCATCGCCGGCGAGTACGCCAACTTCAGCGTGTTCGACGTGGGCAGCGTGCAGGAGCTGCACGACACCCTGACCCAGCTGCCGCTGTTCCCCTACATGGACATCGAGGTCAAGGCAATCTGCCGCCATCCCTCGTCGATCCGCCAGGACGATCGCTGACCAGCCGATCTGCGTTACCCCCAATAAATATAAATAATGAGGTATGCATCATGACCGTTAAGATCTCCCACACCCCGGAAGTCCAGAAGCTGTTCGACGACGCCTGCGGCCTGAGCGCCGACCAGGGCAGCCCGCGGGTCAAGGCGCTGATGAAGCGCATCGTCAACGACGCGGCGAAGATCATCGAGGATCTCGAGGTGACCCAGGACGAGTTCTGGTTCGCCGTCGACTACCTCAACCGCTTGGGCAAGAGCTACGAGGCCGGATTGCTGGTGGCCGGGCTGGGGCTCGAACATTTCCTCGACCTGCTGGAGGATGCCAAGGAGGCCAGGGCCGGCCTCGGCGGCGGCACCCCGCGCACCATCGAGGGGCCGCTGTACGTGGCGGGCGCACCGATCTGCCAGGGCGAGGCGCGCATGGACGACGGCAGCGAGAACGGCACCGTGATGTTCCTCAAGGGGCGCGTGTTCGGCGCCGACGGCAAGCCGCTGGCCGGCGCTACCGTCGATCTCTGGCACGCCAACACCAAGGGCAACTACTCCTTCTTCGACAAGAGCCAGTCCGAGTACCACCTGCGCCGGCGCATCGTCACCGACGCCGAAGGCCGCTACAGCGCCCGCACCATCGTGCCGTCCGGCTACGCCTGCTCGGTCGACGGTCCGACCCAGGAAGCGCTGAATCTGCTGGGGCGCCATGGCCACCGTCCGGCCCACGTGCACTTCTTCCTCTCGGCGCCGGGGCATAGCCATCTCACCACCCAGATCAACCTGTCCCACGACCCGTACCTGTGGGACGACTACGCCTACGCCACCCGCGACGGACTGGTCGGCGAAATCCGCTTCGTCGAGGATGCCGCCGCGGCAGCGGCCCGCGGCGTCGAGGGTCGCTTCGCCGAGGTGGACTTCGACTTCCGGCTGCAGGCGGCCCCGACTCCGGAGGCGGAGCAGCGCAGCAGGCGTCCCCGCGCCCTGCAGGAAGCCTGAAGGCAGGGTAAGTCCCACGGGTTGGTACGGCCGCGCTCTAGCGCGGCCGTTTCGTTTCCGCCGTCCGGCGATAGCGCTTAGAATGAGGAAATCGCTCGGGTATTCCGCCAGCGCGGAATCGCCCCTCCAGGAAGAGGATACGGACCCCAACACCATGATTACCCTGAATCTGAACGGCAAAGACCAGCAACTCGACGTTCCCCCGGAGATGCCCCTGCTCTGGGCCATCCGCGACGTGGCCGGCTACACCGGCACCAAGTTCGGCTGCGGCCTGGGCCTGTGCGGCGCCTGCACCATCCATGTCGACGGGCTGCCGGTGCGGGCCTGCCTCACCACCGTCGAGCAGGCGGTCGGCAAGCGGGTGACCACCGTCGAGGCGCTGCAGGCCGATCCGGTCGGGCAGGTGGTGCAGCAGGCCTGGCTGGAGGCCGGCGTCGCCCAGTGCGGCTACTGCCAGGGCGGGCAGATCATGTCCGCCACCGCGCTGCTGAAGGACAACCGCAATCCCGACGACGCGCAGATCGAGGCGGCGATGGCCGGCAACATCTGCCGTTGCGGCACCTACACCCGGATCAGGACGGCCATCCGCAACGCCGCCGCCAAGCTGCAGGAGGCCAAGGCATGAGTCAGCGCAAGGACGAACTGGTCGTCGCCAACCTGAGCCGGCGCGGCTTCCTCAAGGGCCTGGCCGCCAGCGGCGTGCTGGTGGTGGCCGCCAACTGGGGCTGGCGCGATGCCTTCGCCGAAGAGCAGCAGTACGGCGCCGCCGGCATGCCCCACGGCTGGGTGGACAATCCCAAGGTGTTCCTCAGCATCGGCAGCGACGGGCTGGTCACTTTCGTCTGCAACCGCCAGGAGATGGGGCAGGGCATCCGCACCAGCCTGGCCATGGTGGTCGCCGACGAGCTGGAAGCCGACTGGGAGATGATGCGGGTGGTCCAGGCCCAGGGCGACGAGGAGCGCTACGGTAACCAGGACACCGATGGCTCGCGCAGTATGCGCCACTGGTTCGACCCCATCCGCCGCTGCGCCGCTGCCGCGCGCAGCATGCTGGAGCAGGCCGCTGCCCAGCAGTGGCAGGTGCCGGTCGCCGAGTGCCGGGCGCAGGGCCACAAGGTGGTGCACCAGCCCAGCGGTCGCAGTCTCGGCTACGGCCAACTGGCGGAAGCCGCCGCGGCCCTGGAGGTCCCGCCGCGGGAAAGCCTGCGCCTGAAGCCGGCCGGGCAGTTCCGCTACATCGGCAAGGATTCGACCCGCGCCATCGACGGCGCCGATATCGTCGGCGGCCGTGCCGTCTACGGGGCGGACGTGCGCTTCGACGACATGCTCTACGCCGTGGTGGCCCGTCCGCCGGTATACGGCGGCAAGCTGAAGAACCAGGACGCCGCCGAGACCCTGAAGGTCCCCGGCGTGGTCAAGGTGGTGGAAATCGCCGGCTCGCCGCTGCCTTCCGGCTTCCAGCCGCTGGGCGGCCTGGCGGTGATCGCCGGCAACACCTGGGCGGCGATCAAGGGCCGCGAAGCCCTCAAGCTCGAATGGGACGACGGCCCCAACGCCGGCTACGACTCCAAGGCCTACCGCGCCGAACTCAGTCAGGCCGCCCGCGCGCCCGGCCAGCTGGTGCGCGATGCCGGCGACGTGCAGGCCGTGTTCGCCAAGGCCGAGCGCCTGCTCGAGGCCGAGTACTACATCCCGCACCTGGCCCAGGCGCCGATGGAGCCGATGGTGGCCACCGCGCGCTTCGCCGACGGCGCCTGTGAGGTCTGGGCGCCGGTGCAGGCGCCGCAGGCGACCCGCGAGAGCGTCGCCGAGCGCCTGGGCATTCCCGTCGACAAGGTCACGGTCAACGTGACCCTGCTCGGCGGTGGTTTCGGCCGCAAGTCCAAGCCGGACTTCGCGGTGGAGGCCGCGCTGCTGGCCAAGGAATTTCCCGGCCGTCCCCTGCGCGTGCAGTGGACCCGGGACGACGACCTGCGCTTCTCCTATTTCCATACCGTGTCGGTGGAATACCTGCGCGGCGCGCTCACCCCGAGCGGCAAGGTCAGCGCCTGGCTGCACCGCAGCACGGCGCCGAGCATCGCCGCGCTGTTCGGCCCCGATCCCAAGCACGAGATGCCGCTGGAGCTCGGCCTGGGCTTCATCAACCTGCCGTACACCCTGCCGAACGTGCGGCTGGAGAACCCCGAGGCGGCCGCCCATACCCGGGTCGGCTGGTATCGCTCGGTGTCCAACATTCCCCATGCCTTCGCCGTGCAGAGCTTCATCGGCGAGCTGGCCGCCGCCGCCGGCCGCGATCATCGCGACTTCCTGCTCGAACTGATCGGCCCGGCGCGCAAGATCGACCCGCGCAAGCTGGGCGACGAGTGGAACCACGGCGAATCGCCGGCGCTGTACCCGATCGACACCGGCCGTCTGCGCTCGGTGGTCGAGGTGGCCACCCACCAGGCCGGCTGGGGCAGGAAGCTGCCGAAAGGCCGCGGACTCGGCCTCGCCGTGCATTACAGCTTCGTTACCTACGTGGCGGTGGTGCTCGACGTGGAAGTGAAGGACGACGGCTCGCTGCTGCTGCACAAGGCCACCATGGCGGTCGACTGCGGTCCGCAGATCAACCCCGACCGCATTCGCTCGCAGATGGAGGGCTCCTGCATCATGGGCCTGAGCAACGCCGCGCTGAGCGAAATCAGCTTCGCCAACGGCCGCGTCCAGCAGAGCAACCTGCACGACTACGAAGTGGCACGGATGCCCCTGGCGCCCAGGGAGATCGTCGTGCACTTGGTCCGGCCCGAGGGCGAGGTGCCGCTGGGCGGCGTCGGCGAACCCGGCGTGCCGCCGATCGCCCCGGCGCTGTGCAACGCCATCTTCGCCGCGACCGGCAAGCGCATCCGCGATCTGCCGGTCCGCGATCAGCTGAAGGGGTGGAACCAGGCCTGATGGACAGCGCGGATCTGAACGTCCTGCGCAGCGTGCTGGCCTGGCGCGAAGCCGGCCAGCGCGTCCTGCTCTACACCGTGGTGCAGACCTGGGGCAGCGCCCCTCGGCCGCCGGGCGCCATGCTCGCGCTGCGCGGCGACGGCATGCTGATCGGCTCGGTCTCCGGCGGTTGCATCGAGGACGATCTGGTCGCCCGCCTGCGCGACGGCCGGCTCGACTCCCCGCGCCCGGTCGTGGCCCTGGTGACCTACGGCGTGACCCGCGAGGAGGCGGCGCGCTTCGGTCTGCCCTGCGGCGGCACCCTGCGTCTGACCGAGGAGGAGGTCGGCGAGGCGGACTGGGTGCGCGAGCTGCTGCGGCGCTGCGAGCATCACGAGCTGGTCGCCCGCGAGCTGGATCTGGCCAGCGGGGCGGTGAGCCTCGCCCCGGCCAGCCGCGAGGATACGCTGAGCTTCGACGAAGGGCACCTACGGGCGGTCTACGGGCCGCGCTGGCGGCTGCTGCTGATCGGTGCCGGGCAGCTGTCCCGCTACGTCGGCGAGATGGCGCGAATGCTGGACTTCGAGGTGCTGATCTGCGACCCGCGGGAGGAGTTCGCCTTCGGCTGGGAGGACCGCAACGCCCGCTTCGTGCCCGGCATGCCGGACGACGCCGTGTTGGCCATCGAGCCGGACGAGCGCACGGCCATCGTCGCGCTGACCCACGACCCGCGGCTGGACGACATGGCGCTGCTCACCGCCCTGGAGTCCCGTGCCTTCTACGTCGGCGCCCTGGGATCGCGGGTCAACAGCGCCAAGCGCCGCGAGCGGCTGGCCGAGCTGGGGCTGCCCCAGGAGGCCATCGACCGTCTGCACGGCCCGATCGGCCTGCCCATCGGCAGCCACACCCCGCCGGAAATCGCCCTATCGCTGATGGCCCAGATCGTCGCGCTGAAGAACGGTCAGGTCGCGCCCTCGCGGTCCCCGCAGCAGGTGCAGACGGCTTGAGCGGCGGAGTCTGCGCCATCCTGCTCGCCGCCGGCCTGGGGACGCGCTTTCGTCAGGTCGCCGGAAGCGATAGTGACAAGCTCCTGGCCTGCTGTTCTGGACACGACGGTCGCGAGCGGGCAGTGCTGGAGCATGCGCTGCTGGCCCTGCATGGGCAGGTGGAGCGGGTCCTGCTGGTGACCCGTCCGGAGAACCGCGGGGCGATCGCCCTCGGCCTGGCTCACGGCTGCGAGCTGGTGACGCTCGCGTCCGCCGGGATGGGCGACAGCATCGCCGCAGCGGTGGCTCGGGTGCCGGACTACGCGGGCTGGCTGATCGCTCTGGGCGACATGCCGTTCATTCGGCCCGCGACCGTCGCTCGGGTCGCCGCAGCCCTGCGGGAGGAACTGATCGTGGTGCCGACCTGGCAGGGGCGTCGGGGACACCCGGTCGGCTTCGGTCGCGCCTATGGCGAGGGGCTGGCGGGACTGAGCGGCGATGCGGGGGCGAAGCGGCTGTTTCGCGACGGGCGGCTACTCGAACTGGCGGTGGATGATCCGGCCATCCTCTGGGACATCGACAGTCCCGAGGCGCTGTCCGGCCCCCGGACATGAGGACAGTTGCCGGATAGTCGCCAGCCGCCCCGTCAGCCGCATCGGCTGCTCAGCTCCAGCTGGTCGGCCAGCATGCAGGCTTCCATATGGCTGAGCCGCCAGCCCTTCACCGTCTCCGTACGACTGTCGACGATTCTGAACAGCCCCTTGCTGACGGGCTCGACCCGGAAACGGTAGTGCGGGCCGGAACGCTCCAGGGTCGCCAGGGCGAGGCGGGCGCGACCGGATATGCTGGACACCTCGTGTTCCGGGGAAAACTGAGAGACTCGCTGCTGCATGGGGGACTCCTTTTCTGACAGGTGCTTCCTTCGGCCGTTTCCATCGGGCCGAAACAGGGCGTGCCGATCGCACGGTACGTACTCGGTCGAGGGAGAAATCGACCGGCTTTTTCGCCACTGGCGCCGGAACCAGCAATGGTGGATGGCCAGGCATGAAGACCACCCATGGCTTCCGGATTACTCGAACAACCGCGCGCTTTGATCCTGGGGAATTCGATCTGCGAATCTAGGGGTAGTCGCGCTAACGCGGTTGCATGGCCATCCGGCGGGGCATCACCAACCTAATGAGCCTTGGCCGAGCCGATGGGCCGGCGCGGCCCGCTGCCCGGTTTTCTCCTGGAGTCTCTGAACGGATAGACCTCCTGACGGTAGAGTGCAACGTGCGCCGGGGCCTCGAGCCCCAGCTTGACCTGGGAGCCGGATATGCCGACGACGGTGATGAGCACGTCGTCGTTGATTCGGAGTGATTCGCCGCTATGGCGGAGGATGGTCTGCACCGTAGAGCTCTTCCCTGTTGTCCTATAGGAATTCAGCCACTTTCCTTGGGGGCTGATGGAACAAAGGCTAGTGCATGCGAAGCGAAGCGGCAGGCACGGCCGATAGTTTCCTGAAATCGAATCACTCGCAGCGCCACGGTGCGGACGAGAGCCCGCAACATTCTCAGAACCGGTGTTCCAGACGGATGAAGCCATTGCCGGGCGCGCCGACGCCGTGAAGAGCGCGCTTCGCCCCCGCCTGGGTATGCAGCGGGGCCGGTTCCGGGTCCTGCTGATCGAGCCGGGCCGCTCCCTGGCGGACCATTTCGAGGTTGATGTTGCGCTTGCCGACGTACACTTCGGCCACGCTGCGGCCGATGGGGTCGCGTCCATACACCTGCAGGGTAGCGGTCTTGCCGAGAGTCAGGTCGCTGAGGGCCTGTCGCGCCTGGGCGCCGTAGGGGTTCGAATCCTCGGGGGCTTCGATATTGGCGAGCTGCACCTGGATGAGCCAGTTGTCCGTGGTCAGCAGCGTCAGGGTATCGCCGTCGACGATGTCGACCACCTTTCCGCTGATCTCCTTGCCAGACGCCTGGGCGCCTGCCGCCATGAGCAATAGTGCGGACAGTGTACCGGTTAGATCGGCCCGGCTCCGGGTTCGTTTCTGCTCTTTCACCTTTCACGCCTCCATGCGCGGGATCCGGTCCGACGAGGCACCGGCATCTCTTGGTCACAGCATGCTATTCAACCGCTTCGCTGAGCACAACTGGCGATTTAGGCAGTCCTGACCGGATCGTCATGACAGGCAATGAGGCGAAAACGCCGCCATGTGGCAACAGTTCCGACGAATGGACGGGAACATCCGCGAACCCGGGAAAAGGGCTCAGGGATGGGGCGTTGCGCCGAGGCCGGGCACGGCGTCATTGGTCCATGTGCGGGAATCTGTGGTCGGCAGCATGAGCGTCGTGCGGCGGCGGACGACACTTGTCTCCACGCGGGCGGCCTGCTGGCTGCTGCCGGCACCGGCGCGGTAGTATCCAGGAAAATGGCAAAATCCGATTCGATTGAGGCCGAGTGGCGTGGGTGGGTGTTTCGAAATGAGTGGTCGACTGTTCTATCTGATGGGGCCTTCCGGCTCGGGCAAGGACACCTTGCTGCGTCGCTGCCGCGAGCGGCTGATCGACGAACCCTGCCTGATCGCCCCTCGCTACATCACCCGCGAGCCCGACCTGCTCGGCGAGAACCACCTGTGCCTGAGCGAGGCAGAATTCGACCAGCGCGTCAGGCTGGGCACCTTCGCCTTGTACTGGAGCGCCAACGGGCATCGCTACGGAATCGGCGTGGAGATCGACCAGTGGCTGGCCATGGGCCTGGACGTCCTGGTCAACGGCTCCCGCGGTCATCTGCAGCAGGCCCGGGCGCGGTATGGCGAGCGTCTGGTGCCGCTGCTGCTGCAGGTGAAGCCGGAGACGCTGCGCCAGCGCCTGCTCGCCCGCGGGCGCGAAAGCGCCGCGCAGATCGCGGCGCGGGTCGAGCGCGCGCGGCGACTGGCCGCCGATTCCCCGGCGGACGCGCAGGTGATCGACAATAATCAGGAACTGGAACAGGCTCTCGGACAACTGCTGAGCGCCATCCTGCACCGTGAGGAGGTGGTTTCCTGACACTGCGGCTCGATTTTCTCGGCACCGGCGACGCCCGGCGCGTTCCCGTCTACGGTTGCTTCTGCCGGGCCTGTCGGCTCGCCCGGGAGCAGCCCGAGCGGGGGCGTCAGGCCTGCAGCGCGCTGCTCAGTTGCAAGGGCTGGCGGCTACTGCTGGATGCCGGGCGCACCGATCTGTGCGAACGCTTCGCGCCGGGCAGCCTGGGCGCCATCCTGCTCACCCACTTCCACATGGATCATGTGATGGGGCTGTTTCACCTGCGCTGGGGCGAGGGGCAGAGCATCCCGGTCTACGCACCGGCCGATCCCCAGGGGTGCGACGACCTCTACAAGCATCCGGGCATTCTCGACTTCCGCCCGCTGCAACCCTTCGTCAGTCTGACTCTCGGTCCCTTCACCGTCACGTCGCTGCCGCTGATCCACTCCAGGCTCAGCCACGGCTATCTGATCGCTGCGGCCCATCGCAGTCTGGCTTATCTTACCGACACCGTCGGCCTGCCCGTCGACACCCTGGATTACCTGCAGCGCCAGCGTCCGGACCTGGTGGTGCTGGACTGCAGCAAGCCGCCCTCTGCGGAAGCGCCGCGCAACCACAACGACCTGAATCAGGCGCTGTATCTCGCGGCAGCCATCGCCGCGCCGCTCTGCCTGCTCACCCACGTCGACCACGATCTGGACGAGTACTGGCTGGACCATCCCGAGTTACCGGCCGGCGTTTCCGTCGCCCGGGACGGCCTGAGCATCGATCTGTAGCCCCCTCTCCGGGGCCTTCCATGCGCGCCGGCTCGCTGCGCCGCGGCCGACTAATATGAAAACTGATTCGGATTCTCTCGGAGATCGACCCATGAGTCAGTTTCAACGCCTGCTCCTGATCGCCAAGCCCGACACGAGCCGCAGTCCCGCCTTCGAGCGTGCCGTCGCCCTGGCCAAGACCAGCGGCGCCAACCTGCACATCGCCCTGTTCGTCTACACCGAAACCATCGCGGCGATGAGCCGGATCGACCGAGAAGGGATGGAGCAGGCGCGCAGCGCCTATGTGGCCGTGCAGCACGAGTGGCTCCAGGAAGAGGTGGTGATCCTGCGCAGCCAGGGCCTGCAGGCGAGCGCTGAGGTGGTCTGGTGCAAGCATCCGCTGGAGGAGATCCTCACCCATGTGCAGACGCTGCCGGCCGATCTGCTGATCAAGGACATCAATCCCGAAACGGCGATCAAGCGGGCCTTCATCACGCCGCTGGACTGGCAGCTGCTGCGCCGTTGCCCGGTGCCGGTGCATCTGGTGGCCGACTCCCATCACGCCTTGCCGCAGAAGGTGGTGGCGGCGGTCGATCCGCTGGTGGACGCCAAGGAGGCGACCGACTTCAACGACCAGATCATCCGCACCGCCACGGAGTTGGCCAGGCAATGCGCGGCCGAGCTGCACTTGCTATATGCCTGCAACGCCATGGCCGACCAGCCGTTCCCCACCGCCACCCTCAATCTGCCGTGGTTCGGCGATCTGCAGAAGAAGATGAAGACGGCCAGCCAGGACGCGTTCCGGATACTGGCCGAGCGCCATGGCATCGCCGAGAAGCAGCGCCACTTCCTGCTCGGGCCGGTGGTGCCGACCATCGCCGACTACGCCACCCGCAGCGAGGCGGACGTGGTGGTCATGGGCACCACCCTGCATCGGGGCCTGCAGCGGGAGATGATGGGCAGCACCTGCGAGTCGCTGCTCTACCGGCTGCCGTGCAGTGCGCTGGTGATCCACCCCGAGGGGATCGTGTCGAAGGAGAAATGAAGCATGGCCAAGACCAAGATCCTGTTTCGTAACGCGGCCCGGGAAAAGATCCTGCGCGGGGCGACGCAACTGGCCGATGCCGTGCGCGTGACCCTCGGGCCCAAGTCCAAGTCGGTGCTGATCCAGCGCCAGTGGGGCACGCCCACGGTATGCAACGACGGCGTGACCATCGCCAAGCAGGTGGATCTGGAGGACGCCGAGGAGAACCTAGGCGCCGCCATGCTGAGACAGGCCGCCGAGCGCACCGGCGATAGCGTCGGCGACGGTACCAGCACTTCCACCGTGCTGGCCCAGGCGATCTTCGCCGACGGGGTGCGCAACGTGGTGGCCGGGGCCAGCGGCATCGACCTCAAGCGCGGCCTCGACCGCGGCCTGCAGGTCGCCGTCGCCTCGCTACGGGCGCAGTCGCGGCCGGTCCGGGCGCGCAAGGAGAAGGCCCAGGTGGCCAGCATCTCCGCGCACAACGACGAGCAGATCGGCGAGCTGGTGGCCGAGGCCATGGAGAAGGTCGGCGGCGACGGGGTGATCACGGTGGAGGAATCCAAGACCACCGAGACCGTGCTCGAGGTGGTCGAAGGCATGCAGTTCGACCGCGGCTTCGTCTCGCCGTACTTCGTCACCGACAGCGACAAGATGCAGGCGGTGCTGGAGGAGGCCTTCGTCCTGCTCTGCGACCAGAAGGTCAGCCTGCTGCAGGACCTCATCCCGCTGCTGGAGGAAGTGGCCAAGGCCGGCCGGCCGCTACTGTTCATCGTCGAGGACATCGAGGGCGAGGCGCTCGCCACGCTGATCCTCAACCATATCCGCGGAGTGCTCCACGCGGTGGCGGTCAAGGCGCCGGGCTTCGGCGAACGGCGCAAGGACATGCTCCAGGACATCGCCGTGCTGACCGGCGCCGAGGTCATCAGCCGCGACCTCGGCCGCAGCCTGGCGGACACCACCCTGGCCCAGCTCGGCCGTGCCCGCCGGGTGGTGATCGACAAGGAAAGCACGACCCTGATCGGCGGCAATGGCGACCCGGCCGCCGTGGAGGCGCGGATCAGGCAGATCCGCGCGCAGATCGACCAGGCCACCGGCGACTACGATCGCGAGAAGCTGCAGGAGCGCCTGGCCAAGCTCTCCGGCGGCGTGGCGGTGATCCGCGCCGGGGCACCGACCGAGGCCGAGATGAAGGCGCGCAAGGACGCCCTGGACGATGCGATTGCCGCGACCAAGGCGGCAATCGCCGAGGGCATGGTGCCCGGCGGCGGACTGGCGCTGCTGCGCGCGGTTCCGGCGATCCAGGCCGAGGAGGCGAAGGCGGAGGGCGACGAACGCACCGGCCTGCAGATCCTCCGTCGCGCCCTGGAGACCCCGGTGCGGACCATCGCCGACAACTCCGCGGTGGACGACGGCGTGGTGGTCGCCCGGTTGCTGGCCGAGAAGGGCAATATCGGGTTCGATGCGGCGCAGAACCGCTACGTCGACATGTTCGAGGCCGGCATCATCGATCCGACCAAGGTGGTGCGGGTGGCGCTGGAGAATGCGGTGTCGGTGGCCAGCATCCTGCTGCTGACCGAGGCGACCATGACCGAGCTGCCCGAGAAGCAGAGCCCGGAGTCGAACATGCCGTCCCTGCCGGAGTGAGTCGGGGCGCCAGCGGGACGGGCCAGTTCCGCCTCAGCGGTCGAGGTGGAAGGCCCGTTCCGCACCGGTCCGGAACCGGCAGGCGTTCCCCCGGCATTCGCGGTTCAGGGTGCCCAGCAGCCAGTGCCGCGCATCCTCGTCCTCGGCGTACTCCAGGCGCAGCTTGCGCATCCGGGTCGGCACCAGGTCCAGGTCCAGCAGCCGGCCTTCGCCGTCCAGGGTGGGGAAATACAGCAGGCCCAGTTCGCTGCGGTAGTGGCGGTGGCCGCCGATGCCCTCGTAGTCGTTCAGCAGGTCGCCGCAGCCGTAAAGGATCAGGCGCTCGCGGTAGATCTCCAGTCCCTTGATGTGATGCGAGGAGTGCCCGTGCACCACATCCACGCCGGCGTCGATCAGTCCGTGGGCGAAGGCGACCTGCTCGGGCGGGATCTCGAACCCCCAGTTGCCGCCCCAGTGAATCGAGACCAGCACGCGGTCGCCGGGCCGGCTGGCGGCATGGATGCGCTGGGCCATGGCCTTGAGGCTGGCGCGGCTGAGGTCGGGGAGGAAGGCCACGCCCGGATTCGTCGGCCCCGCCGCCCAGTACGAAGGAATGCCGCTGTCCGGCAGGCCGACGGCGAACATCAGCAGCCGTCCGCCGTCGGCCAGGGGCAATGCCGCCGGGGCTTCGGCCGCCTCGCGATCCCGCCCAGCGCCAGCGCAGGCGATGGCCTGGGCGGAGAGGGAGTCTAGGGTGTCGATCAGGCCGTCCTCGCCCCAGTCCAGCACATGGTTGTTGGCCAGCGAGCAGGCATCGATGCCGGCCACGGTCAGCAGTTGCAGGTTGGTGGGCGGCATCCGGTAGTTGATGCCTTTGGGTTCCGGCCGGCCACGGATGGTGACCGCGGTTTCCAGATTGACCAGCCGCAGATCCGGCTGGCGCTGGGCGAATTCCTCCATGGCCACGCCCCAGGGGTAGTCGAAGTCCACCGGATGGGGAATGGGGCCGTTCTGCTCTTCGGCGAGCAGCACGTAGTCGCGGGCGTCCTTCACGAAGCCCTCGTAGAGCCGCGGATCGCCGGGGTGGGGCAGGATCTGGTCGACCCCTCGCGCGCTCATCAGGTCGCCGGCGAGAAACAGACCGAGCGTTTGGTTGGCCATGGGCAGAGCGATCGCGAGCGATTCCGGTCGTTCATGGGGCGCATGCCTGGCCGAGGCGGTCAGGCATGCCGGATGTGGATGGGTGGAGCAGGGCGGTGGGCAGTCATTCCTCCGGCTGTTGCTGCTCCGCCTGCTCGCCCTGTTCCATCTTCCCTCTCTGGGCCTGCTGTTCCCCGCGCTTGCTCTTGATGCCGATGACCTTCTCCTGCGGCAGCGCTTCGGGGCGCTTGGGCAGCGTGATGGTCAGGACGCCCTTGTCGAAGTGTGCCTCGATGTTGTCGACATCGATGTTCTCCGGCAGACCGAAGCTGCGCTGGAAGGAGCCGTAGGTACGTTCCGAGACGTAGTAACCCTGGTTCTGCTCCTCGCGCTCGTCCTGCTTCTCGCCCTTGAGCAGCAGGGCGCCGTTGGCCAGCTTCAGCTCGATGTTGTTCTCGTCCATGCCCGGCAGCTCGGCGGTGATGACGATGGCCTGATCCTGCTCGACGATGTCCACCGCCGGCGTGCTGGCCGCGGTCGAGATGGCTCGCCCGAATGGCGCTATCTCGAAGGCGCTGCGACCGAAGGGCCAGAACGGGGTCATGCGGTCGAAGTCTTCGAACAGGTGATCGATCTGTCTGCGCAGGTTGGTCAGCGGTCGCCAGGGATCGTTGGCGCTGGTGCGCGCCGGGCGGTTCTGCTGTTCGCGGCCGATCGGCACGTTCTGCTGCGACTGCTGCTCGGCGGATGGCTGCTGCGTTTCTACCGATTGCTGCTGTTGTTCTGGCTGTGCCATGACAGGCCCCTCCCGACCGGTTACGGAAAGTGATGTGGGTCGCCTCACAGTGAAGCACAAGCAGTACGGCGTGCCGCCTCGGCGCAGCCTGCGGCGACGAACTGCCGGCTGCCGTCTCTCCGGTTGTTTCGGCGCCGGTTGGGAGGCCTGGACGGCGCGAGTGCGCGATTTGTCAGGATGCCTCGGACCGCCCGATAACGAACTTTTGGAAATACTCCATAAGGAGTACAGAACTTTTCGTATTTAAGACGCACTTCAAATAAGCTAAACAATTATTAAAGTTTTTAAATGTGCGGACGAACTTCAATGACTGCCTCGAGCATATATATCCACAATAAAAAAGTGCTTTCTAATTAGGCCCAACTAGGGACAGCCAATGCGTATCAACCAGCCGGTTACCAATCGGGAATATGAACTCAACGACGATAATTTCCTGATTTCCAGGACCGACCTCCAGGGACGAATCACCTATGCCAATCCTGCCTTCATCGAAGTGAGCGGTTTCGCCCACGAGGAGTTGATGGGGGCCCACCATAACCTCGTGCGCCATCCGGATATGCCGCCCGAGGCTTTCGCCAATCTCTGGCAGACCATCCAGAGTGGCGAGACCTGGGAGGGCGTGGTGAAGAACCGGCGCAAGACGGGCGACTATTACTGGGTGCGTGCCACTGTCGCGCCCTATTACGAGGACGAGCGCCTGGTCGGCTACGCGTCGGTGCGGACCAAGGCCCGGCGCCGGGATATCGAGGAGGCCGAGCGCGTCTACCGGGTGTTGCGCGAGGGCGGGAGCATCGGGATGACCCTGGATCGCGGGCGGCTGGTCCATCGCGGGCTGCGCGGCCTGCCCGGGCTGCTGGCGCGCAACTCGCTGCGTACCCGCCTGTCGTTGCTCACTTTCGCCGCGGCCGGGCTCCTCACGGTCAACGGCGGACTCGACCTCTACGCCCTGCAGGCGGCTTCGGAAGCCGGCAAGGGGTCTCTGTTGGTGCAGATCGCCCTGGCCGGTGTCGCCGTCCCCGCCCTGGTGCTGCTGGGCGGGCGGACCATGGGGGTGATCCTCAAGTCGCTGCGCAATGCCCAGGCGTTCGCCGCTCAGCTGGCGGCAGGCAACCTCGGCGTGCAGATGCCGCATGCGGGCGACAACGAGCTTGGCCGGCTGGGATGCCGTCTGGATACCCTGCGCAAGAGTCTGATCAGCATCAACACGGATGTCCGGGGCAGTCTCGACGCTTTCGCCCGTTCGGCCACCGAAGTCGCCAACGGCAGCGACGATCTGGCCGTGCGCACCGAGCAACAGGCCGCATCCCAGCAGGAAATGGCCGCCAGCATGGAGGAGCTGGCCTCCACCCTGAGCCAGAACGCCAATCATGCCCGCGAGGCCAATCGGCTGACCGACGATGCCGCCCATGGCGTCCAGCGCAGTGGCGTGGTGATGAGCCAGGTGGTGGCCACCATGGAGGCGATACTGGCCGGTTCGGAGCAGATGACCAGCATCATCAAGACCATCGACTCCATCGCCTTCCAGACCAATATCCTGGCTCTGAACGCTTCGGTCGAGGCGGCCAGGGCCGGCGAGCAGGGGCGCGGCTTCGCCGTGGTGGCGAGCGAGGTACGCACGCTGGCCGGCCGCTCGGCCGAGGCGGCGAAGGAGATCGGCCAGCTGATCGAGAGCTCCAAGGCGCAGATCGAGGAGGGCGCGCGGCTGGTACGGCAAGCCGAAGAGGCGACCGGGGGCGTGATCGCTTCGGTGACCCAGGTCGACGGCATCATGCAGAGCGTCGTCTGCGCATCCGACGAGCAGGGCCGCGCTGTCGGCCACGTCAGTCAGGCGGTTTCCCAGCTGGATCAGGCGACCCACCGCAACACCCAGCTGGTGGTGAGCCTGGCCCAGGTCACGCACCGGCTGGAGACTCAGGTCAGCGAGGTCCAGCGGGCGATCTCGATCTTCCGTCTCGCCGAAAAGCCCCAGGCTGCGTCTCGATCTGCAGCAAAGATTGCCAAGCCGGCTCCGGCCATCGCCGCCCAGATCGCCTGAGGGTTATGGCTCGCTGCTTCGTCAGTCGCGCTTCCAGTGGATGTCGACGAAGCAGTCCTCCTCCTTGTAGTGGGTGTGCAGCTCCCCGCCCTTGAAGGCCTCGTCCAGGGCATGGGCCAGGCGTTTGGCCAGGTGCATGCCGGTGGTGGTCACCAGCAGGCCGTCGGCGGTGTCGCTGATGGACATCAGCCGCTCCAGCGGATGCTCCGGCTTTTCCAGTTCCTCCGCATGGCGAACGATGTGGCAGATTTCCTCGCTGTGCGGTTTGACGAAGCTGCCGCTCATGGTCACCTGGCCGGCCGGAACCCGCTCGGCGATGCGCCGGCAGGCCGGGCAGGTCTCCTCTTCGGCCTTGTCCTTGTGCGCCAGATGCTGCCAGGTCCAGCGCCCCGCCTGATAGGTGACCCCGCACTGCGGGCAGAAGGTGTCGCCACGCTCGTGCCAGGGCTTCAGGTAGGGGTCGTGAAATTCGGGCTGGATCAGCTTGTCGCTCAGACTCTGACGGTTCTTGTCCATGACAGGACCTCGCTTGGATGAAATCGGCTATCTCCGTGCTGCCAAAGAAGATTAGTTCATCCCTCGGGGGATGGCCGGAAGCAACCACTCGCCGCCTGTCCCGGCGGATGCCGATTTCTGGGCCAGACTGAAAAGAGTGGTTACTGGCAGCGGAGGTCGACATGATCGTGAGCATTCCCTTTCCCGATCGGGTCGAAGCCGGTCGAGCCCTCGCCGAGCGGCTGGCCGCCGAGGGCGACTGGAACGGCGCTCTGGTGCTGGCATTGCCGCGGGGCGGAGTCCCAGTCGCCTATCAGGTGTCCACCCGGCTGGGGCTGGAGCTGGACATTCTGGTGGTGCGCAAGCTGGGCACGCCGGGCAATCACGAGCTGGCCATGGGTGCCATCGCCAGCGGCGGCATACGGGTGATGAACGAGGACATCGTCAACTACGCCCACGTCTCGCCGACTGCGATAGAGGCGGCCATCGCGCGCGAAACCCAGGAGCTGCAGCGTCGCGAGCTAGCCTATCGCGGGCAGCGACCTCGGCCCGCGGTGCAGGGGCGGCCGGTCATTCTCATCGACGATGGCCTGGCGACGGGGGCGACCATGCGCGCCGCAGTCAAGGCCGTACGCATGCAGGGGGCCGGTAGCATCACCGTCGCGGCTCCCGTCGCGGCGCCGGAAACCGTCATGCAACTGGAGAAGATGGCAGACAGGGTCGTCTGCCTGCACACGCCCTTGCATCTCTATGCCATCGGCAATTGGTATCTGAACTTCGATCAGACTTCCGATCAGGAAGTACAGGATCTACTGCGAGATTCATGGACACACGGAGGAAAGGAGCATGAGTAATTCGTCGGCACGTCCGATGCGCTTCACCCTGGGCAAGGCCAGGTTGCATGGCGACCTGACCGTTCCGGACAACGCCGATGGCATGGTGGTGTTCGTCCATGGCAGCGGCAGCAGCCGGCACAGTCCGCGCAACATGAGCGTGGCGCGTTTTTTCAACGGGCTCGGACTCGCCACGCTGCTGTTCGATCTGCTCACCGAGGAAGAGCAGCCCGTGGATGAGGCCACCCGGCAATTCCGCTTCGATATTCCCTTGCTCAGCGAGCGGTTGAACGGTGTGGTCGATCAGCTTCGCGGCGATCCGAGCCTGCGCGGCTTCCGCCTCGGTCTGTTCGGAGCCAGCACCGGTGCCGCTGCCGCCCTGATTACCGCGGCTTCGCGGCCGGCCGACATCGGCGCCGTGGTCTCCCGCGGCGGGCGCGTCGATCTGGCCGGCGATTCGCTGGAGCGGGTGAAGGCGCCGGCGCTGTTCATCGTCGGCGGGGCGGATCTCGAGGTGCTGGAGCTGAACCGCCAGACCATCGTCCACCTGAAGTGCCCCCATGAGCTGTTCGTGGTCCCGGGCGCCACCCACTTGTTCGAGGAGTCCGGCAAGATGGACGAGGTAGCCCGTCTGGCGGGGGACTGGTTCCGCCTGCATCTCGCCCACCAGGGCTCCGCAGTCAAGCCCTGATCCTGCTGGCCGAATGGCCTGGCAAGGGCCGGGCTCAGTCGAGGGCCTCAGCGATCAGGCCGACTCCAGGCTTCCTGGAGTCGGTCTGGATGCCGCTTTGCGGCGTATCGAAAGTCCCGGATACAGACTCGTCTGATTCCTGAAATCACAGCCGTACCGGCTCCTGTCCGGAGCCATATACGGCTAATTGTTTCCTTGAAAACATCATTACTGCGCTTTTGTGAGCTACTTGGTGATTTATTTTCTGTAATCGGAAGTCGACTGACTGGTAACAGGTTTCCGAAACCTCGCTGCAAACCCTGGCAATCAGCCAAATTGGGGAAATGCCGGGGACGGCGCAGGTCACTCGAGCGGGAATGGGAAATTGAGGCGTGTTCTTCGGGAGGGCTGCCTGTTCGACAGTCAAAGCCGATGTACTAGTGCTATTCGGAGCTGTCGGTCAGCCGCGGGCGCAGGGCATCCGACAGCGGAGTGGCCGGGCTTGCTGCCAGCCCGCCGAAGGAGATCGCCGGATCGATGTAGCGCATCGCCGATTTCATGTCCTTCCAGCCCACGTAGCTCATCAGCGCCTTCAGATCCCAGCCGTTGGCGCTGGCCCAGGTGGCGAAGCCCCGACGCAGCGAGTGACTGGTGTAGGACTCGGCCGGAACGCCGGCGCGTTGCAGGATCTGCCGCAGCAGGGCGATCAGGCTGCCGGGGTTCAGTCCGTCCTCGGCCAGATTGCCCCAGCGGTCGATGCGTCGGAACACCGGCCCGCGCGCCAGGCCGGCGACGGTGATCCAGTCCAGGTAGGCCCGCACCGGACACAGCTGTTTCAGCGCCGGTGCCCGGTAGGTAGTACCGAGATTGTCGCGATCGGCCTTGCTGTGCGGCAGGTAGAGTTCCATGCCCACGCCGGGCACCGCCTGGATCTGCTCGACCTGTAGGCGGCACAGCTCGTCACTGCGAAAGCCCCGCCAGAAACCGATCAGCAGCAGTGCGACATCGCGGCGACAACGCAGCTGGGTGCGTGGATCTCCCCGTTGCGCGGCCTGCGTCGCTTCCCGTTCGAGCCAGTCGACAGCCCGTTGCAAATGCTGCAACTGTAGCGGCGCGGCCTGTTTTTCCCGTGCCGGGTGCAGGGCGCGGATGCCCTTGAGCACCTGGCGGACCATGGGCGTCTTGGTCGGATCGGGGAAGCCCTGGCTGACATGCCATTGGGCCAGCCCGGCGAGACGCAGCCTGAGCGTGTTGAGCGACAGGCTGTCGGCATGGTCGACCAGATAGCGGACGACGCTGTCGCTGGTCGCCGGCAGCAGCCCTCCCCAGGACACCTCGAAATGTTCGATAGCGGCTCGATAGCTCCGCCGCGTGTTCTCCCGCGTTCCCGCCTGCAGATAGCGGTCGACCTTGCTCGTCACTGAATACCCCGGATTCCGTACCGAAAGAACACCCGTTAGCGGGTGTTCGTGCCACTGATATCGGTTAATGCTCGATTATTTAATGCTGGCAATGACCTGTAATCAAGCTTTACTTTTCGCATTTATAGTATGTAAATACATGGTACGTAAAACAGTACGAAATAGTAGGTAAAGCATGGCTCGCGGAGGCATTAACAAAGCACTGGTGAACAAGGCCCGGCAGGCGCTGCTGGCCCGGGGCGAACACCCGAGCATCGATGCGGTACGTATCGAACTGGGCAATACCGGTTCGAAAACCACCATTCATCGCTATCTGAAAGAGATCGAAGAGAGTGAGGCCGGGCGCCAAGGCGGCACCGCCAGCCTCAGCGACGAGCTCACCGCGCTGGTGGCCCGTCTGGCAGAACGCCTGCAGGAGGAGGCCGAACAGACCGTGGAAAGCATGCGCCGGCGCTTCGACCAGGAGCGCGGCGAGCTGGAAGGGCGTCTGGCCCAGGCGCAGCAGCAGATCCAGCAGCTACAGGTGCAGGTTGAAACTCTGGCGGGGCAACTGCAGAGCGAGTCGGACGGGCATCTGCAGACCCGGCAGCGGCTGCAGGAGTCGCAGCTGGAGCAGGCACGACTGGCGCAGGCCAATCAGGATCAGGCGGCGCGCCTGGAGGATCGCGACCAGCAGATCCTGTCGCTGGAAGAGAAGCACCGGCACAGCCGCGATGCGCTGGAGCATTACCGGCAGGCGAGCAAGGAACAGCGCGAGCAGGAGCAGCGCCGCCATGAGAGCCAGGTCCAGCAGTTGCAGATGGAAATCCGCCAGTTGCAGCAGACGCTGATCGTCAAGCAGGACGAGCTCACCCAGCTGAACCGCGCCAACGAGCGCCTTTCCACCGAGATCGGGCACATGGCCAGGGAGCAGGGCGAGCAGCGCGACCGGCTCACCCGGCAGGCCGGGGAGCTGGTGACCCTGGGCACTCAACTGGCCCAGTCGCACACAGCGCGGGATGTTCTGCTCGAACGCTTCAGCATGCTGCAGGGGGAGATGAGCGAGCTGAAGGCCGCTCTGGCGAAGGAACGGCAACAGACGCAGGATCTTCAGGTCAGCCTCAGTGCGGCGAACACGGAGCTGAATCTGCTGCGCCAGGCTACATTCACGGCGGAGCAGAACAGGGAGCCGGCCCTCGAGGATGCGTCCTGAGTATCGGTTGGTCGGGACGGGATTACGGTTTCTCGGCGAAACCGTGGAAGCTGGCAAACGACTCCACCGGCTCGCGCTCGGTCACCAGGCCATTCTCCGGCGCGTCGGGATCCGCATGTCCGAGCGCGATGCCGCATACCAGCAGCTCCTCGTCGGTCAAGGGGAGGTGCTTGCGCACGACTTCGTGGAAGATGGCGAAGGCGGCCTGCGGGCAGGTGTGCAGTCCCTGGCCACGGGCGGCGAGCAGGATGCTCTGGATGAACATGCCGATGTCCATGTAGCTGCCGGCGCTCAGCCGCCGGTCGAGGGTCACGAGCAGACCGACCGGGGCGTCGAAGAACAGGTAGTTGCGCAGCATCTGCTCCTCCCGCCGTTCCCGGTCGCCCCGGCCGATGCCGAGGGTTTCGTAGAGGGCGAAACCGCACCGGCGCCGGCGCTCCAAGTAGGGCTCGAACCACTGGGTGGGGTAGTAGTCGTACTCGGCCCGATAGCGCTCGGGGCTGTCGGTCGCCGCCTGCAGCAGGTCCCGACAGAGCTTGTCGCGGGCTGTGCCAGCCACCACGTGGACCCGCCAGGGCTGGATGTTGTTGCCGCTCGGAGAGCGCGCCGCCACCTGCAGGATATGCCGCACCACCGACTGCGGAACCGCAGTGGGCAGGAAGCGGCGCATCGAGCGGCGGGACTGCATGGCCTCGTCGACGTGCATGTCTGACTCCTCGAAGAAAGGAGGCGTTTGCCCGCAGGCAAACGCCGTTCAGGGTTTTCACCAGAACTTGAAGGTGTAACTGACAATCAGCCGATTCTCGTCCAGATCGGTGGTGTTGCTGCTGCGATAGGAGAGGTTGCGCCAGCGCAGGTTGAGATCCTTCAGCAGCCCGCTCTGCACGACATAGCTGATATCGACGTCACGCTCCCATTCGTTGGCATTCTGGTTGCCGATCTGGAAATCGCTGCCCCGCATGTAACGGGCCATGAAGGTCAGGCCGGGCAGGCCGAGGGGAGCGAAGTCGTAGTCGTAGCGAACCTGCCAGGAGTCCTCGTGGGCGCGCAGGAAGTGGTGGTAGGTGGCGAGGTTGATGGTATAGGCGTTGGTTCCGCCGGCGATGAAGGGCATGCCGGTGTCCCCCGTCTGCCAGACGTAGCCCCCGCCGAGGGCATGCCCCCGATAGAGCAGGGTGAGCATCGCCTGCGCGGTCCGGTTGTCCACCGTGCTGCGGCCGTCGTCGTCGCTGATGAAATAGCGCAGGTCCGACTTGAATTTCAGGCTCTCGGTCAGGGGCAGGGTGCTGAGCAGACCGATGTAATGCTGCTTGTAGTTGTTCTCCAGTTCGCCGTAGAAGTAGCTCGCGCTCAGCTTGGGCGACCAGGTGTAGGTGAGTCCGCCGTAGTTGAAGTGATCGCTGGGCATACCGCCGGTGGAGCGATCGGAGAACATGGTCATGTCCTCGTAGTTCGTCGAGTCGCGCAGGCGGGTCTTGCGGAACTGGCCGCCCAGCACGGTCATGTTCCTGATGTCCTTGGACAGCAACTGGGCGCCGAAGAAGGTCTGCGGCAACATCCGCGTGTCGTTGTAGTACACCACCGGCAGCGTCGGGAGGTGGGTGCCCACCGTCAGCGTGCTCTGGGAAACCTTCGCCTTGCCGGTCCAGCCGAAGAAACTGAACTCGTCCGGCACCTCGCCGGTGATGGGGTTGCGCGGCAGGGCGCCGCTACCGCTGGTTCCGGCGCCGGAATCCAGCTTGATGCCCAGCAGGCCCATGCCATCCACGCCGAAACCGATCGGCCCCGGCGTGAAGCCGGATTCGTAGCGCATGATGAATCCCTGCCCCCAGTCTTCGAGCTTGTTCTTGGGCTGGCCCTTGAAGCGGGGCACGTCGCTCTTGTCCGAGTCCCGGAAGTCGCGATTCAGGTAGAAATTTCGCGCCTCCATGGTGAGATGACTATCCTGGAAGAATCCGGCCTGGGCCGAAAGCGGAAGGAGGCAACCGCAGAGCGAAAGCAAGCGAGCTTTATGGCTGAGAGAAAAGACGGGGGTGGAACGGGTATCGCATCCAGCATGAAGATCGACCACGTCAACGGCGCTGAAGCCATTGAACTCCCTGGCCGACCCTCGCATTACGAGGGTCTTGTTGCTCATCGGTTATTCCTGCCAAGTGTTTTTGTTTTTATTCAAACGGCACCACGCGAGAGCGTGGGATGAAACAGTGCGGCAGAGCCGCATAGCGGGTCAGCTTCCGTTGCTATTCCTGCTTATCTTGAATCTTTCGTCAAGCTTTTCAGAGTGGACAATTCGACTTTGGTCAAATCGCCCTGCAAGTTGTTGAGATAATGCAGCAAGCTGATGCTGTCGTCGAAACCGAAACTGCCCAGTGCCTGCCGGTAGAATTCGGTGATCTTCGGTTGCAGGCTGTCCCAGAACTCCCGTCCTTGCCCGGTCATCTGCACCAGACGGGCACGTCCGTCCTCCGGGTGCGGAATGCGCACGATGTGCTTGTCCCGCTCCATGCGCTTGAGTACGCCATCCAGGCTCTGCCGACTGACGAACAGATACTCGGTCAGCTGATTGAACGAGATTCCCTGCTCGTAGCCTTCGCGGGAAAGGGCGCCCAGCACCGCCCACTGCACGGTGCTGACGCCCATCTCGTGCTGGATCTGCCGCTGGAGGATGTTCCCGGTCTGGAACAGTCGGAAGAACAACCGGTTGGCTACGCCTCTGGACGGGCTTTCGCTCATTTGGACTCCTGTTTTCCCGGTGGAAGGCTCGACGGCCGTCAAGCCTCCTTGCTGCCGGGACAGACAAGCGGTCATTTCGGGACGGTCTCGCGTGCGATGATATTTTTCATGATCTGCGCCGTGCCGTCACCGATTTGCAGGCCGAGCACGTCGCGCAGGCGCTGGGCCAGGGGCAGGTCCTCGCCGTAGCCGGTATGGCCGTGAGCCAACAAGCACTGTTTTACCACGTCGAAGGCGAGCTTCGGCGCCCACCACTTGTTCATGGCGGCCTCGGCGTTGTGCGGCAGCCCGCTGTCCTTGAGCCACAACGAGTAGTAGCACTGCAGGCGGGCGGCGGAGACGTAGGTCTGGTACTCGGCGAGGGGATGGGTGAGCCCCTGGAAGGCCGACAGCGGTTGACCGAAGGCCTGGCGCTCGGTCAGCCAGTGCCAGGTCTCGTCCAGCGACTGCTGGGCCACGGCCAGACACTGCAGGCCGATCAGCGCGCGGCTGTAGTCGAAGCCCTGCATCACCTGCCGGAAGCCCTTGCCTTCCTCGCCGAGGCGGTGGCTCAGCGGCACCGCGACGTTGTCGAAGAAGATCGAGCCGCGGCCGATGGCGCGCTGGCCGGAGTCCTCGAAGCGGGTGGTGGCGATGCCCGGCAGATCCATCGGTACGAGGAAGGCGCTGATCCCGCCGGCGCGCTGCTCGACGGTGCCGGTGCGGGCGAAGACCACGGCGACGTCGGCCTGGTCGGCCATGGAGATCGAGGTCTTCTCGCCGTTGAGCAGGTAGTGATCGCCCCGACGCTCGGCCTTCAGGCGCAGGTTGGCGGCATCCGAGCCACCATGGGGTTCGGTCAGGGCGATGCAGACGGTCTTGCGCCCGGCGGTGATCTCGCTCAGCCATTTCCGCGCCAGCTCCGGCTCGGCGTAGTTGGCGATGATCTGCCCGTTCAGCGAGGCCAGCAGCGGCAGGTAGCCGACGTTGAAGTCGCCCTTGGCGATTTCCTCGATGATCACGCCGCTGGTGACGCAGCCCAGCCCGCTGCCGCCGAGTTTTTCCGGCAGCTCGCCGCCCAGGCAGCCCATGTCGCCCAATTGCCGGATCACGGAGCGCTCGATGCGGCCTTCCTGCTCGCGCTGGCGATAGCGGGGGGCCAGGACGTCGGCGGCCAGGCGCGCCACGCTTTCCCGGATCGCCTGTTGTTGTTCGGTGAATGCGAAATTCATGGTTGCCTCCGGTGGAGAAATCTCGAACCTGCCGGCAGGAGGGAGGCGCCACCTCCGATCGCGGATGAGTCCGCTCCTACCGACCAGGGGATCACTTGTAGAACTTGCGGAAGTCCGGCCTGCGCTTTTCCTTGAAGGCGGCGACGCCTTCCCGGGACTCCTCGGTGTCGTAGTACAGGCTCAGGGCCTGCATGCCGAGGCCGCCAATGCCGGCGATGTTCTCGCTGTCGGCGTTGAACGAGCGCTTGGCGATGGACAGGGCGGTCGGACTCTTCTCGAGGATTTCCTCGCACCACTTCTGCACTTCCGCATCCAGCTGCTCGTGGGGCACCATGGCGTTGACCAGCCCCCATTCCAGCGCTTGCTGGGCGTTGTACTTGCGGCACAGGTACCAGATCTCGCGGGCGCGCTTCTCGCCGATCACCCGGGCCAGGTAGGCGGTGCCGAAGCCCGGGTCGACCGAGCCGACCTTCGGCCCGACCTGGCCGAAAACGGCTTTTTCCGAGGCGATGGACAGGTCGCAGAGCACATGCAGCACATGGCCGCCGCCGATGGCGAAGCCGTTGACCCGGGCGATCACCGGCTTGGGCACCTCGCGGATCAGTCCCTGCAGTTCCTCGACTGGCAGGCCGATCAGGCCGCGGCCGTCGTACTGCCCCTCGTGGGCGCCCTGGTCGCCGCCGGTGCAGAAGGCCTTGTCGCCGGCACCGGTGAGGACGATCACGCCGATCGCCTTGTTCCAGCCGGCGCGGTTGAAGGCGTCGATCAGCTCCAGGCAGGTCTGGCCGCGGAAGGCGTTGTAGCGCTCGGGACGGTTGATGGTGATGGTGGCGACGCCGTCAGTCTCTGCGTAAAGGATGTCTTCGTAGTTCATGGATTCGATCTCCTGGTCAGCCGGCCATGGTCAGGCCGCCGGACACGCTGATGACCTGGCCGGTGATGAAGTCGGCATCGTCGCTGGCGAGCAGGGCGATGATTCCCGGGTAATCCTGCGGCTGGCCGATGCGGCGCATGGGCACGGCGTTGCGGAAGGCTTCCAGCAGCTTTTCCGGGTTGCTCGCGCTGTCCGTCACGCTCTTCAGCAGGGCGGTGTCGGTCGGGCCGGGGCAGACCACGTTGAGGGTGACGTTCCTGGCCGCCAGCTCGCGTGCCAGGGTCTTCGACAGGCCGACCAGGCCGGCCTTGCAGGCGGCGTACACGGCCTCGCCTGAGGAGCCGACGCGGGCGGCGTCGGAGGCGATGTTGATGACCTTGCCGCCGCCGGCCTCGACCATCTTCGGCAGGACCACGTGGTGCATGTTGAGGGCGCCGGTGAGGTTGATGGCGATCAGTTGCTGCCAGAGCGCCGGCTCGGTCTTGAGGAATGGCATGAAGACGTCGAAGCCGGCGTTGTTGACCAGCACCGTGGGCACGCCCAGATCCCGCTCGATGGCCGTCACGGTGTCGACGATGGCCGCGTAATCGCTGATGTCCGCCGCGTAGGCGCGGGCCTTGCCGCCTGCCTCGCGGATCAGCTCCACGGTGGCTTGCGCGGCTCCGGCGTCGCGGTCGAGCACCGCCACCAGGCTGCCTTCCTCGGCGAACCGCTGGCAGACCGCACGGCCGATGCCGCCGCCGCCGCCGGTGACTATCACGATTTTTCCTATCAGACCTTTCATGTCTCGCTCCCTTCTTGTCGAACTTGTCCTGGGACTGGTGAATGCCTGGCTCAGGCGGGTATCTGGCGATCGCCGAACAGGTGTCGGGCCCGCTCGCGCAGCTTGAATTTCTGGATCTTTCCGGAGGCCGTGCGCGGCAGCTCGTCCAGCACTTCGAGGTATTCCGGCAGGTACTGGCGGGTGAACTGCTGCTCCAGCAGGTAATCGACCACCTCCTGCAAGGTGAGCGGCCGCTCCCGGCCGTCCTTCTGGGTGACGTAGGCGCACAGGCGCTCGCCCAGACGCGGGTCGGGAGCGCCGACCAGGGCGACGCTCTGGATCGCCGGGTGCTTGTAGAGGGTGTTCTCGATATCGACTACCGGGATGTTCTCGCCGCCACGGATGACCACGTCCTTGCTGCGCCCGGTGATGCGGATGTAGCCGTTCTCGTCCATACGGGCGATGTCGCCGGTAGGGAACCATCCGTCGTCGTCCACGCCGTACAGCTCCGGCTGGTGGAGATAGCCGACGAACATGCTGGCTCCGCGGACGAAGAGATCGCCTTCCTGGTTCGGCGGCAGCGGCGTGCCGTCCTCGCCGATCACCCGGACCTCCATGTGCGGCAGGGCGAGGCCGTCGCTGATGGCGGCCATGTGCGGGGGATCGTCCGGCCGGGTGGTGGTGACGGCACCGTTCTCGGTCATGCCCCAGGCCGAGACGATCCGGGTGTCCAGCAGGCCGGCGGTCCTTTCCACCAGGGCGCCGGGAATCGGCGCGCCGGCGGAGATGAAGGTTCGTAGCGAGGCCAGTTGCTCGCGGTGCCGGTCGGCGATGTCCAGCAGATCGGAGAGGAAGGGGGTGGAGCCCAGGGTGAGGGAGGGGCGTTCCTCGGCGATGACGCGGACCGAGAACAGCGGATCCCAGATGTCCTGCAGGACGCTGGTGGCGCCCAGGTAGATCGGCGCCATCAGACCGTAGAGGAAGCCGAGCTGATGGGCCAGCGGGGAGGGCATCAGGACGGTGTGTGCCTCGCTCAGGCGGTGCCGCTCGCAGAACGGGCGGATATGGCTGAGCAAGGTGTTGCAGGTGTGCATGACGCCCTTGGGCTTGCCGGTGGTGCCCGAGGTGTAGATCACCTGGATCACGTCGTCGGCCGAGGGGCGGCGTTCGGCGAACAGGCGGGCGCTGTCGACTTCACGCTCCCAGCCCGGCTCCAGCAGCGCCTGCTCGAAGGATTCCTCTCCCTCGCCGCCGATCACCAGCACCCGCGCCAGGTCCGGCAGCTCACCGCGTAGTCCGCGGATCATCGCCTGGTGGTCGAAATGACGGAAGGTCTGCGGGATGACCAGCACCCGGCTACGGGCATGGGCGAGCATGAAGCGCAGCTCGTGCTCGCGGAAGATCGGCATCAGCGGGTTGGTCACGGCGCCGATGCGGACACAGGCGAGGAACAGGGCGCTCATCTGCCACCAGTTGGGCAGCTGGCAGGAGACCACGTCCCCGGGCTCTACCCCCAGCGCCGCGAGCCCTGCGGCGATGCGGGCGACGCGCCGATCCAGCTCGGCATAGCTCAGTGCGGTGCGGTCGCCGGCCTGGACCCGGTAGCCAACTAGGGCGTTGCGCGCCGGCGCTCTGGCGACGGCCTCGTCCAGGTAATCCGTAATGATCCTGTCATTCCAGGCGCCGCAGGCATACATTGCCGCACGCCGCACCCGATACAGGTTCGTTGTTGTTTTCATGCCTACCCTCCCTTGCGGGTTTTATTGTTATAGCGGGTACTGCATCGACTTCCCTGATGGGGGTGAAGATAGGTTTACGATAATTTTATGTCAACATGTTGTCTTTAATGATCGCTGACTCTATGCTCGACAACAGGTTGCAAGGAACGCCACGGTATCGTCGGCTGGCTAGCCGCCAGGTTGCCGACTCGACAAGAACAAGAAAGCAGGCGAGCGACGCCTGCAGGAGCTCGACCGATGTCATCCCTCGTGCATCTGGCCCGGCAGGGCGCCATCGCCCTGATCCGGGTCGACAACCCGCCCGTCAACGCTCTCGGCCACGGGCTACGCGTTGCACTGCAGGACGCCTTCCGGGCGGCGGAGGCCGACCGGGACGTACAGGCCGTGGTTTTGTACTGCGCCGGCAGGACCTTCATGGCCGGCGCCGACATCAGGGAGTTCGGCCTGCCGCCGAAGGCGCCGATCCTTCCCGAGGTGGTCGAGACCATCGAGCGCTGCAGCAAGCCCAGCGTCGCCGCGATCCACGGCTCGGCCCTGGGCGGCGGGCTGGAAATCGCCCTGGCCTGCCATTACCGCATCGCCCGGCACGACGCCTCGCTGGGCCTGCCCGAGGTCAGGCTGGGGCTGATTCCCGGCGCCGGCGGTACCCAGCGTCTGCCGCGCCTGGTCGGCGTCGCCCTGGCGCTGGAGATGATCCTCGGTGCACATCCCATCGCAGCGGAGGAGGCGGCGCACAGCGGCCTGGTCGATGCGCTGTTCGAAGCCGAACCGGAGACCGCCGGGCTGGCCTTCACCGAGCGCCTGCTGGCCGAAGGCCACGGGCCGCGCCGCACCGGCGAGCGCAACGACCGGATGTTCGGCGATTTTGTCGGGCTCTTCGCCACCCGCCGGCGCGAAGCGAAGCAGGGCGGGCCCGAGCTGTTCGCCCCGTTGCGGGCCATCGCGGCGCTCCAAGCAGCGGTCGACCTACCCCTGGCCGAGGGACTGCGGCGCGAGCGCGAACTCTTCCTGGAGTGCCTGCAATCCCCGCAGCGAGCCGCTCTGGTCGCCGCCTTCTTCGCCGTGCGCAAGGCCCGCCAGGCCGATCAGCGCTAACGCCCACCGCCGGGGCCGGCTCCGGCGAAACGACCCGAGGAGGCTTCATGGACATCGATTACAGCAGGGAAGAGCTGGATTTCCGCGACCAGGTGCGCGCCTTCCTGCGCACCGAACTGCCGGCGGACATCGCTGCCAAGGTCCGGCTCGGCAAGCGCCTGGGCAAGGAGGACCACCAGCGCTGGCAGCGCATCCTCAACGGCCGCGGCTGGTACGCCGCCAACTGGCCGGTGGAGCACGGCGGCACCGGCTGGAGTCTGGTGCAGAAGCACATCTTCGAGGAGGAGTGCGCTGCCTACGGCGCGCCACGGCCGATCTCCTTCGGCGTCAACATGGTCGCGCCGGTGATCATCGAGTTCGGCACGCCGGAGCAGAAGGCCCGTTACCTGCCGCGCATCCTCGACGGCCGCGACTGGTGGTGCCAGGGCTACTCCGAGCCGGGCGCCGGCTCCGACCTGGCTTCGCTGAAGACCCGCGCGGAGCGCGACGGCGATCACTACATCGTCAACGGCCAGAAGACCTGGACCACCCTCGGCCAGCACGCCAACATGATCTTCTGCCTGGTGCGCACCGATCCGGAAGCCCGCCAGCAACAGGGCATCTCCTTCCTGCTGATCGACATGGCCACGCCCGGCATCGACGTGCGGCCGATCGTGACCCTCGACGGCGAGCACGAAGTCAACGAGGTGTTCTTCGACAACGTGCGGGTACCGGTGGCCAACCGGATCGGCGCGGAGAACCAGGGCTGGACCTGCGCCAAGTACCTGCTTACCCACGAGCGCACCGGCCAGGCCGGCATCGGCCAGTCCAAGGCGGCGCTGGCCCATCTCAAGCGGGTCGCGACTCGCGAGGGCGTGCTCGACGACCCGCTGCTGCGCGCGCAGATCGCCGAGCTGGAGATGCAGCTGATGGCCATCGAGATGAGCACCCTGCGCATCCTCGCCGCGGCGCGGGCCGGCGGCGTGCCAGGTGCGGAAAGCTCGATCCTCAAGATCAAGGGCTCGGAGATCCGCCAGGCCATCAGCCACCTGCTGCGCAAGGTGATCGGCCCCTACGCGCTGCCGTATCTGGAGGACGAGCTGAGCCCGGACTTCTCCGGCGAGCCGCTGCACGCCGACTACAGCGCGGCGCCCGCCTGCCAGTACTTCAACCTGCGCAAGCTGTCGATCTACGGCGGCTCCAACGAAATCCAGAAGAACATCGTCGCGAAGCAGATTCTCGATCTGTAGGAGAGCCCCATGGACTTCAATCACAGCGAAGAACAGCAGATGCTGCAGGACACCGTGGCTCGCCTGGTGCGCGATCACTACGGCTTCGAGCAACGCCAACGCCACTACCGCAGCGAGTCGGGCTTCAGCGGCGAATTCTGGCGACGGATGGGCGAACTGGGGCTGCTCGGCGTGCCTTTCGCCGAAGTCCATGGCGGCTTCGGCGGCAGCGGCGTGGACAACCTGCTGGTGATGACCGAACTGGGCCGTGGCCTCTGTCTGGAGCCCTATCTGTCGTCACAGATCTTCGCCGGCGGACTGCTGCAGCAGTTGGGTAGCGCCGAGCAGCACGAGCGTCTGCTGCCGCCGCTGATCGGCGGAGAACTGCAGCTGGCGACGGCCTTCGAGGAGCCGCAGAGCCGCTACCGCCTGCACGAGGTGCGCACCCGCGCCGTCCCGGCCGAGGGCGGCTGGGTGCTCAGTGGGCGCAAGGCGGTGGTGATCGGCGGGCACAGCGCCGGGATGCTGCTGGTTTCCGCGCGAACCGGCGGCGAGGCCGGGGACGAGGATGGCGTCTCGCTGTTCCTGGTCGACGCGCAGGCAGACGGTCTGCGCCGTCGGGCCTATCCGACCGTCGACGGCCCGAAAGGCTGCGAGCTGTACCTCGAGCGCACCTTCGTGCCCGAGTGCGATCTGCTCGGCGAACCGGGCCAGGCGCTGGCGGCGCTGCGCTACCAGCAGGGCCGGGCCATCGCCGCCCAGTGCGCGGAAGCCGTGGGCAGCATGGAGGAGGCCTGCCGACTGACCCTCGACTACCTGAAGACGCGCAGGCAATTCGGCACGCCTATCGGCAAGTTCCAGGCTCTGCAGCACCGCATGGTGGACATGCGCACCGAGCTGGAGCTGGCCACTTCCATGGCCATTCTCGCCGCCTGCGTGGCCGACGAGCCCGACGGCGAGGAGCGCAGCCGTCGTCTGGCGGCCGCCAAGTTCATCGTCGTGCGCGCCGGGCGTTTCATCGCCGAGCAGGCGATCCAGCTGCATGGCGGGATCGGCATGACCTGGGAATACGTCCTGGCCCACCACGCCAAGCGCCTGGTAATGCTCGGCCACCAGCTGGGCGACGACGATCACCATCTGCGGGTCTATGCCGGGCTTCTGCGCTGCGCCTGAGCGGCGAGCTGTAGGAGCGGATAGGGCTGAGCGAAAGGAGGCAAGCATGTTCGAACGCATAGGCGTGATCGGCAGCGGGGCGATGGGGCGGGGAATCGCCCAGCTGTTCGCGACGGCAGGGATTGCGGTGCGGCTGTACGACAGCCGGCCGGAAGCGGTCGAGCAGGCGCTTGCCCACATCCGCGAAACCCTGGAGCGGGCTGCGGCCAGGGGACGGATGACGGCGGAGGAGGCGAGTAGAAGCCTGGCGTGCATGTCCGCGGCCCGCCGTCTGCCGGAGCTGGCCGACTGCGATCTGCTGATCGAGGCCATCGTGGAAAACCTCGAGGCCAAGCAGGCGCTGTTTCGCGAACTGGAAGCGGTAGTGGCCGTGGATGCAGTGCTGGCGACCAATACCTCGTCGCTGTCGGTGACGCGCATTGCCAGCGCTTGCCGGCATCCCGAGCGGGTCGCCGGATTCCACTTCTTCAACCCGGTGCCGCTGATGAAGATCGTCGAGGTGATCCGTGGCGAACGCACGGATCCGCAGTTGATCGAGCGTCTGGCGGCGCTGGCCGAACGGACCGGGCATTTCCCGGCGCGCACTCCGGACAGCCCCGGCTTCCTGGTCAACCATGCCGGGCGGGCCTACGGCACCGAGGCGTTGCGCATCCTCGCCGAGGGCGTCGCGGCGCCGGCACAGATCGACCGCATCCTGCGCGACGGCCTGGGCTTTCGCATGGGGCCGTTCGAGCTGTTCGACCTGATCGGCCTGGACGTCACCCAGACGGTGATGGAGTCGGTCTACCAGCAGTTCTACCAGGACCCGCGCTACACGCCGTCCCATCTGCTGGCGCCGCGCCTGGCCGCGGGGCTGCTAGGGCGCAAGAGCGGCGAGGGCTTCTACCGCTATGCGAACGGCGACCTGCAGCCGGACCCGGAGCCGAGCGCTGTGCCGGTGCCCATCGTGCGGCCATTCTGGCTCGACAGCCGGGAACCGGGCATCCGCCGGCAGGTGGCGGCCGTGCTGGCCGTAGCCGGGGCCGAACTGGAGGAGGGCGCCGAACCCTCGGAGTCGGCCATCTGCCTGGTCACGCCGCTGGGCGAGGACGCCAGCAGCCTCATCGCCCGCCGGAGACTGCCGGTCGCGCGCAGCCTGGCGCTGGAAACCCTGACCGGGCTCGACCGGCGCCGGGTGCTCATGCGCCATCCGGGGCTGGCCCCGGAGGCACTGGCCCAGGCCAGACAAGCTCTCGCAGCCGACGGAGTGCCGGTCGAAGTGATCAACGACTCCGTCGGCTTCGTCGCCCAGCGTGTGCTGGCCTGCGTCGTCAATCTGGGCTGCGAGATCGCCCAGCGGCGTATCGCCAGTCCGGCCGTGCTCGATCGTGCGGTGCAGCTGGCCCTCGGTTATCCCCACGGACCGCTGGAGTTCGGCGAGCGCTACGGTGCGGCTCGGATCGCCCGGATTCTGCAGGGGCTTTACCGCCAGTATCAGGAGCCACGCTACCGGACCAGCCCCTGGTTGCGCCGCCGGGTACAGCTGGGACTGCCGCTCGACACTCCCGAAGATCAATCGTTGTCCGTATGAACACCGAATCGACGATCGATCGTGCAGAGAATCCGACGAACGCATATTGAGTCGACAAGCGTCGGAGAAAAATTGAAAACCACGGATAATCAGTAGGTTATCCTATAAATATGATCATGAAATCCGATTACGTCCATAATCGGAAATAAGCTATTATGAAACGAAGTCCATCCCAAGCCCCTCCTTCCCATGACCGATCTCCTCCCGCAACCGCTCTTCGATACCTACTCGCGCTTCCTCGGTTTATCAGCGAACAACCTGGTTTCGGAAAACCGCTTCGTTGTGCGTTTTTTGAACAAGCTGGAGCCGACCGTTCCCGCTCGAGAGGACTACCGACAGGCACGGGATTTCCTGCGTTCCTATTCCGGCTGGGAAACCACCTTCAAGGCCTATCGCATCCAGGTGGAACGCCTCCTCCTCTGGAGCTGGCTGCGAAAGGGGAGCTCGGTCCTGAGCCTGAAACGCCAGGACGCCGAAGCCTTCCTTGAGTTCGCCCTCGCTCCCGACCCCGCCTGGGTCGGCAAGACGGTCCAGCGCCGCTTCATCCAGGACCAGGGCGAGCTCATCCCCAATCCCGAATGGCGCCCCTACGACACCCTCGGCAACAAGGCTTCGCGCAAGCTGGCCCAGGAGACCGGCCTGCCGCGGCTGACTCCCGAGCGCTACGAGATCACCCAGGGCTCGCTGAAACAGGTGTTCGCCATCTGCAGCTCCTTCTACGACTTCCTCAACGACCAGGACGTCCTGGCCGGCAACCCGTTCCGCGCCATCAAGCAGAAAAGCCGCTTCTTCCAGAAGAAGGCCCCCGCGCTGGGCGGCAAGGTGCTGGATCGTCTGCAGTGGGCGTTCGTGATGGAAACGGCGGAATGGATGGCCCATCAGGACCCGGAGAAGCACGAACGCACCCTGTTCGTCATCGCCGCGCTGTTCTCCCTCTACCTGCGCATCTCGGAGCTGGCCGGCCGCCCCGGCTGGAACCCGACCATGCAGGCCTTCCAGAAGGACCCCAGCGGCGCCTGGTGGTACGTGACCGTCGGCAAGGGCAACAAGGAGCGGCGCGTCTCGGTCAGCGACGAGATGCTGAGCTATCTGAAGCGTTACCGGATGTCGCGCAACCTGAGCCCATTGCCGCATCCCGGGGAGTCCACGCCGCTGCTGCTGAAGCTGGACGGCCGCGGCGGCCTGACCGACCGGCAGATCCGCAACATCGTGCAGAAGTGCTTCGACACCACCCTCAAGCGGATGCAGGCCGAAGGCCGCAGCGAGGACGAGATTTCCAGCCTGCGGGCCGCCAGCGCGCACTGGCTGCGCCATACCAGCGCCACCTACGACGCGCCGCACCGGCCGCTCAAGCACCTGCAGGACGACCTCGGTCACGCCAAGGCCAGCACCACGCAGGACATCTACTACAACAACATCGAACAGGAGCGCGCCGCTTCCGGCAGGTCGCGGCGGCTCAAGGAGTGAGGCGTTCTCAGACCTCGGCAGGGGCGAAGCTGTCGGCCCGGGCCATCTTCCACATGCGCTCGTAGAACTCGCCGGAGATCTTGCCACTCAGCAGCTCGCCCGGCTTGAGGAACACGTGCAGCTGGGAGAACAGCTTGATCTCGGTGCTCGACTGGCGACGTACCAGGTGCTTGGCTTCCAGCTGCGACGGATGCTCCAGACCGGCGGCGGCGAGCATCTCGGCCAGGGCCTTGAGGGTGTTGCGGTGGAAGTTGTAGACCCGCTCGGCCTTGTCCGGTACCACCAGGGCGCGCTGGCGGGCCGGGTCTTGGGTGGCCACGCCGGTCGGGCACTTGTTGGTGTGGCAGGACTGGGACTGGATGCAGCCGATGGCGAACATGAAACCGCGCGCCGAGTTGACCCAGTCGGCGCCGATGGCCAGCACGCTGGCGATGTCGAAGGCGCTGATGATCTTGCCGCTGGCGCCGATCTTGATCTTGTCGCGCAGGTTGATCCCCACCAACGTGTTGTGCACGAACAGCAAACCCTCGCGCATCGGCACGCCGATGTGGTCGGTGAATTCCTCGGGGGCCGCACCGGTGCCGCCTTCCTTGCCGTCCACGACGATGAAGTCGGGCAGGATGCCGGTTTCCAGCATGGCCTTGGCGATGGCCATGAACTCCCAGGGGTGGCCGAGGCAAAGCTTGAAGCCCACCGGCTTGCCGCCGGACAGCTCGCGCAGTTGGGCGATGAACTGCATCAGTTCGATGGGCATGGAGAAGGCGCTGTGGCGCGCCGGCGAGATGCAGTCCTCATCCATCGACACGCCGCGGGTGGCGGCGATTTCCGGGGTGACCTTGTGCTTGGGCAGGATGCCACCGTGCCCGGGTTTGGCGCCCTGGCTCAGCTTGATCTCGACCATCTTAACTTGCCAGTTCTGCGCCTGGACGGCGAAGCGCTCGGGGTCGAAGTGGCCGTCGCCGGTACGGCAGCCGAAGTAGCCGCTGCCCAGCTCCCAAATCAGGTCGCCGCCGTGCTCGCGGTGATAGGGGCTGATGCTGCCTTCGCCGGTGTCATGGGCGAAGCCGCCGATCTTCGCGCCCTTGTTCAGGGCGCGGATGGCGTTGGCGCTGAGGGCACCGAAGCTCATGGCAGAAATGTTGAAGATAGACGCCGAATACGGCTGCTGGCATTGCGGGCCGCCGATGGTGATGCGGAAGTCGGTGGGATCGACCTGCCGGACCGGCAGCAGCGAATGGCTGATGAACTCGAAACCGGGACGGTAGACGTCCTCCAGGGTACCGAAGGGCTTCTCCGCGCTCAGGTTCTTGGCGCGCTGGTAGACCAGGGTGCGCTGGGCGCGGGAGAACGGCAGATGGTCGTCTTCCGACTCCAGCAGGTACTGGCGGATCTCCGGCCGGATGTATTCCAGCAGGTAGCGCAGGTTGCCGATCACCGGGTAGTTGCGCCGGATGGCGTGCCGGGTCTGGCGCATGTCGTAGATGCCCAGCAGGGTCAGCAGGAAGCCGACCAGGGTCAGCGGCCAGAGCCACGGATGCTCCGGCAGCAGGCACAGAGTGATGAGGGTGAGCAATACGCAGCCGGCGAACGTCGCATACCGGCTCAACAGCAACAATTTCATCCGCGGGAACCTCGTTTCAGACTTCTTTCGCTGTGATGGGGGGCTCGACCTTGGGAGGGCTGCTGAACAGCGTTTCCAGATCGTCGTAGAAGGCGTGGGCCGTCTTCAGCCGCTCGCTCTTGTCGTTGGCAACCTTGTGCATCGCCCGCAGCATGTTCTCGTCGTGCTGGCGGAAGCGCTGGATGTGGGCCGCCGCTTCCTGTTCGGAGACACCGAGGCCGACCAATACCTGACGTCCCATCTCCAGACTGGAATGGAAGGTTTCGCGCACCGGTCCGGCATCCAGATCGAGCAGGATGTCCAGCTGCTCCCAGTCGCGGGACCGGGTGATTACCTTCATGTGCGGATAGCGCGCGCGCACCAGGCGCGCCGTCTCGACGTTGGCCTGGCCATCGTCCGTGGCGATGACGAAGAACTGGGCCTCTTCGGCATGTGCGGCGCGCAGGATATCAAGATGCAGCGGATTTCCGTAATAGATCGGCAAGTGGCTGATGTTGCGGGTCAGTTCCACCGTCTCGACCGAGGTGTCGAACGCCACGAAAGGCACGTGTTGGGCATGCAGGAGACGGGCGACGACCCGGCCGACCCGGCCCATGCCCATGATGATCACCCGCGGATGGTCGTCGTCGGCGACCTGCGGCTTTTCCTCCACCGGGATGGGGGCCGGCTTGGTCGGCTTGATCAGCCGGGACATCAGCATGATGACCAGCGGCGTCAGCGCCATCGACAGGGTGATGGTCAGCACGAGCAGATCGTGCACCTGGCGATCGAACAGCTTGTTGGCACGGGCCAGCGAGAAGATCACGAAGGCGAATTCGCCGCCGGAGGCCAGGATGGTCCCCATGCGCAGCGCCGCCGCAGGCTTGAGTCCGCCCGGGATCACGCCGAGCAGCGCGACCAGCGGAACCTTGACCAGGATCAGCAGGAAGGTGAGGCCCAGCACCGTCCAAAAGGAATTGAACAGCAGGCCGATGTTCACGCTCATGCCGACGCCGAGGAAGAACAGGCCGAGGAGCATGCCCTTGAACGGCTCGATCTTGGCCTCCAGTGCGTGGCGATATTCCGAATCGGCCAGCAGCACGCCGGCGAGGAAAGCGCCCAGCGCCATGGAGACGCCGACCCATTCCATGAGATAGGCGCTGCCCATCACCACCAACAGTGCGGTCGCGGTGAAGATGTCCTGCAGGCCGGACTTGGCCACGAAGTGGAACACGTAGCGCAGCAGGTAGCGTCCGCCGATCACCAGGCCGGCGAGGCAACCGACGACCTTGAGCAGCTCCAGAAGGCTGTCCATCTGCCCGATTTCCGGCTGGCTGGCCCCGCTGAGCAGCGGGACCAAGGCCAGCAGCGGGATAGCCGCGATGTCCTGGAACAGCAGGATGGAGAACGCCAGCCGGCCATGGGGAGTGTGTACCTCGTTGCGTTCGGAGAGGAGCTGGAGGGCGAAGGCGGTCGACGACAGCGACAGGCCGAGCCCCAGGATCACCGCGCTGTTCCATTTCTGGTGGAACAGCATGACCGCGACGGCGCCTATGCCGGCACCGCAGACCAGCACCTGGGCCAGCCCCACGCCGAACACCGCCCGGCGCATCAGCCACAGGCGCTTGGGAGACAGCTCGAGGCCGATAATGAACATCAGCATCACCACGCCGAATTCGGAAATCCGCATGACGCTCGCCGGCTGGTGGATCAGCCCGAGCACTCCAGGGCCGATCAGCACACCGCCTATCAGATAGCCGAGGACGGACCCCAGCTGCAGGCGTTTGGCCAGGGGTACGAGAAGCACCATGGTAAGAAGACAGACGACACTGGCCTGCAAAAGATTCGACTCAGATTCCACAGCGATTTTCCTGTTATTGCTGCGCGGCTACGCGAAGGACAATCAGATCAACGAAGGCGGGAATACATGCGAGAGGCATGGGAACGACTTCACTCAGAAACTACGTTCAAGTGGTTCACGAATTGGTTACCAACATGCAAGCGTCTGATTTTCTGGGGCTTCGAGAATAAAAAAGTGCGGCATTTTGTCAATGTGACAGTAATGTAAGAATGTTTTGCGTACCCTTGACGGAACCTGGCGGCTGTCCTGGTGCCTGATATCGTTTCTTCGCATAATGTATATTATGTTAAATTACGCATACGCCTGCGCATGGTCCCGCATGCCCTTCGGCCAGCACCGCCTTCTGCCTCTGCGATGGCATCGACCGGCTCCCGCCAGCACCTTGCGCGCCCCGAAAACCGGGCATCCGCTGCTTTTACAAGCAGCCCACCGGGCGCAGCTCTGCTTCGCCGTGGGTCGGTCGAAACGGCGGCTTTCGATCCTGCCGCTGGCTCCTAGCGGCGATTCCAGAGCGCAAGCTGCTCCTACCGAGTCGCCTTTCGCCGAGCCGACTTCGCACTCTCGCTGCCCGTCGTTTCGCATCGGGAACGGCAACTTCCCATTCCCGGAAATAATTGCTCGCACAGTTCCGCTCGTGCTGTTGGCAAAGTTCCAATGGGCAACGGCGCTATCGCGCGACACACATTTCTGATTTGAAATATCCGGAATTCGCGAGACCTCAATCTGGACAAGCGCTCGATATTACACATGCAGTTCAGTTGCAAACTTTGTAAATAATTGCCGCTATTTCCGAAGGTCATTCGACTAGGGAAAGTTCCTGGCACAAGCGAACCCGACTAGAGCCGACCGACGGCCTCACCGATCCTTTCGATCAGCGCCGGAACCAGGGTCAGCCGCTGCCCCTCCTCCTCCAGCACCCGCTCGAAGGCCCGCTTCTTCAGGACGTCGATCGCCAGCCCAGTGCGCAGGTTGGCCGGCACGGTGCTCAGCAGGATGTCGAACAGGCGGTCGACGGCGTGCAGGCGTCCCCACAGGTAGTCGTTCTCGCGAATAGAACGGCCCAGGAAACCGCCGAAACTGGCCAGGGTGCTACCCAGGAGAACCGGCTTGGATTCGTCGAGGACGATGCTGTGCGCATCCTCCGGGCTGATCCGGTCCACCAGGATCTCCTCGATCGGGCCAGCCTCCAGGGACAGCGCGCTGGCGGTCGGCCGCAGGATGATGTCCCAGAAGAAATAGCCCAGATAGCCGGTGAGGATCGCGCTGCGGCTCTTCTCGCTAAGCCCCTGGACCAGCGGCGAGGCCAGCACCGCGTCGACGTTGTCGGCGGTTCTGGCCAGGTCGCATTCCTGGGCCAGGCGCTCGACCAGCTTCGATATCTTCACGAAGCCCGCGGCCGCATCCGCGCCCTGCTCCAGGAAGATTTCCCGGCAGGCCGACACCGCCTGCCGGCTGAGGAAGTCGCTGCCGTCGTACTGCGACAGCTCGTCGATGCACTTGTGGATCTTGATCTTCAGCAGGTCGAGCTGGTCCGACTCGGCGGCGAAGACCTCGTCGGCCTCGCCGCCGTACAGATCGTTGATTTCGTGGAGCACGAAGTTCAGCCGGCGTCGCTTGTAGATCAGGCCGAAATCCAGGATCAGCCTGGCGAAGGCCGGCAGATCGGCGTTGCGGTAGAGCCGTTCCGGCATCGAGTAGGATTCGGCGATCAGCCCCTGCGCCCTCGCCCAGGTCTCGAGGATCTCCTGGACCCCACGCGCCTGCGGCGAGTCGTCGGTGTACTGGCAGGCCGCGGCGACGAGATGCACGATGAAATCCAGGGCCTCGAACACCAGCGAGCGCATCCAGGCATCCCAGACGATGGAGGTGCTGGAGAGGATGCTGATGGACAGCAGGCGCCAGTGCCGCAGGTCGTCGATGCCGAACTCGCCCTTGAGCCGTCCCTCGGTTTCCTTTTCGATCAGCGCCGCGATCTGCGGCCGGGCGCTGAGGATCGCGGCCTTCAGCCGGCGCGCCTGGATGTTGAAACGGCTGAGCACCGCCAGTTCGTTGTAGACCGGGTCATGCCGCGGCAGGTCGGACAGCGCGCCGCGCAGGGTAGCGAAGAAGCCCGGCACGCCGATGCCGGGCAGTGGCCTGCCGCTCTTCGGGTGCGGGTCGATGTAGACCAGGCGGCGATCCACCTCGCGGAAGGCGCCATGGGTGCGGATCGCCTCGACGCAGGCCATGATCGGCTTGTTGTCGAGGATGCTGCCGTCCACCAGCACCGCCTCTTCCGGATTCTCGCCGCGCTCCCGGTAATGCCGGAAATTGCGCTCGAGAAAGCGCGAGCGCGCCGGCCACGGCAGGTGGCGCGCAGCCAGGAGATCGTCGATCTCGCGGATCTGCGCCGGCGGGAAGGCCCCGGGATAGGACGCCGAAGCCCGTCCGGCGAAGGCCAGGGAGGGAAAGTCGTCGGCTTCGAAGTCGCTGAACAGGTGGCCGGTCTTGCGGTGCTCCAGGTGGAAGCGCAGCAGATGGCGGTGTTCACGCTCGTAGGCCACCGCCGGATCGTGGATGAAGATCGGCCGCTCGAGGCCGCGGAAGTCCGTGACCGTCACCATCAGATCGAGCTTCTCGCCCTCGGGGACCAGCGACTCCCAGGCCGAGGCCGCCCGGTCCATCGCCATCAGCCCGTCGAGGATCAGGCGGCACAGCTCGCGGCCGTCCAGCGGCGGCTTGAACCAGCGGGAGCGCAGGAACACCGAGATGCGCTTGGCGATCTCGGCATCGACCTTGCCCGGGAGCAGCCCTTCGCGATCGAGCCGGCTCAGCAGTGGCCGCATCAGCGGCCAGAAGTACCACTTGCTCCAGAGCTTGGCCTTCGCCTCCGGGGCCAGCAGATTCATCATGTCGGCCTGTTCCAGCCAAAGGTCGGTGATCGGCATCAGGCTGCGGTCGTGGGCCAGGGCGGTGGCCAGGGTGATGCCGTTGATGCCGCCCGCCGACGAGCCGGCGATGATGTCGACGATCACCTTCAGGGCCATGTCCTTGCCCAGCACCCGGAGAAACTCATGGTAGAGGTCGCCGGTGGAGTGCTCCGGCTCGTCCGGATAGTGCTGGTGGAAGCTGCGCCCGGGGCTGCCGCCGCCCTCCTCGGCCCGGGCGCCGTGGTAGATCTTGGAGGCCCGCACCAAGTTGAGGATTTCCCGATTGATGCCGTGCTGGTAGACCGCCAGGGAAACGCCGCCGAAGAAGACCAGCGCGAGACGGAGCTCTTTCTCTTTCATGGTCAGTCAGTGCCGGCCGGACGACTCCCGGGCCGATGGCCATCGATTGGCGGATTGCTCGGATGGTATGGAACGCCGTCGCCCGGTCCGAGCGACGGTGGAGCACGGCACCGCATGCAGGGCAACGCCCGGGGCGGAATCAGTAGGAAAAGCTAGTTCAGAAACAGGGGAAGTAAAGTCCGCCCGCGGGCCGAGGGGGCGACAGGCCGTGCGCCCTCCCCTTGACCCGGCGCCGGCCGGCCGGCAGCCTTGCCGTCCTGGCGCCCATATGGAGTTTGTGCATTAGCCATGAATCGCAACGAGCTACGCCGTGTCGACCTCAACCTGCTGATCGTTTTCGAAACCCTGATGCACGAGCGCAGCGTCACCCGCGCCGCGGAGAAGCTGTTCCTCGGCCAGCCGGCCATCAGCGCCTCCCTGGCGCGCCTGCGCACCCTGTTCGACGATCCGCTGTTCGTCCGCACCGGACGCACCATGGAGCCGACCGCCCGGGCCCAGGAAATCTTCGAACTGCTCTCCCCGGCCCTGGATTCGATTTCCACCGCCATCAGCCGGGCCAGCGATTTCGATCCCTCCACCAGCACCGCGGTATTCCGCGTCGGCCTCTCCGACGAGGTGGAGTTCGCCCTGCTACCGGGGCTGCTGCGGCACATCCGCCAGGAAGCGCCGGGCGTGGTGCTGGTGGTGCGGAGGGTCAACTACCTGATGCTGCCGGCGCTGCTGGCCTCGGGAGAGATATCCATCGGCATCACCAACACCGACGAGCTGCCGGCCAACGCCAAGCGCAAGACCCTGCGCCTCAGCCGGCTGAAGCTCCTGCGTGCCGACGACGCCCCCGGCCCGCTCGATCTGGAAGAGTTCTGCACCCGCCCCCACGCCATGGTCTCCGTCACCGGCAATCTCAATACCTTCGTCGACGCCGAACTGGCGCGGATCGGGCTCAGGCGCCGGGTGGTGCTGGCCATCCCCCAGTTCAACGGCCTCGGCACGCTGATCGAGGGCACCGACCTGCTCGCCGTGGCGCCCGACTATGCCGCCGACGTCCTCGCCGCCGGCGGCCGGCTGCGGGCCGAACCCATGCCCTTCGCGATGACCACCCCCTTCGAGCTGTGCATGTCCTGGCGCGGCGCCCAGGACAACGATCCGGCCGAGCGCTGGCTGCGCTCGCGGATGCAGCGGTTCATCGCCGACGCCGAGCATCAGGCGCCCTTCTCCGCCTGATCGACTTGGGTGTGCAGGGGGTGGCTTGAACCGGCGGTCCCCTGCCATGACTTCCGATTACAGGATCGATAGTATCCATTGGCTGGCCGATAGACTGCAAAGTGACAAATCAGACAACTATCGCCCAGGCAGGAATGCTGAAAACGCAAAGGCCCACAGCCTGCGCCAAAGCCCGATGCCGGCGCGAACTGCGGGCCTTCGCAGGGACAGCTGGCGTCAGTCCGGAGAGAGCGTCTTCATTTCCGCGCTGTCCCAGCCGCCGCCGAGGGCAGCGATCAGCTGGACACTGGCGATGAGGCGGTTGCCGAGGATGCTCAGGCTAGTGCGTTCGTTGTTGAGGGCGGCGGTCTGCACGGTGACCACGGCGCTGTAGTCGACGGTGCCGGCCTTGTACTGGTTCTCCAGCAGGCGCACCGATTCGCGGGCGGCGTCCACCGCCTCCTGCTGCACCCCGCTCTCCTGCTCCAGCACGCGCAGCTGGACCAGGTAGTCCTCCACCTCGCGGAAGCTGTCCAGCACCACCTGGCGGTAATTGGCCACGGTCTGGTCGTAGCTGGCCTCGGCCTGGCGCACCTGGGAGAATATCTGGCCGCCGTCGAAGATCGGCAGACTGAATTGCGGGCCGATGGACCAGAAGCGGTTGGGCAGCGTCAGCCAGTTGCTCCAGCTGCTGCTGCGGTAGCCGCCCGAGGCGCTCAGGGTCAGGCTGGGAAACCAGGCCGCCCGCGCCACGCCGACCTGCGCGTTGGCGCTCATCACCTGGCGTTCGGCGGAAGCCACGTCCGGGCGGCGCTCCAGCAGCTGCGACGGCACCAGGTTCGGCACCGGCGGCAGTTGCGGCACGAAGTCCACCTCGGCCAGATCGAACTGCGCCGGCGGCAGGCCGATCAGCACGGCGATGGCGTTCTCCAGCTGCTCGCGCTGGTACTCGAGGTCGATGGCCTGGGCCTGGGTGCTCTTGAGCTGGGTGCGCGCCTGGGTCACGTCGGCCTTGGTGACGATGCCGGCCTGGTACTGGTTCTCGGTCAGCCGCAGGGTGCGGGCGTAGGCCGCCACGGTGGCGTCGAGCAGGCGCCGCTGGGCGTCGATGACCCGCAGCTGCAGGTAGTCCTGCGCCAGTTCCGACTGCAGGCTCAGGCGCGTGGCGGCGAAGTCCGCGGCGCTGGCCCACAGGCTCTCCTTGTCCGACTCCAGCTGGCGGCGCAGCTTGCCCCACAGATCCAGCTCCCAGCTGGAGCGCATGGTCAGGTTGTAGCTCTTGGAGATCCCCCCGCCGCCGCCGGTGGACACGGTGGAGCCGTCCGGCAGGCGCACGGTGCTGCTGGAGCCGCCCTGCCCGGAGCGGGTCTTGCTGGCGGTGGCGTCGAGCGTCGGGAAGAAGGCGGCACGCGCGCCGATCACCGTCGCCCGGGCCTGACGATACTGGGCCATGGCCTGGGCGAGGGTCTGGTTGGAGTCTTCCAGGCGCCGCTGCAGATCGTTCAGGGTGGCGTCGCCGTAGAGCTGCCACCAGGGGCCGCGGGTCAGCACGTCGGACGGCTCGGCGGCCTTCCAGCCCTCGGCCTGCTTGAACGCCTGCGGCGTGTTGATGTGCGGGCGCTGGTAGTCCGGCCCCACGGCGCAGCCGGAAACGGCCAGGCAGAGCAGGAGCGCCGGGGCGAGCCGGTACGGCCGGCCCGGCCCGAAAGAGGAAGATGCGGTCATAGCGGGTTTTCCATCGCGGTATCGCTGCGCACGCCGCGCCAGCGGTTGAAACGGTGACGCAGGCGGTCGAGGAACAGATAGACCACCGGGGTGGTGTAGAGGGTGAGCAGTTGGCTGAGCAGCAGCCCGCCGACGATGGCGATGCCCAGCGGCCGGCGCATCTCCCCGCCCTCGGCGAGCCCCAAGAGCAACGGCAGCGCGCCGAGGATGGCCGCCAGGGTGGTCATGATGATCGGCCGGAAGCGCAGCAGGCAGGCTTGGCGGATCGATTCCCGCGGGCTGAGCCCGCCCTGGCGCTCCAGCTGCAGGGCCAGGTCGATCATCAGGATGGCGTTCTTCTTCACCACGCCGATCAGCAGGAACAGGCCGAGCAGCGAGATCAGGCTGAACTGGTCGCCCACCAGCTCGATGGCCAGCAGCGCGCCGACGCCGGCCGAGGGCAGCGTGGAGAGAATGGTCAGCGGATGGATGTAGCTCTCGTAGAGCACACCGAGGACGATGTACACCACCACCAGCGCGCCGAGGATCATCAGCGGCTGGGCCTTCTGCGCCTGCAGCATGGCGCCGCCGGTGCCGCCGAGCGTGCCCTGCACCTCGGTGGGCAGGCCGAGCCGCGCCACCGCCTGCTGGATCGCCTGGTTGGCCTCCGCCGCCGAATGGCCGGGGGCGATGGAGTAGCCGATGTTCTCCGCGGCGAACTGGCCCTGGTGCTGCACCCGGTCCTCCTCCAGGCTGCGCTCCCAGCGGGCAACGGCGGACAGCGGCACGCGCTGGCCGTCGGTGCCGATCAGGTAGATGCGCTCCAGGGTTTCCGGGTACTGGGCGTACCGCGGATCGATCTCCAGCACCACCTTGTACTGGTTGAGGCTGTCGTAGATGGTGGAGATCTGCCGCTGGCTGAAGGCGTTATTCAGCACCGTGGTGATCAGCTGCATGTCCAGACCCAGGCGCTTGGCGGTATCGCGGTCGATCACCAGGCGGATCTGCTGGGCACCCTCGCCCAGCTTGCTGTCCAGATCGGTGAGCTGCGGCAGCTTGGCCAGCGCGGCGTGCACCCGCGGTAGCCAGGTGCGCAGCAGTTCCAGATCGCTGGACAGCAGCACGTACTCGTTCTCCGAGCTGCGCCCCTGGCGGCCGCCGAACTGCAGGTCCTGGTCGGGCATCAGGAACAGCTGGCTGCCGGGCTGCTTGGGCAGGTTCTTGCGAATCCGGTTGATCACCTGCTGCGCCGAGATCCGCCGCTCGGCGATGGGCTTCAGGCGGACGATGAGCATGGCGTTGTTGATCCCGCCGGCACCGCCGATGAAACCGGCCACGCTCTGCACCGCCGGGTCGGCCAGCAGCGCGCGGCGGAAGGCCGCCATCTTCGGCTGCATCACCTGGAAGGACAGTCCGTCGTCGCCGCGGATGAAGCCCATCAGCTGGCCGGTGTCCTGCTGAGGCAGGAAGGTCTTGGGCACCGCCACGTAGAGGTAGACGTTGAGGGCAATGGTCGAGAGCAGGATGAACAGCATCAGCCGGGCGTGGGCCAGCGCCCAGTCCAGACTGCGCCCGTAGCCGGCCAGCACCCGTTCCTGCAGGCGCCCGGCCAGGCGCTGCAGCCGGCCGGGGGTCTGCTCCTCGCGGCGGGCGCGGAGCCAGCGGGCGCAGAGCATCGGCGTCAGGGTCAGCGAGACCAGCAGGGAAATCACGATGGCCACCGCCAGGGTCGCCGAGAATTCGCGGAACAGCCGCTCGACGATGCCGCCCATGAACAGGATGGAGAGGAACACCACCACCAGCGAGACGTTCATCGACAGCAGGGTGAAGCCCACCTCCCGCGAGCCCTTCAGCGCCGCGGCCAGGGGTTTCTCGCCGTTCTCGATGTGCCGGGCGATGTTCTCCAGCACCACGATGGCGTCGTCCACCACCAGGCCGGTGGCGATGATCAGCGCCATCAGCGACAGGTTGTTCAGCGAGAAGCCCATCAGGTACATGGCGGCGAAACTGCCGACCAGCGACACCGGCACCGCCAGCGCCGGGATCAGCGCCGCCCGCCAGTGGCCGAGGAACGCCAGCACCACCAGGATCACCAGGCCCACGGCGATCAGCAGGGTGCGCTCGGCCTCGTGCAGGGTGGCGCGGATCACCGGCGAGCGGTCCATCGCCACCTCCAGATCGACCGTCGCCGGAATCGCCGCGCGCAGCGCCGGCAGTTGGGCGCGGATATCGGCGATGGTCTCGATGATGTTGGCGCCGGCCTGGCGGTTGACGATCAGCAGCACCGCGTCCTTGTCGTTGTAGAAGCCGCTGTTGTAGCGGTCCTCCACCCCGTCGCGGACCTCGGCCACGTCGCCCAGGCGCACCGGCGCGTTGTTGCGGTAGCGGATCACCAGCGGCCGGTAGTCGTCGGCGCGCTCCAGCTGGTCGTTGGCCTGCACCTGCCAGTGGCGGTCCGCGTCGGCCACCGAGCCCTTGGGCCGCTTGACGTTGGCGGCGGCGATGGCCTGGCGCACCTCGTCGAGGGCGATGCCGTACTGGTCGAGCAGACGCGGCTGCAGCTCCACCCGCACCGCCGGCAGCGAGCTGCCGCCCACCTGCACCTCGCCGACGCCGGGGACCTGCGACAGCTTCTGGGCGACGATGGACGAGGCGACGTCGTAGAGCTGGCCCTTCTCAAGCACGTCCGAGGTCAGCGAGAGGACCATGATCGGCGCCTGGGACGGATTGACCTTGCGGTAAGTGGGCATGCTGCGCATGCCGCTGGGCAGCAGGTTGCGCGCCTCGTTGATCGCCGCCTGCACCTCGCGGGCGGCGGCGTCGATGTCGCGGTCGATGTCGAAGAGGATGATGATCCGGGTGTTGCCCTGGCTGCTGCGGCTGGTCATCTCGCTGATCCCGGCGATGCCGCCGAGCGCCCGCTCCAGCGGGGTGGCCACGGTGGCGGCCATGACCTGCGGGCTGGCGCCCGGCAGCGTCGCCTGCACGGTGATCGCCGGAAAGTCCATGTTCGGCAGCGGCGACACCGGCAGCAGACCGAAGCTCAGGCCGCCGAGCAGGAGGATCGCCAGACTCAGCAGCAAAGTGGCGACAGGGCGGTGGATGAAGGGTGCCGAGAGGTTCACCGCCCGCCCTCCGCCGCCGCCATCGCTTCGACAAGCCGAATCGCCCCGTACGCCGGAGTAGGAGCGGATTCATCCGCGATCCGCAGCGTCCCCCTCGTCCCTGAATGCGCTCCCACCCCGGGCAAGCGCGCGCTCATACCGCCGCTCCCGCCGCACTGCGTCCCGCGAAGCGCCGGCTCAGGCGGTCGAAGGCCAGGTAGATCACCGGCGTGGTGAACAGGGTCAGGAGCTGGCTGACCAGCAGGCCGCCGACCAGCACCAGGCCCAGCGGCTGGCGCAGCTCGGCGCCCGAGCCGGAGGCCAGCATCAGCGGGATGGCGCCGAACAGCGCCGCCAGGGTGGTCATCAGGATCGGCCGGAAGCGCAGCAGCGCCGCCCGGTGGATCGCCGCCTGCGGCTCCATGCCCTGATGGCGCTCGGCCTCCAGGGCGAAGTCGATCATCATGATCGCGTTCTTCTTGACGATGCCGATCAGCAGGATGATGCCGATGATGGCGATCAGCCCGAGATCGTTGCCCGACAGCAGCAGCGCCAGCAACGCGCCGACCGCGGCGGACGGCAGGGTGGAGAGGATGGTGACCGGGTGGATGTAGCTCTCGTAGAGCACGCCGAGCACGATGTACATGGTCACCACGGCCGCCAGGATCAGCAGCAGGGTGCTGGCCAGGGAGGCGCGGAAGGCCTCGGCGGCGCCCTGGAATTCGCTCTGGATCGCCAGCGGCAGGCCGATCTCCTGCTGCACCTGCTCGATGGCCGCCACCGCCTCGCCCAGGGCCACGCCCGGTCGCAGGTTGAAGGACAGGGTCGCCGCCGGGAACTGACCGATGTGGTTAACCAGGAGTGCAGCCGGGCGCTCGTCGATGCGCGCCAGGGCCGAGAGGCGGACCTGCCCGGTGTTGCCGGCGGCATCCGAGCTGGCCACGTAGAGCTGGCCCAGCGACTCCGGCCCGAGGCGGTCGGCGGCCTGGCTCTCCAGCACCACGCGGTACTGGCTGGCCTGGGTGTAGATGGTGGAGATCTGCCGTTGGCCGAGGGCGTCGTAGAGGGCGTCGTCGATGGCCGACACCGTCACCCCGAGGCGCGCGGCGGCGTCGCGGTCGATCTCCAGGTACACCTGCAGGCCGCGGCTCTGCAGGTCGCTGGTGACGTCGGTGAGCTCCGGCCGCCGGCGCAGGGCCTCGACCAGCTTCGGCGTCCACTCCTCCAGCAGCGCGCCGTCCGGCGTCTCCAGACTGAGCTGGAACTGGGTGCGGCTGACCCGGTCCTCGATGGTCAGGTCCTGCACCGGCTGGAGGAACAGCTCGATGCCCGGCACCTCGGCCAGCCGCGGGCGCAGGCGCTCGATCACCTCGCTGGCGGTGACGTCGCGCTCGGCGTGGGGCTTGAGGTTGATCAGCATGCGGCCGCTGTTGAGGGTGACGTTGTCGCCGTCCACGCCGATGTAGGACGACAGGCTGGTCACCGCCGGGTCGGCGAGGATCACCTCGGCCAGCGCCTGCTGGCGCTCGCTCATGGCGCGGAAGGAGATGCTCTGCGGCGCCTCGGAAATGCCCTGGATCACCCCGGTGTCCTGCACCGGGAAGAAGCCCTTGGGCACCGCCAGGTAGAGCACCACGGTGAGGCCGAGAGTGGCCACGGCGATCAGCAGGGTCAGCGCCTGGTGGCGCAGCACCCACTGCAGGGCGCGGTCGTAGCCGGCGATCAGGCCGTCGATCCAGGCGCCGCTGGCGCGGTAGAAGCGGCTCTCCCGCTCCTTCGGCTCGTGCCGGAGGAACAGCGCGCACATCATCGGCGTCAGGGTCAGAGACACCACCAGGGAGATCAGGATCGCCACCGCCAGGGTGATGGCGAACTCGCGGAACAGCCGGCCGACCACGTCGGCCATGAACAGCAGCGGAATCAGCACGGCGATCAGCGAGAAAGTCAGCGAGACCAGGGTGAAGCCGATCTGCTTCGCCCCCTTGAGCGCCGCGTTGAGCGGCGTCTCGCCCTCCTCCAGGTGGCGGGCGATGTTCTCCAGCATGACGATGGCGTCGTCCACCACGAAACCGGCGGCCACGGTCAGGGCCATCAGGGTCAGGTTGTTGACGGAGAAGCCGGCCAGGTACATGACGGCGAAGGTGCCGATCAAAGACAGCGGCACCGTCACCGAGGGGATCACCGTGGCCGACAGCTTGCGCAGGAACAGGAAGGTGACCAGCACCACCAGGCCGACCGACAGCGCCAGCTCGAACTGCACGTCGTGCACCGCGGCGCGGATGGTCTGGGTGCGGTCGGTGAGCTGGGTCACCTGCAGGCTGGCCGGCAGGCCGGCGGTGATCTGCGGCAGCAGCTTCTGCACCCGCTCGACCACCTCGATCACGTTGGCGCCCGGCTGGCGCTGGATGTTCACCAGCACCGCCGCGTTGCGGTTGGCCCAGGCGGCCAGCCGCTCGTTCTCGGCGCCGTCGGCGACGGTCGCCACGTCGCGCAGGCGCAGCGCCGCGCCGTTCTGGTAGGCGAGCACCAGGTCGCGGTATTCGGCGGCGGACTTCAGCTGATCGTTGGCGTCGAGCTGGGACACCCGGGTCGGACCGTCGAAGTTGCCCTTCGGCTGGTTGACGTTGGAGGCGGTGATCAGCGCGCGCACGTCGGACAGGTTGAGGCCCTTGGCCGCCAGCGTCTCGGGATCGACCTGGATGCGCACCGCCGGGCGCTGGCCGCCGGCCAGGCTGACCAGGCCGACGCCGCTGATCTGCGCCAGTTTCTGCGCCATGCGGGTGTCCACCAGGTCGTGGACCTCGGGCAACGGCAGGGTGTCGGAGGTGATCGCCAGGGTCATCACCGGCGTGTCGGCCGGGTTGACCTTGTTGTACACCGGCGGCGCCGGCAGGTCGTCGGGCAGCAGGTTGGTGGCCGCGTTGATCGCCGCCTGCACCTCCTGCTCGGCGACGTCCAGGTTCACGTCCAGGGTGAAACGCAGGGTGATCACCGAGGCGCCGCCGGAACTGGTCGAGGACATCTGCTGCAGGCCCGGCATCTGGCCGAACTGGCGCTCCAGCGGCGCGGTCACGGCGCTGGTCATCACTTCCGGACTGGCGCCCGGATAGAGGGTCATCACGCGGATGGTCGGATAGTCCACCTCGGGCAGCGCGGACACCGGCAGCAGACGATAGGCGATCACCCCGCAGAGGAAGATCGCCAGCATGATCAGGGTGGTGGCGACCGGGCGGAGAATGAACGGGCGCGAGATGTTCATGCGTTGGGCTTCGCCGGGGCCTGGGCCGGCTTGACCGGTTCGGCGCTGGCCGCCTTGCCGTCGATGACTTCCACCTGGGAGCCTTCGCGCAGGCGGTCGATGCCCTCCAGCACCAGGCGCTCGCCGAGGGCGAGACCGTCCTCGATCAGGGTGGTCGGGCCGTCGCTGGGGCCGACCACCACGGTGCGCTGCTGCACCTTGCTGTCATTGCCGACCACGTAGACGAAGGTGCCCCTGGCGCCGTACTGCAGCGCCGCCGAGGGAATCAGGGTGGCCTGCTGGCGGGTGTCGACGCGCAGGCGCACGTTGACGAACTGGTTGGGGAACAGCGTCTGCGCGGCGTTCTCGAAGCGCGCCTTGAGGCGCAGGGTGCCGGTGGTCAGGTCGATCTGGTTGTCGGTGCTCTGCAGCATGCCCTCGGCCAGCTTGCCGCGCTCGCTGCGGTCCCAGGCCTCGACGGCGAGCCTCTGGCCGGTGCGCAGGCGCTCCAGCACCGGCGGCAGTTCGCCCTCGGGCAGGGTGAAGCTGACCGCGATGGGCAGGGTCTGGGTGATGGTCACCAGCGGCGTGGTGTCCGAGCTGGTCACCAGGTTGCCGATGTCCACCTGGCGCAGGCCGAGACGCCCGGCGATGGGCGCGCGGACCTGGGTGAATTCGAGGTTCAGGCGGGCGTCGCCGACCGCCGCCTGGTCGGACTTGACCGTGCCCTCGAGCTGCGCCACCAGGGCGCGCTGGGTGTCGAGGGTCTGCTTGGCCACGGAATCCTCGGCGAACAGCCGCTCGTAGCGCGTCAGATCGAGTTCGGCGTTCTTCAGCTGGGCGCGGTTCTGCAGCAGCGTGCCCTCGGCCTGCTGCAGGGCGATCTCGTAGGGGCGCGGATCGATCACCGCCAGCACGTCGCCGGCCTTGACCTGCTGGCCCTCGTCGAACAGCACCTTGACCAGTTGACCGCTGACCCGTGCCCTGACGTTGACCGTGTTGTAGGCGATGACCGTGCCGATGGCCTTCAGCTCGACGGGAAAGTCGCCCTGACGCACCTCGGCCACGCGCACGGGCACCGGCCCGCCGAAGTCGCCGAAGGGCCCGCGGGGACCGCCTCCGCCCTGGCCGCCGGGGCCATGCGGGCCGCCCGGGGCCTTGGCGCCGGCTGCCGGCCACAGCCACCAGGCCAGGAGCGCCACGGCGACCAGCGCCAGCCCAAGGAACAGCCAGCGGCGCGCTGTGCGGGGGGAGAAATTCAGACTCGGCTCGGACATAACGGCAAATCGCGATGAAGGGAGGCAGAACGATAAGTACTCGCGTCCGCGAAGCAAAGCCCCTTTACCGGTCTTTTACCTTTCGCTGGAGGAGCTTGCGCCGTGGCCCTGGCCGGGCCCGGAGATCGATGGACCGCAGGGGCGAGCGAGCCGCCCCTGGGGAGAGATGGCCTCAGAGCACCGCCAAGGCCGCGGCGTAGTCCGGCTCCTGGGCGATCTCGGAGACCAGCTCGGCGTGCAGCACCTTGTCGTTCTCGTCCAGCACCACCACGGCGCGGGCGGCCAGGCCGGTCATCGGACCCTCGGCGATGGCCACGCCGTAGTCCTTAAGAAACTCGCGGCCGCGCAGGGTCGACAGGGTGACCACGTTCTCCAGGCCTTCGGCGCCGCAGAAACGCTTCTGGGCGAACGGCAGGTCGGCGGAGATGCACAACACCACGGTATTGGCCAGCTTGCTCGCCTCGGCGTTGAACTTGCGCACGGAGGTGGCGCAGGTCGGGGTGTCGATGCTCGGGAAGATGTTCAGCACCTTGCGCTTGCCGGCGAAGCTGGCGAGGTCGACGTCGGCCAGCTGGGCGTTGACCAGGCTGAAGGCCGGAGCCTGCTGGCCGACCGCGGGCAGTTCGCCCTCGATCCGGATCGGGTTGCCGCGCAGAGTCACTTGAGCCATGGGATTTTCCTTCTGGTTGGGAATTGGCGGCGCCAAGACTGGCACAAAAAGTCCCACTTGGGCAGTGGGACTTTCGCCGGACGCCGCCCCGATCAGAAATCCCGCTTGTAGAAGACATCCAGCGAGCTGGCCACGCCGCTGGCCGCTTCGATGTACAGCCGCCGGCTCAACTGGTAGCGCAGGGCGACGGAGCTCAGCGAATCGAACACCCCCATCCCGTAGACCAGGCTCAGCCGCTCGGAGATCTTGCCGCTGGCCACCACGCTGGTCTGGGTGCCGCTGCCCTTGGTGCCCAGTTCGAACTCCTTGATGCCGAGCCGCTCGGCCAGGCTGCCAGTCAGCGGCGAGCTGCCGGCCAGGCCCAGGCTCAGGGCGGCCTGGGCGAGCGTGTTGCTGTCGGCGTTGTTGGCCCCCGGCGCCCGTCCCAGGATCAGGTAGGACAGCGCCTGCTCCTGGCTCATGGCCGGTTCGGAGAAGATCTCCACCTGGGGCTGCAGGGCGCTGCCGCCGACCCGCAGCCCGGCGGTCACGTCCTCGACCTTGCGGATCGCCTCGACGTCCAGATAGGGCTGGTCGATCGCGCCGACGAACAGCAGGCGCGCCCGGCGGATGTCCAGGCGCTGGCCATAGGCGCGGTAACGCCCGTTCTTCAGATCCAGCTCGCCGCGGGTGTCCATGTTGTTGCCGACGTGCAGCTGCCCGGCCAGCTCGGCGTTCAGGCCGAAGCCCTCGAAGCTCAGCTTGTCGCGGCCGACCTCGACGTTGACGTCCATCAGCATGGTCAGGGGCTGCGCGGCCTCCGGCTCGCGCCCCGCCACCACGGCATCCTCGGAGACCTTCACCGAAGACGGCGGCAGTTCGCGGATGCGGATCCGCCCGCGCGGCACCTGCAGCTTGCCGCTCAGGGCCAGTTGCTTGCCGACCAGCCGCAGGCGCAGGTCGGGATCGACCTCCAGCGCGGCATAGGGCTCGACGCTGACCGGCAGACGGTTGCCGCGGATGCCCAGGTTCAGGTCCGGGGCCTGGCGCCAGTCGAGGGTGCCGTCCAGCTCGCCGCGCCCCTTCTCACCGCTGCGCCAGTCGCCGTCCAGCTGCAGACTCTCTCCGGCGATCAGCGCCTGCAGCTGGAGGGCCTCGAAGCGCATGGGCAGGCGGGTTCCGGCGATCAGCCCGTCGCGCAGCTCGATCCGGCCGTTAATCTGCGGCTTGCGTAGGCTGCCGCGCAGCGTGCCGTTGCCGTTCACCTGGCCCTGCAGCTCCTCCACCGGCCCGGCGAAGGGTCGGATCACCGCCAGGTCGAAGCCGCGCAGGGAGAACTCGCCGCTCAGCGGCGGGTCCTGCGGGCGCGGGTCGATCTGCGCGCGCAGGTTCAGCTCGCCCAGGCGCTCGCCGGCGAACGCCAGGCGGCTGTCGACCCGCTCCGGTTGCAGCAGGCTTTCCAGGTGCAGCTGGCGGTAGGGAAAGTCCCGCCACTGGCCCTGGTCGCGGATGCGCAGCACGCCATTGCCGGCGTCCAGGAAGATCCGTCCGCGCGGGCCGGCCTTCGGCAGTTCCAGCTGCAGATCGCCGTTCAGCCGGCCCTGCCAGGCGAAGTCCTGCGGCCAGAAGGCGGCCAGATTGTCCAGCGGGAAGTCGCGCAGACGGATGTTCAGGTGCGGCTCCGGCAGCAGCCGCTGCCGATCCTCGGCGCAGAGGCTGGCGGCTGCGGAGCGCCAGCAGTGCGCACCGAGGTTCAGGCTGCCGTCGGCCAGCCGCTCCAGGCTCGCCGGTTGCTGCAGGCGCCAGTCCTGGCCGCCGCTCTGCACCGAACCGCTACCGAGCCGCCCGCGCCAGCTCCAGCCGCTGGCTCCCTGCTCCAGCCGGCCGTCGAGGCCGAGGGCCAACTGCAGATCGGGGCCGCTCAGACCGAGGTCGAGGCGCTGCTCGCGGCGATCGCCCTGCCCCACGGCCTTGAGGTTGCCCAGCTGGGTCGCGCCGAGGCGGATGCCGCTGCCGTTCAGCTCCAGGCGACCGCGCTGGGCGCCGTCCAGCGTGGCGGCGAGGGTCAGGCCGTCCAGGCTGCGCTCGCCCATGGCCAGTTGGCGGGCCTCCAGCGCCAGGCCGCCCTCGGGGGCCTGCAGGGAACCGGCCAGATCCAGGGCGCCGTCGATCCGCCCGCGCAGACCCGGCCAGAGTTGTCCCAGGCGCGGCATGGCGAGCACCAGCTGGCCCTTGAGTCCGCGATCCAGCCGGCCGCTGCCCTGGATGCGGTTGTCGCCCAGGCGCAGGTCGAGCCGGGAAAGATCCCAGACCTGCCCCGCTCCCTTTGCCTCGGTCTGCAAGCGCGCCGGTTGCCCGCGCAGCCGCCCGGCCAGTTCGACGGTGGCCTCCAGTTCGAGCCTGCCGGCGCGGAATTCTCCCCGGCTGCGCAAGGGGCCGTCGAGGTTGCCGACCAGCTCGGAGCGCCAGTAGGCGGGGTTCAGGTCGCTCAGCTGCAGGCTGGCGTTCCAGGCGAGGCCCTCGGCGAAGTTCAGGCTGAGCTGGCCTTCGGCCTTGCCCTGCCCGGCGACCAGCTGCAGCTGCGGCAGATGCACCTGGCGCAAATCGCCGCTCAGGGGGCTGCTCAGGCTGAAGGGCCCGGCCGGGCCGTGCAGGTCGGCGGCGAAGTTGCCCAGGTAATTGCCGTCCCGGTAGGACAGCTCGGCGCCGAGCCGGCGCAGGGCCACCGGCGGCTCGGCGAGGCCCGGATACAGGCGCAGCCAGGGGAAGTCCTGCCAGTCGAGGCGGGCCTCGGCGGCCAGTCCTTCGCGCCAGTCGAGCTTGGCGTCGAGGGCGACGCGCTGGCCGTTACCGGCGTCCAGCTCCAGTCGGGACAGCTCGGCGTCCTGCTTGGTCAGCCGGCCCAGCAGCGCCAGCGGCATGGCCCCGCCCTCGGCCGGCAGGCTGGCCGTGCCCTGCACCTCGTAGCCGTCCTGCAGATCGCCGGCGGCGACCAGCTCCAGCCGGTCTAGGCGCAGGGTGTCGGGCAGGCCGGCTATCGGCTTGAAGCCATCGGCGGTCAGGCGAAAGCGCGCCGGCAGACGCTCGGCCAGGGGCTCGACGCTGCCCTCCAGCCGTCCCGGGAAGAAGCCGCTGCTGTCGGCCTGCAGGTTCAGGGTGCCCTGCAGGGCGCCGTCGACCTGCAGGGCGATCCGCCACGGCTGACCGCCCGGCGCCGCCAGGGCGAGCTCGCCGCGGGCCGCCAGCGGCCAGTCGGCGGCCGGTTGCAGGCTGCCCGTAAGGCTCAGCGCCAGCCCCTGGCGGCGCAGCTCCAGGGATTCGATGGCGATACCCTCGCCGGTCCAGTTCGCCGCCGCCTGCAGGCTCTGCAACTGTTCCGTGCCGTTGAGCAGCAGACGCCCGACCTGCACCTCGCCCAGACGCAACCGCAGCGGCAGCTTCAGCTGCGGCAGGCGCAGCGGGCCGGTGGTCGCCGGCTGTCCGCCCGGCGGGAACTGTAGAACGATCTGGCCGCTGGCCAGCCGGTCCACGCAGAGGGTCATCCCCAGCAGGCACGACGGCCGCCAGGCGAACTGCACGGCGGACAGCTCGGCGCGCCGCTCGCCCTGCTCCCAGAGCAGCCGCTCGGCTTGCCAGGAACCGCCGAGCCGGCCGGCGAAGCCTTCCACCTGCAGCCCCGCAATCCGGCCCAGCAGCCAGCGGCTGCCGGCCTCGGTGCCCAGCAGGCCCGCCACGGCGAGAAACAGCGCCAGCAGGAGCGCGAACAGGACGGCCAGGGTACGACGCAGATAAGTCATAGATCCGGCCCCATGGAGAAGTGCACGCGGAAGCCGCCGTCCTGCACCGCATGGGCCAGGTCGAGGCGCAGCGGGCCGACCGGCGAGATCCAGCGCACGCCGACGCCCACGCCGGTCTTGAAGGTCGGAGAGCTCAGGGAGTTGAAGGAGTTGCCCTCGTCGACGAAGGTGGCCACGCGCCATTTCTCCCGCACCGCGTACTGGTACTCCAGGCTGCCCGCCGCCATGTAGCGCCCGCCGATGTGGTCGCCCCTGGAATTGGTCGGCGACAGCGTCTGGTAGTCGTAGCCGCGCACGCTCTGGTCGCCGCCGGCGAAGAAGCGCAGCGAGGGCGGCACCTGGGTGTACTGGTCGGTGAAGTTGCCGCCGAACTGCATCCGGCCGAGCAGGCGGTGCTTGTCGGCGACGGTGGTGAGCCCCTTGAGCAGGGCGAAGCCGTGCACCAGGTCGGCGTCCGAGAGCAGGCCGCCCTTGGCCGCGGACACTTCGAACTGCAGGCGGTATCCCCGGCTCGGATCGAGCGGGTGATCGCTGCGCAGGTAGGAATAGGTCACCCCCGGCAGCAGGAAGCTGCTCAGGCCGCTGTCGTCGCCCAGGCGATACTCCTCGCGCTGCCATTTCAGCGAGACCACCCGCTGCCAGCCGCTGGGCAGCTTGCTGTGCCACTCCGGCCCGAACGTGACCAGGTTGCTCAGGCTGTCGGTATTGGCCAACTGCTGGTACTGGTAGCCACCGACGATGCGCAGCTTGTCAGTGGTCGGCGGGTTGAGGGGGATGTCGTACCACAGGCCGGCGTTGGTCTGGGGCGCCGAAACCTCCGCCTCGGCCCCGTAGCTGTGCCCCTTCGGGTTGAACCAGTGCCGGGTCCAGTTGGCCCGCCCGCGCGGACCGTAGTCGGTGGAGAAGCCGACTCCGACGCCGAAGCTGCGCGGCTTGCGCATCGCCAGCCGGACGTTGACCGGCAGCCGCTCGCCGCGCGCGTTGCCCGGGCTGGAATCGACGCGCACGCTCTCGAAATAGCCGCTTTCCTGCAGGTTCTTCTGCAGCTTGGCGATGAGATCGGAATCGTAGGGGGTGTCCAGGCCGAAAGGCACCATCCGCCGCAGCAGTTTGTCTTCCAGAGTCGTATCGCCGCTGAAGGTCACCGGCCCCAGGAGATAGCGCGGGCCGGTGTCGTAGACCAGCTCGATGTCGGCGATCCCCGCCGCCGGGTCGATCTGCAGGCTGTGGCGGGTGAAGCGCCCGGCGAAGAAGCCGTAGCGCGAGGCCCGACTCTCGATCAGCTTCTTGGCGTCCTCGTAGTGGCCGTGATCGAGCCTGACGCCCGGCTTAAGCTCGGGGCTCTGCGGCAGGCGGAAGGCCTTGTCCCCGGCCCCCGGCCCCTCGATGCGGATGACCACATGGCGCAGGCGCACCGGCTCCCCGGGCACCACTCGGAGGATCAGGCGCAGCGGGTCGCGCCGGACTTCGCTGCCGATCTGGGCCTGGTAATAACCGAGGGCTTCGGCGGCGCTGCGCGCCTGGGCCTCGGCGGCCGTACGGAAGCGGCGCAGGGCTTGCTCGTCGCGATCTTCCAGCGATCCGATGTGGCTTTCGATGTTGCTTTTCAGGGCGCCATTGCCCGGTTCCACCTGTACGTCCAGTCCGGCTTCGGCCAGGGCGGCGCCAGGCAGGAGAAGAAGCGACAACAGCCAGGGGCGTGGCGAAAACTTCATGTAAAGGCGTGCTTGGCCGTGTTCCTGCTGGCCCTAGAGCCTAGCATCGGACGATCGGCGGGGACAGCCAAGCGGTCCGCTCCGCTCGGCTCAGGCGCTCGCCTTCTTGACCGCCCGCAGGGGTTGGGGATGGAAGAACACGTGCTCGGTCACCGGACCGACCTGGATCTGCCCCACGTCCTCGTAGCCGTGACGGCGGAAGAAATCCAGATACTGGGGGTTGCCGGTATTCACCACCACGCCCTTGGAATTGGGGTCGTCGGCACACCAGTTGTGCAGCGCCTCGAGCAGCTGATCGCCGTAGCGCTGCCTCTGGAACTCCGGGTGCACACCGATCAGGGGCAGCACGTGGTAGGCCCCCGGCGGCAGGCAGCCCATCACCGCTTCGTGGTAGTCGAGATAACGGCGGGTGCAGCGGAAGCCGGCGGTCAGCAGCATGCGCATGCGCCAGCCCCAGCTTTCGGTGATTTCCAGGCGGCGTTGCGGCGGCGAGATCAGCGCCAGGCCGATCAGCCGCTCCCCCAGCATGAGGCCCAGCGCCGGCAGCTCGTCGGCGAAATGCTGCTGGAGCAGTTCGCGCACGGTCGCCCGGATGCGCTGCTCGTAGCCGGGGCGCTCGGCTTCGAACAGATAGGCGAAGGTGGGCACGTTGCGATAGGCGTGGTACAGCAGCGAGCGTGCCTCGCGGATGTAACTGTCGTCGAGAACCCGGATTTCAGCAGGTGCAGGCATAGTCGTGACCTCTCGATTTTCCATTCCAGATGGCCGGAAAGCAGCGCGTGCGCCGTTGAACGTCCCGGTTCGCATCTTAAGGAACTTAGCACCGCCCCCGGTCCCTAGCCAGTTGACTGGCCGCCCCTCCCGGCAATCGGCTAGCATGGCCGCTTTTCTTCGGACCGGCTGCCCATGAAGATCGTCTCCTTCAATATCAACGGCCTGCGCGCCCGCCCGCACCAACTGGCGGCGCTGATCGAAAAGCATCGACCGGACGTGATCGGCCTGCAGGAAACCAAGGTCGCCGACGAGCAGTTTCCCCGGGCGGAAATCGAGGCGCTCGGCTATCACGTGCACTACCACGGGCAGAAAGGCCATTACGGCGTCGCCCTGCTCTCCCGCCAGCCGCCCCTGGCCTTGGAAAAAGGCTTTCCCGACGATGGCGAGGAATCGCAGAAGCGCTTCATCTGGGGCACCTTCGCCGACGCGGACGGTCGGCAGATCACCGTGATGAACGGCTACTTCCCGCAGGGCGAGAGCCGCGTCCACCCGGTGAAGTTCCCGGCCAAGACCCGCTTCTACGCCGACCTGCAGGCCCTGCTGGAGACCCGCTTCGCCCCCGACCAGGAGCTGGCGCTGATGGGCGACTTCAACATTTCCCCGGAGGACTGCGATATCGGCATCGGCGCGGACAACGCCAAGCGCTGGCTGCGCACCGGCAAGTGCAGCTTCCTGCCGGAGGAGCGCGAATGGATGGCCCGGCTCAAGGGTTGGGGCCTGCAGGACAGCTTCCGCACCCTGCACCCAGAGGCGAACGATCGCTTCAGCTGGTTCGACTACCGCAGCCGCGGCTTCGAGGACGAACCCAAGCGCGGGCTGCGCATCGACCTGATCCTGGTTTCCGAGGCCCTCAAGGGACGCCTCAAGGCGGCGGGCATCGACTACGATCTGCGCGGCATGGACAAGCCGTCCGATCACGCCCCGGTCTGGCTGGAGCTGGACTGATCGGCGGCGGGTGACGGCAATCACACTTCCGGCCGGGCATGTCCTGGCCGTACTTATACTGAAACATATCAGTAACCGGACTGACTTATTCTCCCGGCACCTTCCAACCAATACCAAGAAAAGGTGCTTCAACCGATGTCGCGCACTAGTGCCAACGCAACAAGGAAACGTGCCGGTTCCCTCCTGATCGGACTTCTCTGCGCAACCCTGCCCTGGACCGGATCCGTCGCTGGTCAGATGGCGACGGCCGAGCCGGCCGCGCTGCGCATCCAGGGTTCCAATACCATCGGCGCCGCGCTGGCCCCGGCGCTGGTCAAGGGACTGTTCGAAGCCCAGGGGATGCGCGACATCCGCATCGAGAACGGCGACGGTGCCAACGAACAGCGGGTGCTGGCTACCGACAGCGCCGGGCGTCCCGTCGTGGCGGAGATCGGCGCGCACGGTTCGAGCACCGGCTTCACCGCCCTGCTGGCGGGCCAGGCCGACCTGGCTGCCTCCTCGCGGCCGATCAGGGACGAGGAGATCGCCAGCCTTGCGGCGCTCGGCGACCTGCGCAGTCCGGATGCCGAACAGGTGATCGCCATCGACGGTCTGGCGGTCATCCTCCATCCCGACAACCCGCTGCAATCCCTGAGCCTGGCGCAACTGGCCCAGGTGTTCGCCGGCGAACTGACCACCTGGGAACAGCTCGGCGGGCGTGGCGGGCCCATCCACCTGTATGCCCGCGACGAGCAGTCCGGCACCTACGACACCTTCAGGGAGCTGGTGCTCAAGGCCCACGGCAAGAGCCTGGCCGCCAGTGCCAGGCGCTTCGAGTCCAGCGTCGAGCTGTCCACCGCGGTCAGCGGGGACCCGGCCGGGATCGGCTTCATCGGCCTGCCCTATGTCCGCGAGGCCAAGCCGGTGGCGGTTTCCGCCGGCGATTCCCTGCCGATGCTGCCCGACGCCGGTCTGATCGCCACCGAGGACTACCCGCTGTCCCGCCGCCTGTTCCTCTACAACCAGCCGGCACTGACCCGCTCCTGGACCAAGGCGCTGGTGGAGTTCGCCCACAGCCCGCGCGGCCAGGCCATCGTCGCGGAAAACGGCTTCATCGCGCAGCGGGTGCAGGCGGTACCGGTCAAGCCCCGCGTCGACATGCCGGAGAACTATCAGCAACTGGCGCGCGAGGCGCAGCGCCTATCGGTGAATTTCCGCTTTCAGGAAGGCAGCTCCACGCTGGACAACAAGGCCATGCGCGATCTGAACCGGCTGGTCGCCTATCTGCGCGACAACCGCAAGCTGGAGAACTCGGTGGTGCTGGTCGGCTTCGGCGATCACAAGCAGGATGCAGAGCGCGGCGTCCTGCTGTCGAAGATGCGCGCGATGGCGGTCCGCCGCGAATTGGTCAAGTCCGGCGTGACCTTCCGCGAGGTCATCGGTCTCGGCGATGCCCTGCCGGTGGCGGCCAACAGCGCAGACGAAGGACGGCACAAGAACCGCCGGGTCGAGGTCTGGGTCTACTGATGCAGACGAAGAGGCCCGCGAGCTGCGGGCCTCTCTTTCGGTGTGTGGCGACGGGCGTCAGGCCTTGTCGGCTTCCTCCGGCTCTTCCAGGGCCTCCAGTTTCAGGTCCAGCCAGGAAGCGCCGCCCTCTCCGTCCGCTGCCTCTGGCCGGGCCGGCGCGCTACCCGTCACTCCGCCATCGCGGTGCAGCTTCAGTTGCAGCCGTACGTTGTTCGCCGAGTCGGCATTGCGCAGCGCCTCCTCCTCGCCGATGGCGCCCTCCTTCACCAGCTCAATCAACGCCTGGTCGAAGGTCTGCATACCGAGGTTGCGCGACTTCTCCATGATCTCCTTGATCTCGCCCAGCTCGCTGCGCTTGATCAGGTCGCGCACCGTCGGCGTGCCCAGCAGCACCTCGACCGCGGCCCGACGCTTGCCGTCCTGGGTCTTGACCAGCCGCTGGGAGATGAAGGCCTTGAGGTTGTTGCCCAGGTCGTTGAGTAGCTGCGGGCGGCGCTCCTCCGGGAAGAAGTTGATGATGCGGTCCAGCGCCTGGTTGGCGTTGTTGGCGTGCAGCGTGGAGATCGCCAGATGGCCGGTGTCGGCGAAGGCCAGGGCGTGCTCCATGGTCGCCCGGTCGCGGATCTCGCCGATCAGGATCACGTCCGGCGCCTGGCGCAGGGTGTTCTTCAGCGCCGCGTGGAAGCTGCGGGTGTCCACGCCGACCTCGCGCTGGTTGATGATCGACTTCTTGTGCCGGTGCACGTATTCCACCGGATCCTCGATGGTGATGATGTGTCCGCCGCTGTTGCGGTTGCGGTAGTCGATCAGCGCCGCCAGGGAGGTGGACTTGCCGGAGCCGGTGCCGCCGACGAAGAGCACCAGCCCGCGTTTCTCCATCACCACGTCGAGCAGCACCTTGGGCAGCTTGAGGTCCTCGAAGCGGGGGATGTCCAGCTTGATGTTGCGGGCGACGATGGACACCTCGTTGCGCTGCTTGAAGATGTTGACGCGGAAGCGGCCGATGTTCTGCAGGGAGATGGCCAGGTTCATCTCCAGCTCGCGGTCGAACTCGGCACGCTGCTCGGCGTCCATCAGTCCCTCGGCGATCGTGGCGACCTCGCCGGGCTTCAGCGGCTCCTGACTGAGCGCCTTGAGCACCCCGTTGAACTTGGCGCAGGGCGGTGCGCCGGTGGAGAGGTAAAGGTCCGAACCATCCTGGGTGGCCAGGATTTTCAGCATCGATTGGATATCCATGTGCTCAGTCTGCGGGGCGAAAGCGGGGGTGATGAGGCCACGCCGGATGGCGGGCCGGGACCCTGGCGACTCTAAGAGCGGCCCTCCTCTGGCACAATGAGGAGATTTCCAAGATGAGGACTCCTTCATGGCCAAAGCGATGGCGCGGCACATTCTGGTCAGAACCGAAGCCGAGGCGGCGCAATTGAAGCAGCGCCTGGCCAAGGGCGAGGACTTCGCCAGCCTGGCGCGCAAGCATTCGATCTGCCCTTCGGCCAAGCGCGGCGGCGACCTGGGCGAGGTCCGCCCCGGGCAGATGGTGCGAGCGATCGACCAGGTGATCTTCCGCAAACCCCTGCGCGACATCCACGGCCCGGTCAAGACCCAGTTCGGCTATCACCTGGTACAGACATTCTACCGCGACTGAGCGACGCCTGACCTGTGCGATCAGCGCACAGAGGGGCGCCCCGTCCGCATGGCGGGACTTCCATCGGGACGGCCGGCTGCGCATCATGGGGTGGTGCACGGAACGCCCACCCGAACTGGAACAACAATAATGACCAGTGCCCTCTCCTCCCGCAGCGCCACGCTCCAGATCGTCTCGATCGTCTGCTTTTCCTTCATCGGCTATCTCGGCGTCGGTATCACCCTCGCGGTGATACCGGGGCTGGTCCACGAGCGGCTGGGCTACAGCGCGCTGCTCGCCGGTCTGGTCATCAGCCTGCAGTATCTGGTGACGTTGGGCGTGCGTCCCCTGGCCGGCCGTCTGATCGACAGTGCCGGGCCGAAGCGGGCGATCATCCATGGTCTGGCCGGCTGCGCCTGCAGCGGCCTGCTGATGGCGCTCGCCGCCCTGTGGCTGGACCGGCCGCCCCTCAGCCTGGGCCTGTTGCTGCTCAGCCGGGTGGCGCTGGGCGGCGCCCTCAGTCTGATCGCCTCGGCCTCCATCACCTGGGGAATCGGCCAACTGGGCGGCAGCGGTACCGGCCGGGTGATTTCCTGGAACGGGATCGCCTGCTATGCCGGCATCGCCTTCGGCGCCCCCCTGGGGACCTGGCTGACCGGTCGATACGGCCTTTCCAGCATGGGCCTCAGCGTGCTGCTGGCGGCCCTGGCCGGGCTCGCCCTCGCCGGAGCGAAGACCGGGGTGCCGCCACAGATCGGCGAGCGCCTGGGGTTCATGAAGGTGCTCGGCCGGGTCACCCCCCATGGCCTGGCGCTTGCCCTGGGCACGCTCGGCTATGGCACCATCGCCGCCTTCATCACGCTCTATTACGGCAGCCATGGCTGGGCGCATGCGGAATACTGCCTGACCGCCTTCGGCTTCAGCTTCATCGCCGCCCGCCTGCTGTTCGCCAGGGCGATCGACCGTTTCGGCGGCTCCCCGGTGGCGATGGTCAGCCTGCTGGTGGAGGCTATCGGCCTGGCTTTGCTCTGGGCCGCGCCGGACCGCCTGGCGACCATGGCCGGGGCGTCCCTGACCGGCTTCGGCTTCTCCCTGGTCTTCCCGGCCCTAGGCGTCGAGGCGGTGAAGCTGGCCCCGGCCGCCAGCCGCGGATCGACCATCGGTGCCTATTCGCTGTTCCTGGACCTGGCACTGGGCATCTGCGGACCGCTGATGGGGCTGATCATCGCGAACCAGGGCTTCCGTTCGGTCTTCCTCCTCTGCACCGTCGCCGCCTTCGGCGCACTGGCCCTGACGCTGACCCTGCACCGACGCAGCGGTCCCGCTGCCGGGCTGGCCACGCTCGAGGGCAAGCCCTGATACCCGACGGACTTCGTCGGTTCCGCTGCCCTTGGCGCCCTCGACTCGCTACAATCGGCACCTTTTGCGCCAAGACGTGGCTACCGGGACCAGATCGTGATTTCTACCGCCAACATCACCATGCAGTTCGGGGCCAAGCCCCTGTTCGAGAACGTTTCCGTCAAGTTCGGCAACGGCAACCGCTACGGCCTCATCGGCGCCAACGGCTGCGGCAAGTCGACGTTCATGAAGATCCTCGGCGGCGAGCTGGAGCCGTCGGCCGGCCAAGTGATGCTGGAGCCCAACGTACGGCTGGGCAAGCTGCGCCAGGACCAGTTCGCCTATGAGGACTGCACGGTGATCGACACCGTGATCATGGGCCATGCCGAGCTCTGGGCGGTGAAGGCCGAGCGCGACCGCATCTACGCCCTGCCGGAGATGAGCGAAGAGGATGGCATGAAGGTCGCCGAGCTGGAGGTGCAGTTCGCCGAGTTCGACGGCTACACTGCCGAATCCCGCGCCGGCGAGCTGCTGCTCGGCGTGGGCATTCCGCTGGAGCAGCACTTCGGCCCGATGAGCGCCGTGGCGCCCGGCTGGAAGCTGCGCGTGCTGCTGGCCCAGGCGCTGTTCTCCGATCCGGACGTGCTGCTGCTGGACGAACCGACCAACCACCTGGACATCAACACCATCCGCTGGCTGGAAGGCGTGCTCACGGCGCGCAACTCCACCATGATCATCATCTCCCACGACCGCCACTTCCTGAACAGCGTCTGCACCCACATGGCCGACCTGGACTACGGCGAGCTGCGCCTGTTCCCCGGCAACTACGACGAGTACATGACCGCGGCGACCCAGGCCCGCGAACGCCTGCTGGCCGACAACGCCAAGAAGAAAGCGCAGATCGCCGAACTGCAGACCTTCGTCAGCCGCTTCTCGGCCAACGCCTCCAAGGCCAAGCAGGCCACTAGCCGCGCCAAACAGATCGACAAGATCCAGCTGGAAGAGGTCAAGCCGTCCAGCCGGGTCAGCCCGTTCATCCGCTTCGAGCAGACCAAGAAGCTGCACCGCCAGGCGGTGACGCTGGAGAAGGTCAGCCAGGGCTTCGACGGCACGCCGCTGTTCCGCGATCTCTCCCTGCAGATCGAGGCCGGCGAGCGAGTCGCCATCATCGGCCCGAACGGCATCGGCAAGACCACCCTGCTGCGCACCCTGGTCGGCGAAATGCCGCCCATGCGCGGCGAGGTGAAATGGGCCGAAAGCGCCGAAGTCGGCTACTTCGCCCAGGACCATGCCGACGACTTCGCCGACGACATGACTCTGTTCGACTGGATGGGCCAGTGGACCCAGGGCGGCGAGCAGCTGATCCGCGGCACCCTCGGGCGCATGCTGTTCTCCAACGACGACATCCGCAAATCGGTGAAGGTGATTTCCGGCGGCGAGCAGGGCCGCATGCTGTTCGGCAAGCTGATCCTGGCCAAGCCCAACGTGCTGGTGATGGACGAACCGACCAACCACCTCGACATGGAATCCATCGAGGCGCTCAACCTGGCGCTGGAGAACTACCCGGGCACGCTGATCTTCGTCAGCCACGACCGCGAGTTCGTCAGCTCGCTGGCGAGCCGCATCATCGAGCTGTCGGAGAACGGCGTCACCGACTTCAGCGGCAGCTACGACGACTACCTACGCAGCCAGGGCGTCGTCATTTGAGGAACCCAGCCGGCCTGCACAGGCCGGCTGCTTTTGTGTGCGAGAGCGGATGCATTGCGAGTTGCCGATCACAGATGCGTCCGCTCCTACATGAGCCCCGCCCATTGCGGCAGAATTTGCCGGCTGAACTTCCCGCCAAGCAACAGCCAGTCGCCCCAGAAGAGCTGGTGTAGCCCAACGATCCCCCAGAACACCCACTGATACGAGACCTTGCGTGTCTTGTGGCGAAAGAGCTGCTGTGCCACCAACGCACCGGGCCAGCCGCCAAGCAGTTCGGCGACATGCAAGCTGTTCTCCGGTGTACGCCAGCGGCCCTTTTCGGCGCGGCTCTTGTCGCTCCAGTACTGGAAGAAACTGATCAGACTGATCAGTCCGTAGGCATATAACGGCCATACGAAGCCCGAAACCCACAGCATCTGCAGCGCGCCACCGAGCGGCAATGTGCAGAGCCCAAGGAACAACACCAGCTTGAACGGCAGGTTCTGAATTCCGCCTCGCCCTGGCCGCTCCTTGTGCGGCGCACTCTCGGTCTGGGCGGCCGCTGGCCGCGGCTTGCGCCGAATAGCCGGGCGGTCGAGGCTCAGCTCGTCGAAGCGCATGTGTCTGGCCCGCATACGCCCCTGCGGATCTCGCTCAGCCAGATAAAGCACCGTCTCGCCGGTCTGGGGACGTCGCTCGCCACGCATCGCCGAGATATGCACGAACAAGGGCTCACCGCCCTTTTCGGGCTGGATGAAGCCGAAGCCCTTGTCGTCGTTCCAGTTTTTCAATACGCCCCGCTGTTCCATGGCCGATGTTCTCCTCACCTCAGCCCTGCGCCGTACTCCAATCGATCACGCCCAGCCGCCAGGTGGCGAGAATCAGCAGACCGAAACCGATGCGATACCAGGCGAAAACCGCGTAACTGTGGCTGGCGATGAAGCGCAGCAAGGCCCGCACCGACAGCATGGCGAAGACGAACGAGGCCATGAAGCCGAGGGCGAAGATCGGCAGGTCGCCGCCATTGGCGAACAGCGCCCGGTGCTTGTAGCCGGAGTACGCGGCGGCGCCGACCATGGTCGGCATGGCGAGGAAGAAGGAGAACTCGGTGGCGGCCTTGCGCGACAGGCCGAACAGCAGACCGCCAATGATGGTGGAGGCCGAACGCGAGGTGCCGGGAATCAGCGCCAGGCATTGGGCGCAGCCGACCTTGAGGGCGTGCTTCCAGCTCATCTCGTCCACCGTCCGGACCTCGATGCGGTGCTCGCGCTTCTCCGCCCAGAGCATCACCACGCCGCCCACGACCAGGGCGCTGGCGACGGTCACCGGATTGAACAGCCAGTGCTCAATCAGCCCGGCGAAGGTCAGACCGAGCACCACAGCCGGCAGGAAGGCGATCAGCAGGTTGATCGTGAAGCGCTGCGCCTGGCGCTGCGTGGGCAGCCCGACCACCACGCCGAAGATCCGCTGACGGAATTCCCACACCACGGCGAGAATCGCCCCGAGCTGGATGATGATGTTGAACGCCTTGGCCCGATCACCGACGAAACCGAGCAAATCGGCAATGATGATCTGATGCCCCGTACTGGATATCGGCAGAAATTCGGTCAATCCCTCGACGATACCCAGAATCAGCGCCTGCAGAGCGAGCCAAAGATCCATCAAACCCCCAAAAAATCAAACGCATAGACATCCCTCCCCGGCGCCTTGAACGGCAGGGGATACAGGAACGGAATATGCAGAAAAATCGAAAACCAACGAGTCAGGTGCAACCGTTTTAACAGGAGGGAATGCTAACAGACCCGATGTGACAGTGCTGCAGGCAGATACGGGAAGCTGTTTGTCAATCCCTTGCACAACGACGAACGCTTATCAATAATCGCGCATCTCCCTGGCCGTAGATTCCGACAGCAGCGAATGCTGGAACGCGAATGCGCGCCAGCCCATGGATAGGGCTCGAATGAGACACAAGGAAGAATATGCGCTGCTACAGCTTGTCGGGATGGTTCGGACGTATTAGAAAATTTCCATGCTTCGATTTGGCCTGCCGATGCCTGCCTATTAGGCGTGTCCCTTCCCCAGGCATCACGGATGCCTGATCGACCGCCGACAGTACGAGACCTTCGCTTGCGATTCGCTGCGATTAGCCATTGATCTCGAGTGCCCCATGATCAATATGAAGCATCAGGAAATCGATCTGAGCCGACAGGCGAACCCCGACCTCGTCTGGGATCTCGACCACATCGCCCGACGCGAACTGGCCGAGCGTTTCGTCAAGGTCTTCGAAAACCGCCTTTGCGTCTACTCCGAGTCGGTGAGGCAGTTGTACACCAACTACAACCTGCATTTCCCCAGCGATATCGGCCGCAAGATGGTGATCCTGCCCAATCCCTACGCCTTCCACGACACGCTGCACGACATCGACGCGCTCGCGGTACGTCGTACCGGGCTCTACATCCTGCCCGGCAAGCTCCTGGGGAAGCCCGGCCTGCTCCTGACGAAAAGGGTCGAGGACAAGAACCAGTCGACGCTGAAGACAATGCCCTTCAAGAAGGCGCTCGCCCAGATCATCAGCAACCAGAAAAAACTCGGCGATGTATTTCTGCCCATTCTCATCAAGGGGGATCTGCGCGAATTCGGCCAGCAGATGCCCTCCCTGCACCTTCACCGGCTGCAGGTGAGCAAGCTGTCGCACCTGTCGACGTTCGAGCGGGAAGACATACAGAACACCATCACCCGCAAGCTGCTGATGCTTTACAGACAGGCGGACGACCTGTCCTATTGAGGAGTTACGAAGAACCGAAGATACCTTGATCCGCATCATTCCAGGATCAGCAAGCCGAAGGAACTCGCTTGCCATTGTCAGCTCAAATTTCCGGTCCAGTATCCGTCTTTGACTGACAGTCGCGTTTCGCCTGCCGCCCGAACACAAAACCATAAAGGCGGCTTTTCATGGTAATAGAGAGGGAACCACCCATGAACGCACCACTCCGCTTCAACGAAGCACTTCTGATCACAGACCGCGCCTTCCATCCGCTCCAGTGCATCGCCTGGGCTCATGAGGGCGATGGCGAGCTGAGCCTGACGGTCATCGACCGCACCAGCACCCGCACTCTCGGTCGAAAACGAATTTCCACCGCCGCCTATTCGGATCCGCTGCAATTGGCTGCCTTCATCCAACAGACGCGCCAGGAGCTCAGCGAAGTCGGCATCGATCTCGCTCCCTGGCGCATGCCGGATTGAAGCCGAGGGGCGGAGTCACAGGGAAGAAGCTCCGCCCCCTGATTCCCTCATCTTCATGTTTCCCCAGTCATCGGTCTGGTTAGGCGAAGACTGCAGCTGAAACAATAAAGGCGGCCTAGGCCGCCTTTTGTTTCGCCGGACGATCGGTCAGTAGTAGGCATTTTCCCGGTTGCTGTGGTCGGTCACGTCGCGCACGCCCTTGAGATCCGGGATACGCTCCATCAGCGTCTTTTCCACGCCTTCCTTCAGGGTCACGTCGACCATGCCGCAGCCCTGGCAACCACCGCCGAACTGCAGCACGGCGATGCCTTCCTCGACGATGTCGACCAGGGTCACCTGGCCACCATGACTGGCCAGGCCCGGATTCACTTCGGTCTGCAGGTAGTAGTTGATCCGCTCGTTCAGCGGGCTGTCCTCGCCGATCATCGGCACCTTGGCGTTCGGCGCCTTGATGGTCAGCTGACCGCCCATGCGGTCGGAGGCGTAGTCGACAACAGCATCGACGAGGAACGGCTCGCTGATCGCATCGATCCAGGCGGTGAAGCTCTTCAGCGCCAGCGCGATGTCGTCCGGCTTCTGCTCGCCCGGCTTGCAGTAGGAGATGCAGGTCTCGGCGTAGGGGGTACCGGGCTGGGTGATGAAGATGCGGATCCCGATGTCCTTGGTGTTCTGCTTGGCGAGCAGCTCGGCCAGGTAATCGTGTGCGGCGTCGGTAATGGTGATGGCGCTCATGGAAACTCCTTTCAGATCTGCCGGCAGTCTACGCCAAGCACTTTCGAGGGGAAAGCCCTAGCAGCATAGTAGGAATAAACTGCTAGGGCGTCGACGGTCGCTCGGCCTAGAGATTCTCGTAGCGGTTCAGGTCGAGCACGCCGGCATCCAGCGGCTCGGTCTCGTACAGATAGGCGGAAACATCGTTGAAATAGCGCCAGAACTTCGGGTGGGTACGGCGAACTCCCCAGCGCTCGACCAGACGGTCGAAGTCCTTCTGCGTATGCACCCGCTCGATCGCCTCGACGAAAGCGGGCACCTCGCCCTCTTCGATGTTGAAGAGGAAGTTCGGGTAGCTGCTCAGCACACCGGGATAGAGCGTGAGCTTGTCCAGCCCGGGGATATAGCGCATCTCCTCCCCGAGCATGAAGGCCACGTTGCTCAGAGCCCGATCGCGCATCAGGCTATAGACCTCGCGCTTGCCTTTCCCATACTCGACGCGCAGCAGGCTAGCCTCGGGCAGGAAATGGATGGCCGGCAAGCCGGCTTCCGGGCGCCCGCTCAGACGGGAAAACGCCAGTTCCGCATACCTCAGTTCCTGCGCGACGCCCGGCCGGTAGCAATGCGCATCGGTACAGCGATTGATCGGGTCGGGCGCGGCGTCGATCGCCGCGTGACGGCGCAGCAACTGCTCGCCGAAGCGTTCCTTGGCCTCCTGCCGCGGCAGGCCCAGCCCGGACGGGGTGACGGTGTCGATATCGGTATAGGTGAGCCACAGCTTCAGCTTGCCACTATCCTGATACCAGTTGTCGAGAATCGCCTGGCGCGAAGCGGAGGGCAGCAGGCGCAGGAAGTTCCGCTCGGCGGCGTTGCGGATCAGGTCGAAATACAGGCGCGTCTGCGCCTGGTGGGAAATGTTGCCGAACACGTCGAAGTTCACCACCAGCTCGTAGTAGGTGCTCTCGAGCAGCGGGTAGTCCAGCATCCACAGTGAGATCGGGGTGGTACCGATCAGCCCCTTGTGCACCGAAGCGCTGTCGTGCTGGCGAAAGACCGTCAGCAGCGCGTTGTCGTTGCCGCTCCAGATGTCCGCCCACTGCGCCGGACGACCGGCATAAGCCGCCGTCCGGATGCGGCTGTACTGGTTGCGCATGTCCCGGTGGGCCGCCCAGCGCTCCCAGAGATCGGTGAGATTGTCGAACTGGCCGGGCAGCTCCAGCAGCGGGGTCACCTTCTCGCGGTAGGCCACATCGGTGATGTAGAGGTCCCGGTCCGGAGCCTGGAAGAGCGTCCAGAAACGGTCGCGAAGCACGTCGGTTGCGATCTGACCACGACAGACTGGCCCGCGGATGAAGGTCTTCACGAAGAACTCGGCGTTATCCAGCATGAACTGGTAGCGCGCCCGCACCGGAATGGCCTGGAAGGTCTTGAACGGGTTGGCCTTGTCCAGAGCGCCATAGCTGGGTACGGCGGTGACCTGCCAGTCGCCGGCGAAGAACAACTCACGGACCCGCGCCATTTTTTTCGCGCTGAGCGCATAGGCCGTATGGCTCTTGCGCACGATGACTTCCTGGATCGGCCGCAGGCGATAGAAGAAGCGCAGGCCCGGATCGTCGTTGGGCCGGCGCGTGGCGATCGGCTCGATCGGCTCGCCGCTGGGCGTGCGCGAACGCACCAGCTCGAAGAAGTGCCCCGGCTCGCCGCCCTCGAAATGCAGATGGGCCAAGTACAGGTGCTCGTACAACCAGCGCGCGACCAGATTCTCGCGGGCCCCGGGGGCATTGAGCAGGCGCTCCCAGTCCGCGATCTGCCCAGCCTCGACCGACGAAGGCCGCACCGGCTGCCAGTCCACCGGCGCCCCCTGGTCGAGCCACTGCCGCAAGAAAGCGAATTCCTTGTCGCTCAGTCCGGTGACGGCGTAGGGCATCCCGCCGTGCGGATTGTCCTTGGCGTACTCGGCGAACTCGCCGGGCATGGGGCAGACGTTCCTGCGCTCGATGCCCAGGGTCACGTCCTTGGGCAGTTTCGCATTGGGCTCCAGCGGGTGGCTGCGACCGAGCTCCAGCATGCTCTCCAGCAATGCCGCCTGGCCGCCCCTGGCATCGAGCACGGAATAGAAGCCCTTGCTGCGCCAGCCCTGCTCGTCCTGGGCGTCCAGGAACAGGCGGCTGGGCTGGATGGGCTCGGTACGCGCGCCGTTGTACACCGGCGCCTTGCTGGCGCCGCGCTGGGTTCCCGGAGCGCTGCCCAGCTTGAGCTGGCAGGGGGCATCGTAGCAGGCGTGGCAGGCCACGCACTTGGCCGTGAAGATGGGCTGGATGTCGCGTTGATAGGAGATGCTTTCCGCTCGCGCGAAGGCCGCACAAGTCAGGAGCAGAAAGAGCAGGACACGGAAATGCATTGTCGTCACGGATCCTTTGCAGGCGGCGCGATCTTACGCTCCGCTTCGGACGATGGCGACTGGCTTCTGGTCTATGGGCACAGTGGCAAGGAGGAGGCCCTACATGAATCTATTTCATGCAAATCTCCTCTCGACACGAATGCCGTGCAGCTTTGTTATCATTCCCGACTTTCGATCACGCTTCATCAGGTAGCCCTCATGTCCGACCGCGCCGCCCGCCTCCAGGCCCTCCAGCAAGCCCTCAAGGAACGCATCCTGATCCTCGACGGCGGCATGGGCACCATGATCCAGAGCTACAAGCTGGAGGAGTCCGATTACCGCGGCGAGCGCTTCGCCGACTGGCCGCAGGACGTGAAAGGCAACAACGACCTGCTGCTGCTCACCCGTCCGGACGTGATCCAGGCCATCGAGCGCGCCTACCTGGACGCCGGCGCCGACATCCTCGAGACCAACACCTTTAACGCCACCCGCGTCTCCCAGGCCGACTACGGCATGGAAGAGCTGGCCTACGAGCTGAACGTGGCCGGCGCACGCCTGGCCCGCCAGGTGGCCGAAGCCAAGACTGCCGAGAACCCGGCCAAGCCACGCTTCGTCGCCGGCGTGATCGGCCCGACCAGCCGCACCTGCTCGATCTCCCCGGACGTCAACAACCCCGGCTACCGCAACGTCACCTTCGACGAGTTGGTGGAAAACTACACCGAAGCCACCCGCGGCCTGATCGAGGGCGGCGCCGACTTGATCCTCATCGAGACCATCTTCGACACCCTCAACGCCAAGGCGGCGATCTTCGCCGTGCAGCAGGTGTTCGAGGAAGACGGCGTCGAGTTGCCGATCATGATCTCCGGCACCATCACCGACGCCTCCGGCCGTACCCTGTCCGGGCAGACCACCGAGGCGTTCTGGAACTCGGTGCGCCACGCCCAGCCGATCTCCGTGGGCCTCAACTGCGCCCTCGGCGCCAAGGACCTGCGTCCGTACCTGGAAGAGCTGGCCAACAAGGCCGACACCCATGTGTCCGCCCACCCCAATGCCGGCCTGCCCAACGCCTTCGGCGAGTACGACGAGACCCCGGCGCAGATGGCCAAGGTGATCGAGGAATTCGCCGCTTCGGGCTTCCTCAACATCATCGGCGGCTGCTGCGGCACCACCCCGCCGCACATCCAGGCCATCGCCGAGGCGGTGGCCAAGTATCCGCCGCGCACCATTCCCGACATCCCGCGCGCCTGCCGCCTGTCGGGCCTCGAGCCGTTCACCATCGACCGCAACAGCCTCTTCGTGAACGTCGGCGAGCGCACCAACATCACCGGCAGCGCCAAGTTCGCCCGCCTGATCCGCGAGGAAAACTACGCCGAGGCGCTGGACGTGGCCCGCCAGCAGGTGGAAGCCGGCGCCCAGGTGATCGACATCAACATGGACGAGGGCATGCTCGACTCCAAGGCGGCGATGGTCACCTTCCTCAACTTGATCGCCTCCGAGCCGGACATCTCCCGCGTGCCGATCATGATCGACTCCTCCAAGTGGGAGGTGATCGAAGCCGGCCTCAAGTGCATCCAGGGCAAGGGCATCGTCAACTCGATCTCCATGAAGGAAGGCGTCGAGGCGTTCAAGCACCACGCCCACCTGTGCAAGCGCTACGGCGCCGCCGTGGTGGTGATGGCTTTCGACGAGGCCGGCCAGGCCGACACCGCCGCGCGCAAGCGCGAGATCTGCCAGCGCTCCTACGACATCCTGGTCAACGAAGTGGGCTTCCAGCCGGAAGACATCATCTTCGACCCGAACATCTTCGCCGTGGCCACCGGTATCGAGGAGCACAACAACTACGCGGTCGACTTCATCGAGGCCTGCGCCTACATCCGCGACCAGCTGCCCTACGCCCTGTCGAGCGGCGGCGTGTCCAACGTCTCCTTCTCGTTCCGCGGCAACAACCCGGTACGCGAGGCGATCCACTCGGTATTCCTCTACCACGCGATCAAGAACGGCCTGACCATGGGCATCGTCAACGCCGGCCAGCTGGAGATCTACGACGAGATTCCCAAGGAGCTGCGCGACAAGGTCGAGGACGTGGTGCTCAACCGCCATCCCGGCGCCACCGAAGCGCTGCTGGCCATCGCCGACCAGTACAAGGGCGACGGCAGCGTCAAGGAAGCCGAGACCGAGGAGTGGCGCAGCTACGACGTCAACAAGCGCCTCGAACACGCGCTGGTCAAGGGCATCACCACCTTCATCGTCGAGGACACCGAAGAAGCCCGCCAGCAGTGCGCGCGGCCCATCGAGGTCATCGAAGGCCCGCTGATGGCCGGCATGAACGTGGTCGGCGACCTGTTCGGCGCCGGCAAGATGTTCCTGCCCCAGGTGGTGAAGTCCGCCCGCGTGATGAAACAGGCGGTGGCCCACCTGATCCCGTTCATCGAAGCGGAAAAAGGTGACAAGCCGGAAGCCAAGGGCAAGATTTTGATGGCCACGGTGAAGGGCGACGTGCACGACATCGGCAAGAACATCGTCGGCGTGGTGCTCGGCTGCAACGGCTACGACGTGGTGGACCTGGGCGTGATGGTGCCGGCGGAGAAGATTCTGCAGGTCGCCCGCGAAGAGAAGTGCGACATCATCGGCCTGTCCGGCCTGATCACCCCGTCGCTGGACGAGATGGTCCATGTCGCCAAGGAAATGCAGCGCCAGGGCTTCACCCTGCCGCTGATGATCGGCGGCGCCACTACTTCCAAAGCGCACACCGCGGTGAAGATCGAGCCGCAGTACAGCAACGACGCCGTGGTCTACGTCACCGACGCCTCGCGCGCCGTGGGCGTGGCCACCACCCTGCTGTCCAAGGAGCTGAAGACCGCCTACGTCGCCAAGCTGCGCGAGGAATACGCCGAGGTGCGCGAGCGCACCGCCAAGCGCGGCTCGCGCAAGGAGGTACTGTCCTATGCCGATGCCGTGGCCAACAAGCTGAAGTTCGACTGGGCGGACTACCAGTCCTCCAAGCCGAGCGTCCTCGGCCGCCACATTCTGGAGGACATCGACCTCGCCACCCTGGCCGAGTACATCGACTGGACGCCGTTCTTCATCTCCTGGGACCTGGCCGGCAAGTTCCCGCGCATCCTGGAAGACGAGGTGGTCGGCGAGGCGGCGACCAACCTGTACAACGACGCCCGGGCCATGCTGAAGAAGTTGATCGACGAAAAGCTGATCAAGGCCCGCGCCGTGTTCGGCTTCTGGCCGGCCAACCAGGTGGCGGACGACGACATCGAAGTCTACGGCGAGCAGGGCGAGAAACTGGCCACCCTGCACCACCTGCGCCAGCAGGCCGCCAAGCCCGACGCCAAGCCGAACCTGTCCCTGGCCGACTTCGTCGCGCCGAAGGAGTCCGGCGTGACCGACTATGTGGGCGGCTTCATCACCACCGCCGGCATCGGCGCCGAGGAGCTGGCCAAGGCCTATCAGGACAAGGGCGACGACTACAACTCGATCATGGTCAAGGCACTGGCCGACCGCCTCGCCGAGGCCTGCGCCGAATGGCTGCACGAGCGCGTGCGCAAGGAATACTGGGGCTACGCCAAGGACGAGGCGCTGGACAACGAAGCCCTGATCAAGGAGCAGTACAAGGGCATCCGCCCCGCTCCCGGCTACCCGGCCTGCCCGGACCACACCGAGAAAGGCACCCTGTTCCGGCTGCTGGACGCCGACGGGGTCAGCGGCGTGACCCTCACCGAGCATTACGCCATGTTCCCCACCGCTGCCGTCAGCGGCTGGTACTTCGCCCACCCCGAGGCGAAATACTTCGCCGTGGGCAAGGTGGAGAAGGACCAGATCGAGAGCTACTCGGCCCGCAAGGGCCAGGACGTGAGCGTGAGCGAACGCTGGCTGGCGCCGAATCTGGGCTACGAGTCCTGACACCACGCATCACACGAGAAAGGCCCACTGCAGTGGGCCTCTCTCGTTTTAGCCAATGCCACCAAGCCAAGTTGCGCGAGGTGAAGCGAGCCTGATCGCCGCACTGACTGAAATCCGCCGTCATGGTGTTGGCCAAGGCCAACGGCATCAATGCGCGCTGAGCCTCGTCGCCATATCGCTACGGGCGAATAACCCTTAACTAATCAATGCTCGCTCTTAACACGCCGAATCCTGATGGAATACTCCAGCTTCGGCTTGCGCGTCACGCTGATCGCGCGGCGGGTAACCGTGTCGAGGGTAATGTTCCAGAAGCCACTGACGGGCACCCGAATCTTCGCCGGGAAGCGGTCGAAGGCGCCACCATGATAAGAGTGGCGACCACCGTTGCGGAAACTGCGGAAGTTCGCATCGTTCATCAGGCGGATATTGCAGGGTTGCGAGCTTTCGATGATGACCAGGTCGCCCTCGTCCAGCTGCTCGCGTTGGTGAATGAATTTCATCGGTGATTCCAGCGCACGTCACAAGGCGGCGGAACATAGCACGAAGCCAGGCTTCTCGCGGCCATGCTGTGATGAAATCCGACCACGGCAGTGAGCCTTTCACATTGACCATCTGATAGGAGTGAACCGATATGACCAAGGAAATCCGCGTCGTCGCCATCCTGCAGGCCAAGCCCGGCAAAGCCGAGGCGGTCCGCGAAGTGCTGCAGGCCTGCTTGGCACCTTCTCGGGCCGAGCAGGGTTGCCGTTTCTACACCCTGCACACGGAACAGGGCCAGGAAGGACGCTTCGTGTTCATCGAGCGCTGGGCCGACCGGAAAGCGCTGGAGGAGCACCAGGCCACCGCCCACTTCCAGGCCCTGATCGCGGGCGTCGAGGGCCTGCTGGCGGAGCAGCAGATCCTGATTCTCGACGAGATGCCGGCATAGACTGGAAAACCACCGCCTGCGCCTCGGCCATGCCCGAGCGGGAAATGCCGCACGGGTGCTTCGGGGACTGTGGTCGGGGGGACTGCCCCTGTAGACTGGACGCCGACAACGGTCTCGGTCCGCAGGTGATCCATGTACCTTCCCCGCCACTTCGAAGAAACCCGCCCCGAAGCCCTGCACGCCCTGATGCGTACCCACCCGCTCGCCACCCTCGTGATCCTGTCGGCGTCCGGGGACATCGATGCCAACCACATCCCCCTGTTCTTCTCCGAAGAGACTGGCGGTCTCGGCTCGCTGCGCGGCCATGTCGCCCGCGCCAACCCTCTCTGGCGCGATCTGCTCGAGGGCGCCAAGGCACTGGCGATCTTCCATGGCCCGGATGGCTATATTTCGCCGTCCTGGTATCCGACCAAGCGGGAGCACGGCCGGGTCGTGCCGACTTGGAACTATGCCGTGGTGCACGCCCACGGCTCGCTCCGAGCAATCGACGATCCGGCCTGGCTACGCACCCAGGTAGAAGCCCTCACCACCCAGCAGGAGGCCACCTTCGCCGCTCCATGGGAGGTTGGCGATGCGCCCGCCGATTTCATCGACCGTCGCCTGGAGGCGATCGTCGGCATCGAGCTGGTGATCGACAAACTCACCGGCAAGTTCAAGAACAGTCAGAACCAGCCGGAGCAGAATCGCGCTGGCGTCGTCGCCGGACTCGAGAACCAGGGCAACGACCGGGCCCTGGCCTTGGCTGCCCTGGTCGAAGAGGCGTCCTCTAGCCGGGAGGTCTAGCCGTCGCCTCCTCCCAACCCCATGCCTCCCCGTCGAGCCTGACCGAAGGCCTGGCCTTGCCCGGGGTACGCGACAGGCACGGCGCGGGGGCTGCCTGCAGCGTGCCCCCGACCTCCCGATAGACCCCGCGCGCCCGCATATGGGGATGCTCCGGCGCTTCGGAGAGCGACAGCACTGGTGCGAAGCAGGCATCGCTGCCCTCCAGCAGCGCACACCATTCTTCCCTGGTGCGGGTGGCGAACAGCTCGGCCAGGCAGTGGCCGTGGACTTCCCAGTTGGCCGGCTCCTCGCGGCCTTGGAGCAGGCTCTCCGGCGCCTCGATGCGTTCCAGCAGCTCGCGGTAGAACTGCGGTTCCAGGGGGCCGACGGCAATCTCCCGGCCATCGGCGCAGGTATAGCAGCGGTAGTACGGCGCGGCGCCGCCGAGCAGGCTGTGCTGTCGCTCCAGCGACAGGCTGCCGCCGGCGAAAAAGCTCATCAGCGAGGACACGCCGTCGACGATGGCCGCATCGACTACCTGGCCCAGGCCGGAGCGCTCGCGCTCCCACAACGCCGCCAGGAGGCCGAAGGCGAGAAACATCGAGCCCCCGCCGAAGTCACCGACCAGGTTCAGCGGCGGGATCGCCGTGCCTTCCCGGCCGCCGATGGCGGCGAGCGCGCCGGTGAGGGCGATGTAGTTGATGTCGTGACCGGCGGCGCGGGCCAGCGGGCCGGTCTGGCCCCAGCCGGTCATGCGCCCGTAGACCAGCCGCGGGTTGCGCGCGCACAGCACCTCCGGCCCGAGACCCAGGCGCTCCATCACGCCGGGGCGAAAGCCCTCGATCAATACGTCCGCCCGGTCGGCCAGCTCGAGGCAGCGCTGGCGCCCCGCCTCGCTGCGGATGTCCAGCGCCAGCACCGAGCGTCCGCGGTCGGCCACCGGATTGGGCCAGCCGTTGCCGCCTTCGCGCTCGATGCGCAGCACCTCGGCGCCCATGTCGGCGAGCAGCATGGCGCAGTGCGGGCCGGGGCCGATGCCGGCGAACTCCAGCACGCGCAGCCCGACCAGCGGCCCCTGACGGGCCTCGTCGTTGGTCGCCATTCAGAGCCCCTCCGCCTCGGCGGTGCGCACCAGATGGTCGCGATAGCGCTCGCGCAGCAGCTTCTTGTTGACCTTGCCGGTGGCGGTCAGCGGCACCTGGTCGAAAATCACCGCGTCCGGCATCCACCATTTGACGATGTGCGGCTCGATATGGGCCAGCACCCGCTTCGGACAGACCTCGGCATCCTCGTGCGGCTCGATCACCAGCACCGGCCGCTCCTCCCACTTGGGATGGAACACGCCGACCACCGCCGCGAACTTCACCCCCGGGCAGGCCGCGGCGACGTTCTCGATGTCGATGGAGCTGACCCACTCCCCGCCGGACTTGATCACGTCCTTGCTGCGGTCGGTGATGCGCATGAAGCCGTCGCCATCCAGGGTGGCGATGTCGCCGGTATCGAACCAGCCCTCGGCATCGAGGGCGCTGCGCTCGCTGCGGAAGTAGCGCTCGATGGTCCAGGGTCCGCGCACCAGCAGCCTGCCGGGGCTCTCGCCGTCGCGCGGCAGCTCCTTGCCGTCCTCGTCGACGATCTTCAGCTCGACGCCGAACTGCAGCCGTCCCTGGCGCGTCCAGATCACCTCGTCGGTCGCCGCCTGGCCACGCGCGGCCAGCCTGGGCGTCGGCGTCGCGACCACGCCCAGCGGGCTCATCTCGGTCATGCCCCACAACTGGCGGATGGTCACCCCGTAGCGGTTCTGGAACTTCTCCGCCATCGCCCGCGGCACCGCGGAACCGCCGATCACCAGGCGCTCCAGGGTGCCGGCGGCCTCGCCGCTGCGTTCGAGATGGTCGAGGTACAGAGTCCAGATGGTCGGCACGCCGCCGGAGAGGGTCACGCCCTCGCTCCGGATCAGCTCCTGCAGGCTGCAGCCGTCCATCCTGTCGCAAGGCAGGACGAACTTGCAGCCGTTGACCGCCACGGCGAACGGCAGGCCCCAGGCCGTGGCGTGGTAGAGCGAGGAGCACGGCATCACGCAGTCGAAGGCCGACAGGTCGAACGCCCCGCTCAAGCCCGCCGCCAGAGCGTGCAGCACCACCGAACGGTGGCTGTAGAGCACGCCCTTGGGGTCGCCGGTGGTACCGGAGGTGTAGCAGAGAATGGCGCCGGCATTCTCGTCGAAGGTCGGCCAGTCCAGCGGCTGCTCGGCGGCGATCAGCCGCTCGTAGTCGGGCACCGGCTGCTCGCCCGCGTCGTAACAATCCCGGTCGGCGAGCACGATGAAATAGCGGATGCTGCGCAGCATCGGACGTAGCCGCGCCACGAGCGGCGCGAAACTGACGTCGAACAGCAGGACGCCGCTGGCGGCGTGGTTGAGGGTGTAGGCGATCTGCTCGTCGGACAGGCGCGGATTGGCGGTGTGCAGCACCGCGCCGATCCCCGGCACGGCGAAGAACAGCTCGTAGTGCCGGTGGGTGTTCCAGGCCAGCGAGGACACCCGATCGCCCGGGCCGACCCCGAGCCGCCGCAGCATCGCCGCAGCCTGGGCGGCGCGCCTCGCCAGGCCCAGGTAGTCGTAACGCCAGAGCGGCTCGTCGACCAATCGCGACACCACCTCCCGATCGCTATGGGCACTGGCGGCATGCTTGAGGATGCCGCTGATCAGCAGCGGAGTTTTCTGCATCAGACCTTCTAGCATTTCTATTCCCTCTTCTTATTCTTGTTTTCGACGGATATGCCGGCTGTTTGCCGTTGAATGCTCGATCAATCCAACTCTTGTTCGAAGAAGCTCATCCTCCCAGGTGGCGGGCGATCACCAGGCGCTGGATGTCGCTGGTGCCTTCGTAGATCTGGCAGACGCGCACGTCGCGGTAGATGCGCGCCACCGGGAAGTCATCGAGGTAGCCGTAGCCGCCGAGGGTCTGGATCGCCGCGGAGCAGACCTGTTCGGCCATCTCCGAGGCGAACAGCTTGGCCATCGAGGCCTCCACCAGCGCCGGGCGGCCGGCGTCGCGCAGCGCGGCGGCGTGGTGGACCATCTGCCGCGCCACGGCGATGCGCGTGGCCATGTCGGCCAGGCGGAAGGCCACCGCCTGGTGCTCCAGCAGCGGCTTGCCGAACGCCTTGCGCTCGCGGGCGTAGTCGCGGGCCACCTCGAAGGCGGCGCGCGCCATGCCCACCGCCTGGGCGGCGATGCCGATGCGCCCGCCCTCCAGGTTGGCCAGGGCGATGCGGTAGCCGTCGCCTTCCTCGCCGAGGCGCTGGCTGGCCGGCACGCGCAGGCCCTCGAAGGCGATCTGGCAGGTGTCGGAGGCGTGCTGGCCGAGCTTGTCCTCGACGCGCAGCACGCGGTAGCCGGGGCTGTCGGTGGGTACCAGGAAAGCGCTGATGCCGCGCTTGCCGGCCTGCGGGTCGGTGACGGCGAAGACGATCACCGTGCCGGCGTGCTGCCCGGAGGTGATGAACTGCTTGCTGCCGTCGAGCACGTAGTCGGCGCCGTCGCGCCGCGCACGGGTGCGCAGGTTGCTGGCGTCCGAGCCGGCCTGCGGCTCGGTGAAGGCGAAGGCGCCGAGCTGCTCGCCGCGCGCCAGTGGGACGAGGAAGCGGCGCTTCTGCGCCTCGTCGCCGAAGTGCAGGATCGGCACGCAGCCCACCGAGTTGTGCACGCTCATGATGGTCGAACAGGCGCCGTCGCCGGCGGCAATCTCCTCCAGCGCCATGGCGTAGGCCAGGTAGCCGGTGGCGCAGCCGTCCCACTCCTCCGGCACCAGCATGCCGAGGAAGCCGAGTTCGGCCATTTCCCGGATCGCCTCGGCGGGGAAACGGTGCTCGCGGTCCCATTCGGCGGCGAACGGGCGCAGGCGCTCTTGGGCGAAGCGCCGCGCCATCTCGCCGATGCCGAGTTGTTCGTCGTTCGGCAGCATGGCGGCCTCCTCAGTCCAGGCGCTCGACGGCCACGGCGGTGGCCTCGCCGCCGCCGATGCAGATGGCCGCCAGGCCGCGGCGCAGGCCGTGGCTGCGCAGCGCCGCCAGCAGGGTGACCAGGATGCGCGCGCCGGAAGCGCCGATCGGGTGGCCGAGGGCGCAGGCGCCGCCGTGCACGTTGACCCGCGCGCGGTCGAGGCCCAGCTCGCGCATGGCGACCATGGCCACTACGGCGAACGCCTCGTTGATCTCGAACAGCTCGACCTCGTCCAGCCGCCAGCCGGTGCGCTGCATGAGGTTGCGGATCGCGCCGATCGGCGCGGTGGGGAACAGGTTGGGCGCATCGGCGAAGGCGGCGTGGCCGCGGATCGCCGCCAGCGGGCGCAGGCCGCGGCGCTCGGCCTCGGAGCGGCGCATCAAAAGCAGCGCGGCGGCGCCGTCGGAGATCGAGCTGGAGTTGGCCGCAGTCACCGTGCCGCCCTCGCGGAACGCCGGGCGCAGGGTCGGGATCTTCTCCGGGCTGGCCTTGGGCGGCTGCTCGTCGTGCTCGACGCGCCGCTGCGCGCGGCCGTGCGGCACGTCAAGGGGCACGATCTCTTCGGCGAAGCGGCCCTCGGCCATCGCCTCGCGGGCGCGCTGCAGCGAGGCCAGCGCGTAGGCGTCCTGCGCCTCGCGGCCGAAGCCGTAGGCCTGCGCGCAGTCCTCGGCGAAGGTGCCCATCAGGCGGCCCTTGTCGTAGGCGTCCTCCAGGCCGTCGAGGAACATGTGGTCGAGCACCCGCCCATGGCCCATGCGGTAGCCGCCGCGCGCGCGGTCGAGCAGGTAGGGGGCGTTGGACATGCTCTCCATGCCGCCGGCCACCACCACCTCGGCACTGCCGGCGCGCAGCAGATCGTGGCCGAGAATCACCGCCTGCATGCCCGAGCCGCACATCTTGTTCAGGGTGGTGCATACGGTGGATTTGCTCAGCCCGGCGCTCAGCGCCGCCTGGCGCGCCGGCGCCTGACCGAGGCCGGCGGGCAGCACGCAGCCCATCAGCGCCTCCTGCACCGCCTCGGGGGCGATGCCGCTGCGCGTCACCGCGGCGCGGATCGCAGCGGCGCCCAGTTCGGGGGTGGTCAGCCCCTGGAGGTCGCCTTGGAAGCCGCCCATCGGCGTGCGCGCGCTGCCGACGATGACGATCGGATCTTGCTGGTTCATGGATTCATCTCCTGTCACTTGGCGGCCATGCGCAGGGCACCGTCGAGACGGATCACCTCGCCGTTGAGCATGGGGTTCTCGACGATGTGCCGCACCAGCGCGGCGAATTCCTCGGGCTTGCCCAGGCGTGGCGGGAACGGCACGCCGGCGGCCAGCGCCTCGCGCACCTCGGCGCTCATCCCGGCCATCATCGGCGTCTCGAACACGCCGGGGGCGACGGTCATCACCCGGATGCCGTGACGGGCCAGCTCGCGCGCCGCCGGCAGGGTCAGCGACGCCACCCCGCCCTTGGAGGCGGCGTAGGCGGCCTGGCCGATCTGCCCGTCGAAGGCGGCGATGGACGCGGTGTTGACGATCACCCCGCGCTCGCCGCCCTCGCCCGCCGCGCCCTCTACCATCGCTTCGGCGGCCAGGCGCAGCATGTTGAAGGTGCCGATCAGGTTGACAGCGACGATGCGCGCGAAGCTCTCCAGTGCGTGCGGGCCGTTGCGGCCGAGCAGCTTCTCGCCGCCGACCACCCCGGCGCAGTTGACCAGCCCGTGCAGGGCGCCGAAGGTTTCGACGGCGCCGGCCACCGCGCGGCGGGCAGCGCCTTCGTCGGTGATGTCGGCTACCAGGCCGCGGGCGTTGCCGCCCAGTTCGGCGGCGCGCTCTTCCACCGTGGAGGCCAGATCGACCAGCAGTACCTTGCCGCCGGCTGCAATCAGCGCCCGGGCGGTGGCCTCGCCCAGCCCGGAGGCGGCGCCGGTGACGAGAAAAACCTTGTTCTGGATGTGCATGGCGAATCTCTCTCGAACGAACGCCAGCCCGGCTGGCGAAGTGAGACGTGCGGGTGCAGTCAGGCGACGTAACGCCTGGCTGGATTTTCCGGGTGCGGACGGCTAATCGGACGGGGCTGCCGGGGGATGCAGCAGAAGGGAGAAGTACGGCATGGCGGTTTCCTTTCTTGTTCTAATTGGAAATCACGACAAGCGTGGGTGGCTTCATCTTGGTCATCCGCAGGCGGCTGGACAATGGCCGTTCCTTTCAATCTGCGTGACCGTTTTGGCCAATCGGCGACTGCAGAATCAGGGCGCGGTAATGACCGGGATTGCTCCCGGTCCACTTGCGGAAGGCCCTGTAGAAAGCGCTGACTTCGGCGAAGCCCAGGCGCGCGGCGATCTCGCCGAAAGTCACCTCGGGGTCGGCCAGCCAGGCCGTCGCCATTTCCTGGCGCACCGCGTCCTTGATCGCCTGGTAGGACTGACCGACCTCGGCCAGGCGCCGGCGCAGGGTCGAAGGCGAAACGCACAGCGCTTGGGCCAGTTCCTCCCCGGTCGGCCAGCGCTCGGCCGGCAAGGTGCGCAAATGGGCCTTGATGCGGTGAGCCATGCTGCCGGTATCGCGGTACTTGACCAGGATGTTGGACGGCGCCCTGGCGAGGAAATCCGCCAGCTCGGCTTCGCTGCGCCGCACCGGCAGAGCCAGCACGTCCGCGGCGAAAATGATTCGCGAGCGAGGCCGGTCGAAACGCAGGTTGTTGGAGAACATCACCCGGTAGTCGTCGATGTAATCCGGCACGGCGCAGCGCGACTCGACCGCCAGCAGGGGGAAACGCCGGCCGACCAGCCAGCAGGCCAGTCCGTGCAGCAGCAGCCAGAAGGTGAAATAGGCGAAGGACCTCGCCGGTTCGGCGCTGCGCTCATGCAGCACCACCTCGGCCAGACTCTGGCTGCGGCTCAGGCTGCCGCGAAAGCTCTCGAAGGTCAGACCGAAGAAATCCAGCGCGATGCGCAGCGCCTCCTCCAGGGTGGCCTGGGTCCGGCAGACGCGACAGAGGAAGGCGAAGCTGCCCGCGCGCATGCGCCGCGGGTCCATGCCGAAGAACTCGTCGTCGAAACGCCGCGCGAGCAGCAGCCACAGGCGGCTGTATACCCTCACCTCCACCCGCGCTCCGGGCATTGCCAGGATGGCTGGCTCCAGACCGACCTCGCGCAGCAACTCGTCGGTCGACTCCCCCCGCAGCGCGAAGGCCCTGAGGGCTTCTTCGACCAGACGAATGGAGATGCTGTCCTTGTGCACTGGCACGGCGCGCTGATTCACCTGTTCCGGGCTCCGTCGGGAGGTGCGGATAACATAGGCAAGCCGGCCGAGGAACGCCAGGCACCGGGTTCGAAAGCCCATCGACGGGCACGGTACCGAAGGACTGAGGGACAGGTTCATCCAGGCTGGCGTATCTCCGCTAAACGCCCCCTATCGCGGCGCCCTCTTCGGTCAGAATGGGCCTCTCCTTGTTTACTTTATCGGCATCGATGGTTGGCGGTGACAATTGCCAGCCAGTGGACTTCCGATTACAGATAATTTATTTCTTAATACCCAGGAATATGGAAAGATTCCTGGGATCAATTGGAACTGACGTTGCCATTCCGGGATGGAACACCCAGCGCCTTCCAGCCTCTAACGAACAGGCGCAGTCAGATCACGCGAGCACAACATGAACGAGGCAAACCTTCACCATGAGCCCACCCGGGCCGAGATCGATGCATTGGCCGGACCGACCGTCCTCGAGTTCGGCGCGATCTGGTGCGGTCATTGCCAGGCAGCCCAGCCCCTGATCGGCAAAGCGCTCGCCGGATATGCGCATGTACGCCACATCAAGATCGAGGATGGCAAGGGACGACCGCTCGGACGCTCTTTCCGGGTCACCCTGTGGCCCACCTTGGTGTTTCTCGATCAGGGCAAGGAGGTCGCACGACTGGTTCGCCCTATCGATGCGCAAGCCATCGAACGTGCCCTGGCGATGATCTGTCCGGGAGCTTGAAGCACGTTTTCCGAAGGCAAACTGCGCATTTCGTTCCGCTCCGCCAATCCGCACACCGGAAGGCCCTCGGTGATCATCCGCACTCGGGGAACAGTACCTGTTCGTCGACCCTCACCAGCGGGTGGACTTCGCTGCCTGATCAAGCATCGACCGAAAGCGGTCATCGAACCGTATTCGAGGAGTGTTAGGTTTCGATTTCCCGGCCGTTTTGAACCGGGAGCGAAGGCTGCGGGTCATCTATTGTGGTAAGTGCAACATGTTCATGGAAAGGACGGATGAACCATGAATCAAGCATTCAGGGACAACGCCTCGACCAGCTTCATCTCGCAAGACTCAAGCTTGCACCGTCTGATGGTCGAGCTTCTAGAGCGTGCCGATATCCGTATCGGGGGCAACCGTCCCTGGGATATGCGCCTCAATGCCCCCAGAGTCCCCGAGCGAATCTTCGCCCAAGGGAACCTGGGGCTTGGCGAAGCCTACATGGACGGGGCCTGGGAGGCCGAGCGGCTGGACGAGTTCTTCCACCGGCTTTTGTCCGCACGCCTGGATCGCCAGGTGCAGCCCGTGCGCATGATGCTCCACGCCCTGCGCGCCCGCCTGGTCAACCTGCAAAGCAGCCGGCGGGCCTGGCAAGTGGGCAGGGCTCACTACGACCTAGGCAACGCCTTCTATGCCGCCATGCTCGACCCGCGCATGACCTACACCTGCGGTTACTGGAAGAATGCCGGCAACCTGACCGAAGCCCAGGAGGCGAAGCTGGAGTTGATCTGCCGCAAGCTCCGCCTGGAGCCGGGGATGAGGGTGCTGGACATCGGCTGCGGTTGGGGCAGTTTCCTGGGCTATGCCGCCGAGCGTTACGGTGTACAAGGCGTCGGCGTGACGATTTCCAAGGAGCAGGCAATCTGGGCCAGCCAGCGCTATGCTGGCCTTCCCCTGGAGTTCCGCCTGCAGGACTACCGCCAGATCGAGGAGCATTTCGACCGTATCGCCAGCGTCGGCATGTTCGAGCACGTAGGGCACAAGAACCATCGGGTGTTCATGGAAGTGGCCACGCGCTGCCTCGCCGAAGGTGGCCTTTTCCTGCTGCACACCATCGGCAAGAACGATCGCAGTTCCTCGACGGACGCATGGATCGACCGCTACATCTTTCCTAATGGCGACGTGCCTTCTCTCGGCCAGATCGGCGATGCCGCGAACGATCTGCTGATTCTGGAGGACCTGCACAACTTCGGGGCGGATTACGACAAGACGCTGACGGCCTGGTGTCACAACTTCGAAAAAGCCTGGCCGCAATTCGCCGACCAGCTGGGCGAGCGCTTCCGTCGCATGTGGCGCTATTACCTTCTCTCCTGCGCCGGCGCCTTCCGGGCCCGGGATCTCCAGCTGTGGCAGCTGGTGCTCTCGAAAAACGGGGTCCCCGGGGGCTACGAGCGTCCAGCGATGTAGAGCGCCACCGCCATGGGGAGATGCCGGGCAGCCCGGGACAACGAGAAGAGTGATGCCGCTATGAACGAAGACAACGACGACAAGCCCCTCACTTTCCGGCAAATGCTGCAGAGCGTGCTGGCAGCAGCATTGGGCGTTCAGAGCGGCAAAAACCGGGCACGGGACTTCGCCCGTGGCAAACCCAGCCATTTCATCTTATTGGGCCTGGGATTCACAGCTATATTCGTGTTGATCATTCTCGGCGTGGTCAAGTTGATACTTCATCTCGTCCATACTTGAAGCACACTAAACTTGTTGTTGGTGACACTGCCCCAGAATACGGCCGTTGCCACCGCCAGGCCGATCAGAGACACGACAGCCGCAGCCTCGATGACACTGTCCTTATCGTTCGAACGGAATAACTTGCCAGGATGCTTTCCCTTTCTTCAGAGGATTCGCTTCGAGTAATTCGAGTAAGTAGAGGATTTTTTGTCGCCCAAGACAACCTTTTAATAACTTAATATTATCTGTATATATTAAAACAGCACTTTTACGTATAAGAATGAACTGATATCTTGGTCCGCTCAGCCACGGTGAGCGGCCGTGCGCGCAGAAATAGCAGTAGCCGCCTGACTGACAGGACATTTCATGTACGTATACGACCAGTACGATCAACACATCATCGAGGACCGGGTTCGCCAGTTCCGTGATCAGACTCGCCGCTACCTGGCCGGCGAGCTGAGCGATTCGGAGTTCCTTCCTCTTCGCCTGCAGAACGGCTTGTATATCCAGCGCTACGCTCCCATGCTGCGCATCGCGGTGCCCTATGGCCTGATGTCCTCTACCCAGGTGCGCAAGCTGGCGGAAATCACCCGCAAGTACGACAAGGGCTATGCCCACATCAGCACCCGGACCAACGTGCAGCTGAACTGGCCCGAACTGGAAGACGTGCCGGACATACTCGCCGAACTGGCGACCGTACAGATGCACGCGATCCAGACCAGCGGCAACTGTATCCGCAACACGACGACTGACCAGTTCGCCGGGGTCGCCCGGGACGAACTGATCGACCCGCGCCCCTGGTGCGAAATCATCCGCCAGTGGTCGACCTTCCATCCGGAATTCGCCTTCCTGCCGCGCAAGTTCAAGATCGCCGTCAACGGTGCCGTGAACGATCGGGCGGCCATCGAGGTGCATGACATCGGCCTGGAGGCGGTGAAGAATGCGGCGGGCGAGCTGGGCTTCCGCGTTTCCGTCGGCGGCGGCTTGGGCCGCACCCCGATCGTCGGCAGCTTCATCAACGAATTCCTGCCCTGGCGGCACCTGCTGACCTATCTCGATGCCATCCTGCGCGTCTACAACCGCTATGGTCGCCGCGACAACAAATTCAAGGCGCGGATCAAGATCCTAGTCAAGGCCTTGACCCCGGAGGTCTTCGCCGAACGCGTGAACGCCGAATGGACTCACCTGAAGGATGGCCCGGGCACCCTGACCGAAGCCGAGGTCGAGCGCGTCAGCAAGTTCTTCGTTGAGCCGGCCTACAAGGCACTCGAAGACCAGGACGAGCCCCTCGCCCGTCTGGATGCCGAACATCCCGGCTTCGCCCGCTGGCGCCAACGCAACGTGATGGCGCACAAGAAGCCCGGCTATTGCGCGGTGACCCTGTCCCTGAAACCCACCGGCACCGCACCGGGCGACATCAGCGACAAACAGCTCGACGCCTTGGCCGACCTGGCCGACCGCTACAGCTTCGGCGAAGTACGCAACTCCCACGAGCAGAACATCATTCTCGCCGACGTGGAGCAGAGCCGTCTCTTCGAGCTGTGGAGCGAACTGCGCGAGCAGGGCTTCGCCACCCCGAACATCGGCCTGCTGACCGACATCGTCTGCTGCCCAGGCGGCGATTACTGCTCCCTGGCCAACGCCAAATCGATTCCGATCGCCGAAGCCATCCAGCGGCGGTTCGACGATCTCGACTACCTGTTCGACGTCGGCGAACTCGACCTGAACATCTCCGGCTGCATGAACGCCTGTGGCCATCACCACATCGGCCACATCGGCATCCTCGGGGTGGACAAGAAGGGAGCCGAGTTCTATCAGGTCTCCCTCGGCGGCGACTCCCACCGCGGCGCCAGTCTCGGTCAGATTCTCGGTCCATCCTTCGCCCAGGAGGAAATGGCCGATGTGATCGAAAAGATCATCAAGGTCTATGTTGAGAACCGAAATGAAGACGAACGCTTCATCGACACCTTCCGCCGTATCGGCATCGATTCCTTCAAGGAGCGTGTTTATGCAGCGAATCATTAAGAATGGCCAAGTAATCGACGAATCCTGGCATCTGCTCGACAAGGACTCCAGTCTCGACGGGTTGTCCAACTCCGACGACCTGATCGTCCCCCTGGCCCTGTGGCGCGAGCATGCCCATGCCCTGAAGGTCCGCGATGGCGGCTTGGGCGTCTGGCTGGATAGCGACGAAGAGATCGAGGAAATCGTCGACGACCTATCACACTTTCAAGTGGTCGCGCTGAACTTCCCGATTTTCACCGATGGGCGCCACTACTCCAGTGCCCGTCTGCTGCGTGAACGCTATGGTTACCAGGGCGAAGTACGCGCCATTGGCGACGTCTTGCGCGACCAGCTGTTCTATATGCAGCGCTGCGGCTTCGATGCTTTCGCTATCCGTCCGGATCGCGATCCCTACGAGGCCCTGCAGAGCTTGCAGGACTTCTCCGTGACCTATCAGGCTGCGGTAAATCAGCCCCCGCTGTTCCGTCGCCGCCAGGCCTGAGTCTGCGACACCTCAAACAAAAAGCCCCGCACTGCGGGGCTTTTTGCTTTCGACACCTCACTGGTAATGGCGCTGACTGAGTCGCTCCCACCATTTCAAAAGGACCTTGTCCAGGGCGAGACTCACGCCGAAACCGAAACGCTCCTGAAGACTCTTCTTCTCCGCGTAATGCAGGTGGAACAGATCGGCTTCTCGGGCACGCTCGGCCAAGTACTCATCGCTGGTCAGCAGATCATCGACCAGATGCCTACCCAGGGCGGCCTGGCCCAACCAGATCTCGCCGGTGGCGATCTCCTCGATGGACAGCTGCGGACGATAGCGGGCGACGAAACCCTTGAAGAGCTCGTGGGTGGTCTCCAGGTCTTCCTGGAACTTCTCCCTGCCCTTCTCGGTGTTCTCGCCAAACACGGTCAGCGTGCGCTTGTACTCACCAGCAGTGTGGACCTCGAAGTCGATATCGTGCTTCTTCAGCAACCGATGGACATTGGGCAACTGCGCCACGACACCGATCGAGCCAAGGATCGCAAAGGGGGCCGCCAGGATGCGCTCGCCGATACAAGCCATCATGTAGCCGCCACTGGCAGCCACCTTGTCGACGCAGACGGTCAACGGCACACCGGCCTTGCGGATACGAACCAGCTGCGAGGCGGCGAGACCATAGCTATGAACCATACCGCCGCCGCTTTCCAGCCGGACGACCACTTCATCCTGAGGCGTAGCCATGCTCAACAGCGCCGTGATCTCATGGCGCAGATTGTCGGTGGCGGAAGCCTTGATGTCGCCATCGAAATCGAGGACGAAAACCCGGGCTCTGTGCTTGCCGGATTTCTTCGCCTGCTTCTCGGCCTTGGCCTCCTCCTTTCGCTGAGCCTTCAGCCGATCCTTGTCCAGCACGGCCTCCTCGAGGGTCTCACGCAAGGCCTTGTAGAAATCGTTGAGCTTGTTCACCTCCAGGTGTCCGGCACTCTTGTGCCGCCCTTTGCTGCGCAAGGCAGCCAGTGCAACCAGCACCACCAGGACAGCTGCCAGCACGGTCACCACTCTGGCCAGAAAGCCCGCATAGTCGAGAAGAAAATCCACACCTATCCCCTTGATTCGCCATCCAGTGTGCCCGGACGAAGCCCACCCAAGCGCTCAAGCATACCGAGCGAATCCGTCATCGGCCAGAGATCGCCTGGAGGAAGGCGACAGCGTCCCCATCGTTGAATAATCGCCGAACAAGAGCAGCACGAGAGGCCATTACGCAGCGAGATGGATTTACTGCTGTAATAAATACACAGCCAGCTAAGCATTTAGTCGCCCCGGCGATGTCCATTCATGCAGAACCCAAACCTGGAGACGCGTTTGGCAGGAAACGCCTTTCACCCTCTCGTGGAGCAACAATGAACGTCAAGGATCAGGATATGGGCAGCGTTTATTTGATCAGGCATGGCCAGGCTTCTCTCGGAGCATGCGACTACGACGCTCTGTCCCCATTGGGCATACGACAGGCAGAGATTCTCGGCCGCCATCTGGCCCAGCGGCAGATGGGCTTCGATCGCTGCATCAGCGGCTCCCTGAAACGGCAGATTCAGACAGCCAGCATAGTGCTGAAAGAATTCCGCGCAGCAGGCCAGCAACCACCGGCAATCGAAACGATGCCGGCTTTCAACGAGATCGATCTTGATGGGATGGTCAAAGCATTCTTGCCCGATATTCTCTCGAGCGAACAGGGGCTATTCCTTCCCCAGCAAAATGCGACATCAAGAGCCAGCGATTTCCAGCGACTGTTCAGCCGAGCGGTGGAACACTGGCTCGCAGGCAAGCAGGGGAAGGAAAACCTGGAGAGCTGGGAATATTTCCGCATGCGCGTGCGTGAAGGTCTCCAGCATCTGATCCGCGACTCGGGCCCCGATACCCGAATCGCAGTTTTCACGTCCGGTGGCCCTATTATCGCTCTGCTCCACCTCATCGCCGACGTACCTGCAGGCAAGGCCTTCGAGCAGGCATGGCAGATCGCCAATACTTCGCTCAGCCGGTTAAGCTTCCGGAACGGCGAGGTGACTCTGACCGCCTTCAACAGTCATGCCCACCTCGACCGAGAACTCATAACTTACATTTGAAATGACCAGCCATCGCTGTTCAAATGCCGCCTCCGAACCTGATAAGGGAGTTAGCCATGTCCTCAGCCGCCACCATCATTGAAACCATGAAATCCCGCTTTTCTCCCAGCGCCGCTAGCGGCCTGGATGTGATTTACCAATTCAACATCAAAGACGGCGACAATCATTACCTGGTCGTCAAGGATGGTACCTGCGAGGTTTGTCTTGGCGATGCCGAGAACCCCAACGTAACCCTCATCATGGATAAGGCGACCCTGAAGGGAGTCACCAACGGGACAATCGGCGGGATGCAGGCATTTCTTTTCGGAAAGATACGCGCGGAAGGTGAAATGATGCTGGCCATGAAACTGAGCGAGCTGTTTCCCAACTGAGCGACGGACCAGCACCTAGTCTAGGCATCAGCAGGCATCGGACATGCCCAACTCCGCCCTTCCTCCGGCTTACCAGTCCTTCATCGCTTGGTGAGCCTCAGGACTGAGCGGTTGTACCAGCAAGCCGGTTGGCTTGAGGTCGAGCGCGTAGGTAGCATTGTCGGCCATGGGCAGGAACGCCGCCCTCAGTGCCTGCGGATCGAAGAGCCCCAGATCGTGCCGGCTCAAGCGCAACCAGCGCCAGGTATCGATACCCCCAGGACTCTCCGCCAGGGTCACTTGGATATTGTGCGCCAGTTGCTGCTGTTCGATGGCAAGGTAGCTACCGCTCAACCGATCCAGACGATAGCCTGGCTCCAGACCGATCAGAGCGGCTAGGCCCTTCCATTTGAACAGGCGGGCGTCAAGCTGCCAAAGATCGCCGTCGAGGGTCGTGCTGCGCGTCTTGCTCCCTTCCTCGATATCTACCCGGTAATGCTGAAGCCCATCGGCGTGAAAGCTCACCAGCGCCAGCCTCCCGTCCTCGGGGAGAGCCCGATAACTGAACAGGTCGCAGACGATCAATCCGATCACTCCGGCCGTGGCGAGGAATGCTAGTCCGAGAGTGCCGCGCAGCCAGCCAAGCAGCCAATCGCGGTCGAACAACAGCCGGGCAGCAACGATCAGCACCAGCAGCCCCACCAGAGCCATCGCCCAAGCCACTCCACCATACTGCATGAGTTCCCGCCATTGGTTCCGCACATTGAGACGGCTGGATTATGGGCAGCCAGTCGGACTGCTACCACTCACACCAGTCCATAATAAGACGCAGGTCGAAAAAAGAACCCGCAACCCCGCCACACCTTCGACCATGGAAGACTGAGAAAGCGAAAGGCTTGATGAAGGAAGCGCAGCGCTCCGTTCGAGCGCAAAGGGCTCGATCGCTAGCCAGGTGGAAGCGGCTCGGGAAGCCCCAGATGGCGAGCCCGGTGAAGCTCGATGAGATAGCGGGCGATGGAGTATGGCGAGGGCAGCAGCGGCAGCCGGGCCAGATCGAACCAATGGGCCTCCTCGATTTCCCCGGGCTGCGGAACGATCTCTCCGCCTGCATACTCGGCATGGAAGCCCAGCATCAGCGAATGGGGATAGGGCCACGACTGGCTAGCGATGTACTGCAGGTTCTTGACCTCGAGCCCGACCTCCTCGCGTACCTCCCGCACCACGCATTGCTCGACCGTTTCTCCTGGCTCGACGAAGCCTGCGAGGGTGCTGAAAACCCCGCTGGCGAAACGGGACGAACGGGCGAGCAGAACCTCATCACCCCGGGTAACCAGAACGATCATGCTGGGGGAAAGACGTGGGTAGTGCTGTTCGTCGCAACGCGAACAACGCATGGCACGCTCACCGGAAACAGGCTGCAGGGGCTCACCACAGCTGCCACAGAAACGATGCTGCCTGGCCCAGATACCGATCTGTGCCGCATACCCCAGCAGCCTGAAGGTGTCGGCGTCCCCTTCGAGCATGAGCCGACGCAGGCTCTGCCAACTGCAACCGGCGATCTCGGCAGGTCTTTCCAATTCGAGAAGGCGGACGGGGATCGATCCGTACAGCCCGACCTCATGCTCGGCCAGTGCTGGCAATTGCAGCTCACGCAACCAATCGAGCGAAAAGAGCGGACCTTGCGAACTGCACAGGAAATCCTGTCTGCAATGAACGAGCACCAATGACTCGTCAGCCTTGGCCTCGCCCGACTCCGCCATATGATGATTGGTCATTATGCCGCTACCGGCAACGCCAGGGCACGAACGCTGTCGCTGGCCAGGTCGAGGATATGGGCCTGACCATCCGGAGCCCCGCCTTCGAGGTAATACTCGAGACTGGTCAGCGCATCGGCCAGGGTTTCCAGCATAGGCTCGGCGGGCATCTTCTGGCTCTCCAGCATGCGTTTCTGGATATATTCGCCGCAGGCCGAGATGAGCGATGCCGCGCGTTGCTGCTCGAGGAACCAGAGGCCGCCACGCACTGCATCCAGACTTATCGGCACATTGGCCAAGTGCATCTTGTCGCCGTTGGACTCGATATAGGCGGTGATCGCCCGGCGGGCAAGGGCGAGGCCGGCCTTGGCCTCGTCGAGTACCACGATGCGCGCCTCGGCCAGTTGTTGGCTGGCAAAGGAATCGGACTCTTTCTCCGGGCGCAATGCCCGCTCGCCGCGCTCCAGATGGGTGACGACTCCCTCGACATAGAGCAAGGCCTCCGCGAGGCGGGTGAGCACCTGCAGCTCCATAGGCTTGCCGTTCGCACTGACCTCGGCGATCGAGGGCAACAGGGCGCCGATCGCATTGCTGGCCGAGATCAGGCCGACCATGCTCAAGGTCTTCACCAGTTTGCCCAACCGGATATACAGGCCCTGCAGGCTTTCCCCTCCGCTAGCGCCTCTTTCGATCAGATCGAGAGAATCCTTGAGGCCCGTCAGCTCTTCGCAGATAGCCATGGACAGGGAGCGCATCACGGACTGTCCTGGCCCGGCCAAGCGACGATACTCCTCCTCCAGGAGCTGATCGGTGAAAGGCAGCGGCTGAAGGACGAAAGCCTCTCGCACCTGCGTGGCAAGAGGTCCATGGCTGTCGGCGAGAGCCACGAGATAGAGCAGTTCCTTGAGCAGGCTCCGGGGAGGCTCATTGTCGGCGCAGGTCAGGGCTCGCCTGAGCTCGCGGTCGACTTGGGCGAAGAGGAACTTGCGCGACTTGCGCGGGATCAGCCCGCCATCCAGGTGCGACTCGAGGGCAGCCGCACAGATCCAGTACAGCCTGCCTTGCGAATTGGCGGCGAAGATGCGCTTCAGACGCTTCATCGCCCGGAGCATCAGACCGATGCTGGACTGAAGACTCTGCTCACGGATGAAGCCCAACAAGCCGAGCTGGTACATGTGGCGCAGACGTGAGACCTCCCCCTCTCCGGCTGGCTGTGGGGTCTGGGGAGGCCGCGGCGCATCGAGTCGAACGCTGAAGAAGAGGCTTTCCGGCAAGGCAGCCTGGCCGCCAGCCAGGCGCAGATCGTTGATGGCCGGCAGCAGCAGTTCGGGAATTTCCTGACGATGCAGATCCACGCTTTCCAGATAGCGACGCAGCACATGCAGCGCGCCGCTGAGGGCAGCCAGTTGCACGTCCCATACCTCGCCGACACCGGCAGGGATATTCGTCGCCTGCTGCAGCACTTCCTGTGCCAGCATCTCGGCGCCGGTCAGCTCGATGAGCTTGAGGATGCCGCGCACCTGCTGCAGATTCACCACAGCCTGCTGCAGCAGGCTGCCATTCTGGCGCTCGACGATGAACTGTTCGAGACTCTGCTCGGCCTCGTCGATGGTGGTGAACAGCTCGTTACGCACCAGGCTGAGGGACGTAGCACCAGTGACCATGGATCTATTGCGCCTCCCGCGCGAAGCTCTCGTACGGCATCAGTCGGCGAACTCCGGCTTCTGCTTGCCCAAATGCGCAGCCATTACCACGCTTCATAACCAATCGCCCAAGCGAGCGGCCGTCAAGCCAAGCCCCAGGATATGAAGGGCCTGTCGAAAACCGCGCAACTATAGCAAGGGGCAAGGCGATTTCGATGCCGGCCTCTGTGATGCAGCACACGCCCTGCTCTTTCAATGGCTTAATGCCTCCCGTCAGCGGATGCAGTCGACGGTATAACTATAACCGGTCGACCCCACCACCCGCTGCAACCCATGAATGTCCGAATCGAACCCTGGAAAGCGCAAATCGAAGGCTCGGGCGGATCTGAGATAGTCGACGATGAAGCCGGTCGTTCGAGTGAAACGCTCACCGGGCATGATCAGGGGAATACCCGGCGGATAGGGCACCAGCATCACGGCCGAGACACGGCCCTCCAACTCTTCGATGGGCACCGCTTCGACCTCGCCCTTCACCAGCTTGTCGTAAGCCTCCGAAGGCAGGACAACGACCTCGGGGAGAACGCTATATAACCGCTTCAGCATCTTGGCGCGGGCGCTCTCGCGATAGTATGCATGCAGCTGCCCGCACAGGTCGCGCAGCCCCACCCCCGCATACAGCGGGCCGCCGGCGCGGGCAACCGAGGGCAACGCCTCGGCAAGCGGCAGGTTGCCATCGAAGTAACGCTTGAACTCGAGCAACTCGGTCAGCAGCGTGCTCCACTTGCCCTTGGTGATGCCCATGGAGAACAGGACCAGGAAGGAGTAGAGCCCTGTCTTTTCCACCACCAGGCCCCGCTCCCAGAGAAACTTGCTGACGACGGTAGCGGGAATACCCTGCTCGGCCAGTTCGCCGTTCACATTCAGCCCCGGCGTGACCAGGGTCACCTTGATCGGGTCGAGCAACAGGTAGTCCTCTGCCAGCCCCCCGAAACCATGCCATTCGTCTCCCGGGGCCAGCCCCCAGTCCTGGGTATCGAACCGCTCCATGCCTTCACTCAGCGGCGGCTGCCAGATGTCGAACCACCAATCATCCGCCGCCAGACTCTGCCGCAGATTGGCGAGAGCACGGCGGAAACTGAGGGCCTCGTCGAAAGTCTCCTGAATCAACGAACGGCCAGCGGGGCCCTCCATCATCGCCGACGCCACATCCAGCGAAGCCAGAATCCCGTATTGGGGGGACGTCGAGGTATGCATCATGAACGCCTCGTTGAAGCGTTCGCAGTCGAGCTGGCGGAGGCCGCCATCCTGCACATGGATCATCGAAGCCTGACTGAAGGCCGCCAACAGTTTATGGGTGGAGTGGGTACTGAACACCAGAGGGCTGTCCGGTCCGCGGCTCGTTCCCATGCCGTAGCGGCCGGCGTAGAACTCGTGGAAGGCCGCATAGGCGTACCAGGCCTCGTCGAAGTGCAGCACCTCGACCGAATCGCCTAGCTGCCGCTTGATCAGCTCGGCGTTGTAGCAAAGGCCGTCGTAGGTCGAATTGGTGACCACCGCCAGCCGGACCTTGGGCTCCCGTCCGCGGGCCAGCGGATTGGCAGCGATCTTGGCTTGGATCGACTCCCGACTGAATTCTTCGAGCGGAATCGGCCCGATGATGCCCAGCTCGTTGCGCTCCGGCATCAGATACAGGGGAATCGCCCCGGTCATGATGATCGCGTGTACGACCGATTTGTGGCAGTTGCGGTCGACCAGGACCAGATCGTTGCGGGCGACCATCGCGTGCCAGACGATCTTGTTGGCCGTCGAGGTGCCGTTGGTCACGAAAAAGCTGTGATCGGCGCCGAAATTGCACGCCGCTCGGGCCTCGGCCGCCGCTAGCGGCCCGGTATGGTCGAGCAGCGAGCCCAGTTCCGGTACCGACACCGACAGATCGGAGCGAAGTGTGTTTTCCCCGAAGAACTGATGGAAAGCCTGCCCCACCGGACTCTTGCGGAATGCCACTCCGCCCCCGTGGCCGGGCGTGTGCCAAGAGTAGTTGGATTGCAGGGTGTGCTCGACCAGCACGCTGAAGAACGGGGGCAGCAGGCCCGCCAGGTAGTTCCGCGCGGCCCGGGCGACCTGGCGGGCAAGAAAGGGCACCGTGTCCTCGAACAGATAGAGGATGCCGCGCAACTGATTGAGCTCGGCCATGGCCTCGGCCGGTGCATTCTCGATAGTGACCTGCTCGCCGATGGCGAAGATCGGCAGCCGCGGCGCTCGGAAGCGGACGATGCGGATCAGCTCGAGCATGTCCTGCAGCAAGCGCCGGTTTTCCCCCGCGCCCTCCGCGGCGACCAGGATGCAGGCCAGGCCGTGATGGGTCGAGGCAACGATGCGACCCTCCGCGGAACTGGCGCTGGTGAGGGTGCCGAAACCGCCCTGCTCCAACTCCCGGGCGATTGCCCGGATGCGCTCACCGGCCACGGTGTCGGCCTTGATGTCGCGATGGACGATCAGGATGGGAAAATTGAGATCCTTGTACACGTCGGCATCCCGAAAGGTTTTGTTTCAGGATAAGCCAAGCTGGGCACCGAGGTAGCGAATACCTCGGTCAAGGTCGTACCACCTGCTCGCACTTATTGCTGCGGCGTTTCCAGCAGCTGCGCCCAGAGAGCCGGGCCTCCGGCGGCCTTCTCGATCGCCGCCAGGCGCGCCGCATGCGCAGCCAACTCCTCCTCGCTGGCTCGGATGACCGGCGTCCGCGGGCGCTCGGAGGGCAAGCGGCGGATCGGTGTCACCTGGGGCCGGCCGTCGGCCCCCTCCTCTGCGCCTTCGCCCGCCAGGGACAGGTGGGTCTGGCCACCGGTCATCGCCAGCCAGACGTCGGCCAGGATCTCGGCGTCGAGCAGCGCGCCGTGCAGATCGCGGCCGGAGTTGTCCACGCCATAGCGCTTGCACAGGGCATCGAGGCTGTTGCGCTGGCCGGGGTGACGCTCGCGGGCCATCAGCAGGGTATCGAGCACGCTGCAGTGCGCGGTGATATCCGCCCGGTCGGTCTGGCCGAGTCGGGAGAACTCGCTGTTGATGAAGCCGATGTCGAACGCCGCGTTGTGGATGATCAGTTGGGCATCTTTGATGAATTCGAAGAATTCCTCGGCCACATCGGCGAAGCGCGGCTTTCCGACCAGGAACTCATCGGTGATGCCGTGCACCGCTACCGCGCCCTCGTCGACCTGGCGATCGGGCTGCAGGTAGACATGGAAATGCCGCCCGGTGAGACGACGGCCGATGACTTCGACACAGCCGATTTCGATGATCCGGTGGCCGTCGGTGACGGGCATGCCGGTGGTTTCGGTATCGAGTACTACGCTGCGCATGGGTATGCCGTTCCTGTCAAACGCTGTGTTTCTGACTTTTCGCCGAGACGACGCCCCGGTTGGCCAACTGATCGGCCCGCTCGTTGCCTGGATGCCCGGTGTGACCGCGGACCCAGGACCAGGTGACCCGGTGCCGGTTCACCTGCTCGTCCAGCTGCTGCCAGAGATCGGCGTTCTTCACCGGCTGGCGAGCTGCAGTCTTCCAGCCGCGTTTCTTCCAGTTCGGCAGCCATTCCTGGATGCCGCGCATCACGTATTCCGAGTCGGTGGTCAGCGACACCTCACAGGGACGGTTGAGCTCGGCCAGCGCCCGGATGGCCGCGGTCAGTTCCATCCGGTTGTTGGTGGTTTCCGCTTCGCCCCCCCAGAGCTCCCGTTCCACGCCCTTGTAGATCAGCAAAGCGCCCCAGCCTCCCGGCCCGGGGTTACCCTTGCAGGCACCATCGGTATAGATTTCGACCTTGTCGCTCACTTAAGCCTCATGCTTCGAATCGCGCCGGCTGATCTTGACCACCGGCAGCGGTACCAGCTTGCCGATGGGCTCCCGGCGGCTCTGTGGCAACGGCCGAAGGCCGACCACCAGCTTTCGGGCCACCAGCAGGTAAAAGCCGCCTCCCGGCATCTGCCCGGATCGGCCCCATGACTCGAGACGCTCGGTACGGGCTTGCCAGGCGGTGGATGAAAGCGGCGGACGATAGCATCCAAAACGGCGTTTCTCCAGCGCGAACCCCAGCAAGGCCAGCCAGTCGCCCACCCGATGCGAGCCGATGCAGCGGGCTTGGCGCAAGGCATCGTTGGCGAAATAGCGGCGCACCCCCCACAGGCTGCGCGGGTTGATACCAACGATCAGCAGATGACCGCCGGGACGCACGCTGCGGGCGGCTTCCCGCAGCAGTCCATGCGGCGACAGGCTGAAATCCAGGCCATGCTGCAGCACCACCACGTCCGCGGCATGCTCGACCAGCGGCCAAGCCTGTTCCTCGCAGACGATCTGAATCCCCGGCTGGGGCGGCCCCAGCCGCACGCAGCAACGGATCTGCCCGGCCGGGTCGGACAACCCGGCTGGCGGACCGTAATGCACCAGGTATCCGCCGAAAAAGCGGGCCAGTTCCTCCTTGAGCAGCCGCTGCTCCTCGCCGAGCAGTTGCTGCCCGGGCGCACTGGCGAACCATGCGCTGGATTCGGCCATCAAGGACAACCACCTGGGATCAGCCTGGGCGAAAGCTTGGTCGGTCATGAAGCACTCCTGGGTGCAGCCGCTCGATCAGTTGCCTAATATGGAGCCATTTATGGGATGGACCATTGCCCTGGTCAATAGCGTGGCGACAGCAGCAGCTAGGGAACGGGGGCACGCTCCATCTCCCCGATAGACGGCTCGGCCCCAAGGAGAAAGCGAGAGAAGGCGCCACCACTGGCTGGGCTCTCAAGTCCCCGGAGGCGATCTCTCCCGCCCCGTATCATGATCGACATCGAAGCACTGACTGCATTTCAGGACAACTATATCTGGCTGCTGCAGAACAGGGAGCAGCGGCGCTGCGCCGTAGTCGACCCCGGAGACGCATCTCCCGTCCTTCACTGGCTGAGCAAGCACCCGGGGTGGCAGCTCTGCGATATTCTCATTACCCATCACCATGCGGATCACATCGGCGGGGTCGAGCCGCTCAAGGCAGCCACCGGGGCCCGCGTGATCGGGCCGGACGAGGAGCGCATCCCCGTGCGAGATGCCACTGTCCGTGACGGCGACCGAATCGAGGTGCTGGGCAGCCAGTTCGAGACGCTGGAGGTCCCAGGGCACACCCGCAGCCATGTCGCCTATTTCCAGACCGACGGCGATGCCGCCCGCCTATTCTGCGGCGATACCCTGTTCGCCGCCGGCTGCGGTCGGATCTTCGAAGGAACCCCGGGACAGATGTACCGCTCGCTGCAACGCCTGGCAGCCCTTCCCGATTCGACGTTCATCTACTGTGCCCACGAGTACACCCAGAACAATCTGCGATTCGCCGAGGCGGTCGAACCGGAAAATCCCGCACTTGTCCGACGTATTGCCGAAGTGGAGGCCCTACGGGCCAGCGGGCAGGGCACGCTGCCATCGAACCTGACTCTGGAGCGGCAGACCAACCCTTTCCTGCGAGCAGAGACCGCCGCGGTCATGCGCTCCGCCGCCCGTCATGCTCGATCCGAGTCCTTGTTGTCGGCCGTGCAAACTTTCGCAGCATTACGCGAATGGAAGGACCATTTTTAAGACCGATCTAACATTCGCAAACAGGCGAAGCCTTGACCCTCTTTGCAGGGGGTTCCTAGAATCCCCCCAATTTTTCCTTCCGGGCCACTCCTTCGCCAATGTCCCCACCACAACAAAAGCCCTCGTTTTCTGGTCAGTTGATGCGAAGTGGCCACGTTTTCGTCGTCGTTCTCGCGGCGGCTCTGGCCGGCTGCCAGAGCACCGGCCACATCGAGGACGCAGACGAAACCACGATCGCCGTCGGCCTGCAGAAGGAAACCGAATGGCTGAACAACGTGGCGACCACCCGGCAGCCCGAGGACATATGGGAGCGCATGCGGGGCGGATTCGCCCTGCAGAATGAGATCGGCGTCAATCCGCGCGTCGAGCGTCAGCGCCTGTGGTTCGTCAGCAGGCCGGCGCACATCAACAAGGTGAGCGAGCGGGGCGCCCTCTATATCCACTACATCGTCGAGCGACTGGAAGAAAAGGGCATGCCGCTGGAGCTGGCGTTGCTCCCGGTCATCGAGAGCGCCTACGACCCGATGGCCTACTCCCGTGCCCAGGCGGTGGGGCTTTGGCAGTTCATCCCTTCCACCGGCCGCGATTACAACCTGCGCCAGACCCACTGGTACGACGGGCGTCGCGATATCACCGCCTCGACTCGCGCGGCAATCGAATACCTGTCTCGACTCCACGAGATGTTCAACGGCGACTGGCTTCTCGCCCTGGCAGCCTACAACGCCGGCGAAGGCACGGTCAGCCGTGCCATGGAGCGCAACAGCAGGCTCGGCCTGCCGACCGACTACTGGAACCTGAACCTGCCTCAGGAGACGCAGGACTACGTTCCTAAGCTGCTCGCTCTGTCTCAGCTGATCATGACGCCCGAAGCCTACGGAATGGAGCTCAGCCCGATCGCCAACGAACCCTACTTCGAGAAGGTCGAATTGAATCGCAGCGTCGATCTCTCGCGCCTCGCGGAAATGGCCGATATGGACAAGGACGAGCTGATTCAGCTGAACCCAGCCTACAAACGCGGCATTACCATGGACGGCCCCAGGCATCTGCTGGTGCCGGCCAGCAAGGCCGAACTCCTGCAAGCCAACCTGGCGCTGATGAAGCCCCAGGATCTAGTCGAATGGAAGCAGCATCAGGTGCGCCCCGGGGAAAGCCTGCACGGCATCGCCAACCTCTATCAGATGACCGCGCGAACCCTCAAGGACATCAACAACCTGCCGAGCAACCGTCTGCGCGTCGGACAGGTTCTCAGCATTCCGGCCCAACCGGGCGTCAAGCCGATACCGCTGTACCAGAATCTCGCCAGCCAGGAGCCTGCGACGGCGAAGCCCGTAGCGAGACCTCGCACCTACCGGGTCAGGAAAGGCGACAGCCTTTGGGATATCGCCAAGGCGAACAAGGTCGACGTCGGCGATCTGCAGCGCTGGAACAAGCTGCGCAGCAAGAACCTGAAAGCCGGCCAGGTATTGGCCCTGCAAGGCTCCAGCCGTCCAGCGGCCGGCGGCAGCAAGAAGCGCGAGACCGTCACCTACTACAAGGTCCGCAAGGGCGACTCCCTCGCCCTGATCGCCAAGCGCTTCCAGGTCGACCTCAAGACGTTGCAGCGCTGGAACTCGATCGACAGCCGCCTGGTGAGACCGGGGCAGACGCTGACGCTCTATCTGCCAAATTGACCGAAGCAGACGGCCTTCAAGCATGGGAACCCGGGCCCGACGACGGCGCCCCGGGCCAACCGCATGACGCCTTTTTCCAGGCAGGACAAGCTGTTACTGTAGCCGCCCGTTTGCCTTGAAGTCACCATGGACCGGACCCGCCTAGCCATGCGTCCCCTGCTCCTGCTGTCCCTCACGCTGTTCCTGAGTGCACAGGCCTGCGCGCGCATCACCGAGAGCCATGGTTACGCCCAATTCGGCACGCTCAAGTATCCGTCCGACTTCGGCCATTTCGACTGGGCCAACCCCGCAGCCCCCAAGGGCGGCACCCTGCGGATCATGGCACTGGGGACCTTCGACACCCTCAACCCCTACACCTTCAAGGGCGTCAGTCCGTCCTCGACGGCCGACTTTCTGCAGTATGGCGTCTCCGAACTCAACGAGCCCCTGATGGCCGGATCGGGTCTCTACGATCCCTCCGGCGACGAGCCGGCATCCAACTACGGGCTCATCGCCGAATCGGTGGAGTACAACGAAAGCCGCAGTTGGGTGGTCTTCAATCTGCGCAAGGAGGCCCGCTTCCACGATGGAAAGCCGATCACCGCGCAGGACGTGGCGTTTTCCTACCGGGTGCTGAGCAAACAGGGTCACCCGCAGTACCGTACCGACCTCAAGGAGGTGCAACGCGTCGACGTTCTCGGTCGCCATCGCGTCCGTTTCGTCCTGAAGCGCTCCGGTAACCCGCTGCTGATCCTGCGCCTGGGCGAACTGCCGGTGCTGCCGCGGCATTATTGGAAAGGAAAGGACTTCCAAGCCACGACCTATGTGCCGCCGCTGGGCAGCGGTCCCTATCGCATCGTCCAGGTACAGCCGGGCCGGCGCCTGGTTTTCGAGCGGGTGAAGGACTGGTGGGGCAAGGACCTGCCGGTCAATCGTGGCAAATACAATTTCGATCGCGTCGAAGTCGACTTCTACCGGGACAGCAACGTTGCCTTCGAAGCGTTCAAGGCAGGCCATTTCGACTTCTATATCGAACACCAGGCCAAGAATTGGGCGAATGGCTATAGCTTTCCGGCCGTTACCGCGGGTGAAGTGATCCGCGCCGAGATCCCGCACAGGATTCCCACGCAGACCCAAGGCCTGTTCTTCAACACTCGCCGCCATCTCTTCGGCAAACGCAGCGTCAGAGAAGCCCTCGGACTGATGTTCGACTTCGAATGGACCAATCGGGCCCTCTTCAACAACGCCTACCAGCGCGCCACCAGCTACTACCCGAACAGTGAGTTCTCCGCCACCGGCAAGCCGGAGGGCGAAGAGCGCCTGCTGCTATCCAACTATCGCCGGAAACTGCCCAAACGGCTGTTCCGCGAGCCGTTCCAGATGCCGGTCACCGACGGCCACGGCATACCCCGGGACACCCTGCGCCGCACCCTCGCCCTGCTGGCCGATGCCGGCTGGAAGCTGTCCGGGGAGCGCCTGGTCAACGGCCAGGGCGAGCCGCTGAGCTTCGAGATCCTCCTGGTCAACCCCAACCTCGAGCGCATCCTACAGCCCTACGCGGAAAACCTCGCCAGCATCGGCATCGAGGCCCGCTTGCGCACGGTGGATCGGGCCCAGTACAAGCATCGCCTCGACCAGTTCGATTTCGATATGATTCTGCTGACCTTGCCGCAGACGCTCAGCCCCGGCCTCGAACAGTGGCTGTACTTCCACTCCAGCCAGGCCCGCCTGAAAGGGGGCAAGAACTATGCCGGCATCTCTCATCCGGCGGTCGACGGCCTGCTGGACAGTCTGCTCGCCGCCCAGACCAGGGAGCAGCAGATAGCCGCCACTCGGGCCCTGGACCGCGTCCTGCTCTGGCAGCACTACAGCATCCCCAACTGGTACACCGGCCACCACCGTCTGGCGTACCGAAACAAGTTCGCCTTCGTCCGCACGCCGCCCTACACCCTGGGCCTGCGCGCCTGGTGGTTAAAGCCCACGGAGAAAGCCCAATGATGCGCCCCCTTCGTTCCGTCTTGCTATGCGCCGTAGGCGGGCTGATGCTGAGTCTGACCGGTCTGGGCCAGGCCGCACCGCAGCATGCCCTGACGCTTTATGGCGAGGCGCCGAAATACCCTGCCAACTTCCGCCACTTCGATTACGTGAACCCCGACGCGCCACAGGGCGGAACCCTGCGTCAGGCCGGCTTCGGCGGATTCGACAGCCTCAACCCCTTCATCAACAAAGGGGTGGCCGCTGACGACATCGGCCTGATCTACGACACCTTGACGCGTCATAGCCTGGACGAACCCTTCACCGAATACGGCCTGCTCGCCGAGAAGATGGAGAAGGCGCCGGACAACAGCTGGGTGCGCTTCTACCTGCGTCCCGAGGCGCGCTTCCACGACGGTCATCCGGTGACGGCCGAGGACGTGGTCTTCTCCTTCGAGACCCTCATGAAGGACGGGTCGCCGTCCTTCAAGGCCTACTATGCCGATGTCGAGAAAGCGGTCGCCGAGGACGAGCGCCGGGTACGCTTCGACTTCCGCCATACCGACAACCGCGAGCTGCCGCTGATCATCGGCCAGTTGGCGGTGCTGCCCAAGCACTGGTGGCAGGGCCGCGACTTCACCCGCGGCAGCCTGGACATCCCCCTCGGCAGCGGCCCCTACCAGGTCGCGGAAGTACAGCCCGGGCGTTCGATCCGCTATCAGCGGGTGAAGGACTGGTGGGGCAAGGATCTGCCGGTCAATCGCGGCTTCTACAATTTCGACGCCATCCAGTACGACTACTACCGCGACAACACCGTCGCCTTGGAGGCGCTCAAGGCCGGTCAGTTCGACTACTGGCTGGAGACCAGCGCGAAGAACTGGGCGACCGCCTACAACGTTCCGGCGGTACACAGCGGCGCGCTGATCAAGGAAGAGATCGCCAACCACAACCCGGCAGGCATGCAGGGCTTCGTCTTCAACATTCGCCGTCCCCTGTTCCAGGATCGCCGCGTACGCGAAGCACTGGGCCTGCTGTTCGACTTCGAGTGGACCAATCGTCAGCTGTTCAACGGCGCCTACACCCGTACCCACAGCTATTTCGACAACTCCGAACTGGCCGCCCGCGGACTGCCCGATGCGGCCGAACTGAAAATCCTCGAGCCGCTGCGCGGGAAGATTCCTCCTCAGGTGTTCACCGAGGAGTTCAAGGTTCCGGTCTCCGACGGCAGCGGCATCATCCGGGATCAGCAGCGCCGCGCCTACCAGTTGCTCCAGGAGGCCGGCTGGCACGTCGAGGGCGACCGCATGCTGGACGCCAGCGGCAAGCCGGTCAGCATCGAGTTCCTCCTCGCCCAAGCCGAGTTCGAGCGCGTCCTCCTGCCCTACAAGCGCAATCTGGCCGATCTCGGCATCGATCTGGTGATCCGCCGGGTCGACGTCTCGCAATACATCAACCGCCTCCGTTCACGGGATTTCGACATGATGGTCGGCGGCTTCGGCCAATCCAATTCACCGGGCAACGAGCAACGCGAATACTGGCACTCGGTCAGCGCCGACAACCCGGGCAGCCGCAACTTCATCGGTCTCAAGGACCCGGCGATCGACAGCCTGGTGGAGGGGCTGATCCAGGCCGACTCCCGCGAATCCCTGATCAGCCACACCCGGGCGCTGGATCGGGTCCTGCTCTGGGGGTATTACGTGGTCCCCAACTGGCACATCAAGACTTGGCGGGTGGCCTACTGGAATCGCCTGGAACACCCGAAGGTCACGCCGCTGTACGACATCGGCCTGTACACCTGGTGGATGAAGACCCAGGCGCAGCCTCAGCCGGCCGTGCCAGTCGCGCCGGGCGTCGGGGGACAGTAACCGATGCTTGCCTATATCCTGCGGCGCCTGCTGCTGATCGTACCCACGCTGTTCGGCATCCTGCTGCTGAACTTCGTCATCATCCAGGCCGCACCCGGCGGCCCGGTGGAACAGGCCATCGCCAAACTGGAGGGCTTCGAGGCGGCGGCCGGCGGCGCCACGGGACGGATTTCCGGCGGCGGCAGCGAGGTGGCCTCGGGCAGCTCCAACTACCGCGGCGCGCAGGGTCTGGACCCCGACCTGATCGCCGAGATCGAGCGCATGTACGGTTTCGACAAGCCGGCCCACGAGCGCTTCTGGCTGATGCTGACCAATTACCTCAAGCTGGATTTCGGCGAGAGCTTCTTCCGCGACGCCAAGGTGGTCGATCTCATCGTCGAAAAGATGCCGGTTTCGATCTCCCTCGGGCTATGGAGCACCCTGATCATGTATCTGGTGTCCATCCCCCTGGGCATCGCCAAGGCGATCCGCCACGGCAGCACCTTCGATGTCTGGACCAGCTCGGCGATCATCGTCGGCTACGCGATTCCGGCGTTCCTCTTCGCCATTCTGCTGATCGTGCTGTTCGCCGGCGGCAGCTATTTCGACTGGTTCCCCCTGCGCGGACTGACTTCGAACGACTTCGAGGAGCTCAGCCTGGGCGGCAAGATCCTCGACTATTTCTGGCACCTGACCCTGCCGGTTACCGCTCTGGTGATCGGCAACTTCGCCACGCTCACCCTGCTGACCAAGAACAGCTTCCTCGACGAGATCAACAAGCAGTACGTGATCACCGCCCGCGCCAAGGGCCTGTCGAAGAACCGTGTGCTCTACGGGCACGTCTTCCGCAACGCCATGCTGATCATCATCGCCGGCTTCCCGGCGGCCTTCATCGGCCTGTTCTTCACCGGATCGCTCCTGATCGAGGTGATCTTCTCCTTGGACGGCCTCGGCCTGCTGAGCTTCGAAGCGGCGATCAACCGAGACTACCCGGTGGTCTTCGGCACCCTTTTCATCTTCACCTTGCTGGGACTTGTCGTGAAATTGATCGGCGACCTCACCTACACCCTGGTCGATCCGCGGATCGACTTCGAAAGCCGGGAGACTTGAGGATGAAGCTGTCTCCCCTGAATCGACGTCGACTGCAAAGCTTCAAGGCGCACAAGCGTGGCTGGTGGTCGCTCTGGCTGTTTCTCGTCCTGTTCGGCCTGAGCCTGGGCGCCGAACTGATCGCCAACGACAAGCCCCTGGCGGTGCGCTACGACGGCGAATGGTACTTCCCGGTATTCAAGCGCTATCCGGAAACCACTTTCGGCGGCGAATTTCCCCTGCGCACCAACTACAAGAGCCCCTATATCCAGGAGCTGATCGCGCAAAAGGACGGCTGGATGCTCTGGCCGCCGATCAGATTCAGCTATTCGAGCATCAACTACGATCTGACCGTACCCGCTCCGGCCCCGCCTTCGACGGTGAACTGGCTGGGAACCGACGACCAGGGCCGTGACGTGCTCGCCCGGGTGATCTACGGCTTCCGCATCTCCGTGCTCTTCGCGCTGACCCTGACCATTCTCAGCTCCTTGGTGGGCGTTATCGTCGGCGCCCTGCAGGGCTTCTACGGCGGCTGGGTGGACCTGCTCGGCCAGCGCTTCATCGAGGTCTGGTCCGGCCTGCCGGTACTCTATCTGCTGATCATCCTGGCCAGCTTCGTGCAGCCGAACTTCTGGTGGCTGCTGGGCATCATGCTGCTGTTTTCCTGGATGACCCTGGTGGACGTGGTCCGCGCCGAGTTCCTTCGCGGCCGCAATCTGGAGTATGTCCGGGCAGCCCGGGCACTGGGCATGAGCAATGGCGCCATCATGTATCGCCATATCCTGCCCAACGCCATGGTCTCGACCATGACCTTCATGCCCTTCATCCTCACCGGTGCTATCGGCACCCTCACCGCGCTGGACTTCCTCGGTTTCGGCCTCCCGCCTGGCGCCCCTTCTCTCGGCGAGCTGGTGGCCCAGGGCAAGTCCAACCTCCAGGCGCCCTGGCTCGGTATCAGCGCCTTCCTGGTGCTGGCCGTGATGCTGAGCCTGCTGGTGTTCATCGGCGAGGCTGCGCGCGATGCCTTCGATCCGAGGAAGTGAGATGAGCAATCCGGAAAATCTGATCGAGATACGCGATCTCGCCGTCGAATTCGTCAGTGGCGACAAGGCGCAGCGCGTGGTGGAAGGCGTCAGCTTTGACATCCGCAAGGGCGAGACGCTCGCTCTCGTCGGGGAAAGCGGCTCCGGCAAGTCCGTCACCGCCCACTCCATCCTGCGCCTGCTCCCCTACCCCCTGGCTCGACATCCGAGCGGCACCATCCACTACGCCGGAGAGGATCTGCTGCAGCTCGATGAGCGCAGGCTGCGGGGCATCCGCGGCAACCGAATAGCCATGGTCTTTCAGGAGCCGATGACCTCGCTGAATCCGCTGCATACCATCGAGAAGCAGATCAACGAGGTGCTGACACTGCACAAGGGCCTGAGCGGCAACGCCGCCACGGCGCGTACCCTCGAGCTCCTTGAGCTCGTCGGCATCCCCGAACCGCAGAAGCGCCTGAAGTCCTTTCCCCATGAGCTCTCCGGCGGCCAGCGGCAACGGGTGATGATCGCCATGGCCCTGGCCAACGAGCCGGAGCTGCTGATCGCCGACGAGCCGACCACGGCCCTGGACGTCACCGTGCAGCTGAAGATCCTCGAACTGCTCAAGGATCTGCAGTCTCGCTTGGGCATGGCCCTACTGCTGATCACCCACGATCTCAATCTAGTTCGGCGAATCGCCCACCGCGTATGTGTCATGCAGCGTGGTCGGATCGTCGAACAGGCGCCATGCAATGAACTGTTCCATGCTCCCCGGCATGCCTACACTCAGGAACTGCTCGCGGCCGTACCGAGTGGCGGGCCGGCGGACAATCCGGTCGGCGAGCCGATGCTGGAAATCAAGGACCTACGTGTCTGGTTCCCGATCAGGAAAGGTCTGCTGCGCCGTACGGTGGACCACGTGAAAGCGGTCGACGGTATCGATTTCACGCTGCACAAGGGACAGACCCTAGGCATCGTCGGCGAGAGCGGATCGGGCAAGTCCACATTGGGGCTGGCGATCCTGCGCCTGCTCGGCAGTCGGGGCTCCATCCGTTTCCACGGTCAGCCCCTCGACGGCCTGTCGCAGGAGCAGGTCCGCCCTCTGCGCCGGGAAATGCAGGTGGTCTTCCAGGACCCGTTCGGCAGCCTCAGTCCGCGCATGTCGGTGGGACAGATCGTCGGCGAAGGCCTGCAAATCCACGGAATAGGAACACCGGTCGAGCAGGAGCGGGCAATCGTCGAGGCGCTCGTGGAGGTGGGGCTGGATCCGGAAACCCGGCATCGCTATCCCCACGAGTTTTCCGGCGGGCAGCGGCAAAGGATCGCCATCGCCCGCGCTTTGGTGCTGAAGCCGGCGCTGATCCTGCTGGACGAGCCCACGTCGGCGCTCGACCGTACAGTTCAGCGCCAGGTAGTGGAACTGCTGCGATCATTGCAGCGCAAGTACGACCTGACCTACCTGTTCATCAGCCATGATCTCGCCGTGGTCAAGGCACTGAGCCACCAGTTGGTGGTCATGAGGCAGGGACGAGTCGTCGAACAGGGGCCGGCGAAGGCAATTTTCGACGCCCCCCAACACATTTACACACGGCAGCTGCTGGAGGCCGCTTTCCTGGCCCCCGGTACTGCCGATTAACTAGAAGAGGAACTGATCCATGGGATTTCTCGCCGGTAAGCGCGTACTGATCGTCGGCGTCGCCAGCAAACTGTCCATCGCCTCGGGTATCGCCGCCGCCATGCATCGCGAAGGTGCCGAGCTGGCGTTCACCTATCAGAACGACAAGCTAAAAGGGCGGGTCGAGGAATTTGCCGCCGGCTGGGGCTCCAGCGCAGAGCTGTGCTTCCCTTGCGATGTGGCCAAGGACGAGGACATCACCAAGGTCTTCGAGGAGCTGGGCAAGAAATGGGATGGACTGGACTGCATCGTCCACTCGGTAGGCTTCGCCCCAGGCGACCAGCTCAACGGCGACTTCACCGAAGTCACCAATCGTGAAGGCTTCAAAATCGCCCACGATATCAGCGCCTACAGCTTCGTAGCCCTGGCCAAGGCCGGACGCGAGATGATGAAGGGACGTAACGGCAGCCTGCTGACCCTGAGCTATCTGGGCGCCGAGCGCACCATGCCCAACTACAACGTCATGGGCATGGCCAAGGCCAGCCTGGAAGCCGGAGTCCGCTACCTGGCCGCTAGCCTCGGCCCGGAAGGTACCCGCGTGAACTGCATTTCTGCAGGCCCGATCCGTACCCTGGCCGCTTCCGGCATCGCCAGTTTCCGCAAGATGCTCGCTGCCAACGAGCGTCAGACCCCCTTGCGCCGCAACGTGACCATCGATGAAGTCGGCAATGCTGGCGCCTTCCTCTGCTCCGATCTGGCTTCGGGCATCAGTGGTGAAATTCTCTACGTCGACGGTGGTTTCAACACTACCGCCATGGGCTCCCTGGAAGACTGAGTCTCCAACCCAATAAAAAACCCGCATGAATGCGGGTTTTTTATTGGCCAGAGTCAGCTCGGGATCAGAAGCGCTCGATCTCCGCCTTGTCTTTCAGCAAGCGACGATAGGCCGCGAAATCCTGCTGACCGATACGCGAGGCGAGGAAGCGGCGATACATATCGCGCTCTTCGTCGGTCAGCTCAGCATTCGGCTCGCTGACTCCATTCAGACGGACCAGCAGGTAGTCGCCGTTAGGCAGGGACAGCCCGGTGAAGGTCGGCTTGTCGGCAGTGCTTGGCTTGGCCATGCGGAATACCGCCTGAAGGACTGATGGGTCTATACCTTCCTGGCTGCGAGTAGCGGCCTCGACCACACTCCATCCTTCCCCCACTTTCGCCTGACTAGCAGGCGTCTGACCACTGCGGAGTTCGCTCAGCAGCTTCTCGCCCTGGCTCTTCGCAGCTTCGGCGGCATGCTGCCGTTTCAACTGCAGGCGGATACCGTCGGCCACCCGCTCCAGCGGTAACTGCTCAGGTTTCCGATGCTCCTTCAAGCGCAGCACTACCACGGTGTCAGGATCAAGCTCGATAGCACCGCTATTGCTGCCCTCTTCCAGAATAGCCGGACTGAATGCGGCTTGAACGACTTGGCGGTTGGCAGTGATTCCCTCTCCGCCTTCACGCCCGAAGGGTGCGGAGGTCTTCACTTTCAGCCCCAGCTCTTGGGCAGGCTGCGCAAGATCGGCTGCCTCGAAAGAGGAGGACTCGAGCTCACGCGTAGCCTCGACGAAACGCTGTTCGACTTTTTCTTCTTTCAGATCGCGTACCAGTTTTTCCTTCATGCTGTCGAAGCTAGGAACCTCTGGCTCTTGCACATCCAGCAGCTTGATCAGATGCCAACCGAATTCGGTATGTACCGGTGCGGAAACCTGACCTTTCGACAGGGCATAGAGTGCCTGCTCGAAGGCAGGATCATAGACGCCAGGGCCGGCATACCCCAGATCTCCGCCATTGGTAGCCGACCCCCTGTCTTGGGAGTACTCCTTGGCCAAAGTGGCAAAGTCTTCACCTTGATCAAGACGCTTTTTGATCTCCTCGATCTTAGCCCTGGCCTGCGCATCACTTTGCTTGTCGTTCACTTCGATCAAGATATGGGCGGCCTGACGCTGCTCGACGAGATTGGCAATTTCCTTCTGATAAAGAGCTTGCAGATCCTGATCGGAGACTTCGACCTGGCTGAAAAAGTCATCCTTCTTCAACTCGATATACTCCACGACAACCTGCTCGGGGGTCAGATACTGGCTGGCGTGCTCGTCGTAATAAGCCTTGATATCGGCATCTTGGACTTGCGCACCGGCTTCATCGGCCTTCACGTTCATAGTGGCAAAGTCGCGGGTCTGCTTTTCCAGCTGCACGAAGGAGTTGACCTGAGCATCGGTGACAAAGGCACTCCCAGCAAGGCCGGCTCGCAGCTGATTGATCTGCATCTCCTGCTCGAGCATCCGGCGAAATTGCAGGCGGCTGTATCCCATCTGCATGATGACTTGATCGAATCGATTGGCGTCGAACTTACCATCGATCTGAAATTCCGGAGTTTGCAGGATCAGTTGGTCCAGCGCGGCCTGTGAGAACGCGAAGCCGGCGGACTGAGCCCCCTGCAGAAGAAGCTCTCGCTCGATCAAGCCATTCAGCGCGGCATTGCGCAGCAGCTTCTCGTCGAGTAGCGAGGCATCAAAATCCTTACCCAGTTGCTGGATCAACTGACGCCTCTGTATGTCGACTGCCTGATTCAAGTCGGTGAGGGTAATCTTCTCTCCGTTGACTTCAGCAGCATTCTGACTGTTACTGGTACTACTGATAATGGCATCGACCCCGGTCAAAGCCAGCAGCACAATAATCAGGCCGATAAGAGTTTTGGCAATCCACCCTTGTGAATTGTCCCTGATGTTCTGCAGCATGCTTCCCCCAGAACGGCTGCACGGAGCGAATACAGCCGCGTAGCACGGGTAGAGTCCTAATAGAAGAAAAGGCGCATCCAAGGATGCGCCTTCTCATAGCTGGCAGAGCGGGCGGGACTCGAACCTGCGACCCCCGCATGGCAAGCCGATTTTAACCGGCTGAACTACCGCTCCGTTGCCCGATCAGGCATTCCTGATCTGGTAGGGCAAAGAAAAACGCTTAGTTGACAGCGTCTTTCAGAGCCTTGCCTGCTTTGAAACCTGGAATCTTGGCTGCTTCGATGCTGATCGGCTTGCCAGTCTGCGGGTTACGGCCAGTGCGAGCAGCACGCTCTTTAACAGCGAAAGTACCAAAACCAACCAGCACCACGGAATCACCAGCCTTGAGGGCGCCAGTGACGGATTCGATCACTGCGTCCAACGCGCGGCCAGCAACAGCTTTCGGGATATCAGCAGATGCTGCGATAGCATCAATCAATTCCGACTTGTTCACTCTAAGTCCCCTTATTTCTGTTGGGTTATTTCTTAATTCTGATGTAGGCAAAGCGGGTGCTGAAAGCCTGCCGAAACACAAAGAGCCGCTTTATATCAAGGGCTCGAAAAGTGTGTCAAGGAAGTAACCCGGTTAGTGTGTACTGATTCGCTCCTTGGAATCAGAATCACGCTTCTCATCTTTGGCGACAATCTCTGGAGCCGCATCGGGCAAGGACTCCGGCGCGTATTGCAGCGCAATTTGCAGGACCTCGTCAATCCATTTGACCGGTTTGATCTGAAGGTCTTGCTTAATGTTCTCCGGAATTTCCTTTAAATCCCTTACGTTCTCTTCCGGAATAATGACGGTTTTGATTCCCCCGCGATGTGCCGCCAGCAATTTCTCTTTTAATCCCCCGATTGCCAATACTTGACCGCGCAAAGTAATTTCACCCGTCATTGCAACGTCCGCACGAACCGGAATTTGCGTCAACGCCGAAACCAACGCAGTGCACATGCCCACACCCGCACTTGGACCGTCCTTTGGAGTGGCACCCTCAGGCATATGAATATGAATATCGCGCTTCTCATGAAAATCGGGAGCGATGCCAAGACTCTTGGCACGACTACGGACAACGGTGAGGGCCGCTGTAATGGACTCCGCCATTACATCGCCAAGAGATCCTGTCTTCGTCAGTTGGCCCTTTCCTGGAACAACCGCCGCCTCGATAGTCAGCAACTCGCCACCGACCTGAGTCCAAGCCAGCCCCGTTACTTGACCGATCTGGTCCTGCTGCTCAGCAAGACCGTAGCGGTATTTGCGAACACCGAGAAAATGCTCAAGGGAATCAACCGTCACTAGAACGTGAAAACGCTTCTCTTGGGAGTGTTCCTTGACTGCCTTGCGGCAAACCTTAGCAATCTGGCGCTCCAGACTACGCACACCCGCCTCGCGGGTGTAATAGCGGATCATGTCGCGAATCGCCGCCTCCTCGAACTCTAGCTCTCCTTTCTTCAACCCATTGGCCTGAGTCTGCTTAGGAGCGAGATACTTGACGGCAATATTGACCTTCTCATCCTCCGTATACCCAGGCAGACGGATCACTTCCATACGATCCAGCAACGGGGCCGGGATATTCATGGAGTTGGAGGTACAGATGAACATTACATCCGAGAGATCGTAGTCAACCTCCAGGTAGTGGTCATTGAAATTGTGGTTCTGCTCCGGATCCAGCACTTCGAGCAGCGCAGAAGCGGGATCACCCCGCATATCACTGCCCAGCTTGTCAATCTCATCAAGCAGGAACAAAGGATTACGCACGCCGACCTTGGTCATCTTTTGAATCAACCGCCCTGGCATGGAACCAATGTAGGTACGGCGATGACCACGAATCTCAGCCTCGTCTCGCACACCACCCAATGCCATGCGGACGAACTTGCGATTGGTTGCGCGAGCGATGGACTCAGCCAGTGACGTCTTACCCACCCCAGGCGGGCCAACCAAGCAAAGCACAGGCCCCTTGATCTTCTTAACCCGCTTCTGGACGGCTAGGTATTCAAGAATACGTTCCTTGACCTCCTCCAAGCCGTAATGGTCGGCATCCAAGATATCCTCAGCCCGGGCCAAGTCTAAGCGGACCTTGCTTTCTGCTTTCCATGGAACATTGACCAGCCAATCGATGTAAGAACGTACAACAGTGGCCTCAGCTGACATCGGAGACATCTGCTTGAGTTTGTTCAGTTCGGCATTAGCCTTGGCCAAGGCTTCCTTGGGAAGGCCAGCAGCTTCGATCCGCTGCTTCAGGTCATCAATTTCATTATGTCCTTCATCGATATCGCCGAGTTCCTTCTGAATAGCTTTCATTTGCTCATTCAGATAGTACTCACGCTGGCTGCGCTCCATCTGCTTCTTAACGCGGCCACGGATACGCTTCTCCACCTGAAGCAGATCGATTTCGGCATCCAATAGAGCCAGAACATGCTCGACCCTAGCAGTGAGATCGGTGATCTCCAGAATCTCTTGCTTCTGCTCGAGCTTCAGAGCCATGTGAGCAGCCATGGTATCGACCAAGCGAGCCGGATCATCAATGCTGTTCAGGGATGAAAGAACCTCACCAGGCACCTTCTTACCCAGCTGGACATACTGCTCGAACTGGCTCAATAGACTACGAACGAAGACCTCCCCTTCCCTCTCTGGCACGGCAGTCTCTTCGACCAGCGTCACATCGGCACGGCTATGCCCTTCGGCGTCGATGAAATGCTCGACAATCCCTCTCTGCTCACCTTCAACCAAAACCTTGACGGTACCATCAGGCAGCTTGAGTAATTGCAGCACAGTCGCCACGGTACCGACCCTATAGAGGGAGTCTTCCCAGGGATCATCGTCGGCCGGGTTTTTCTGAGCCAGCAAAAGGATACGCTTGTCGCTGCTCATGGCCACTTCCAGAGCTTCGATGGACTTCTCTCGCCCCACAAACAATGGAATCACCATGTGCGGATAGACGACGACATCGCGTAGCGGCAGAAGAGGAATCTCGTATCTGTTCATAATTTTTACTCTATGCGGCCTACGACCGTAACGGATGGGATGCTCCCTTGCCGTCTAAGATGGAGGCAGCTCTAGGAAAAAACAAGCATTACAGCAGAAATACAAAGGGGCCCGAAGGCCCCTTCATAAGTCAGGCGTCAGGTGCAGCCTTCGCAGGCGGCTCTGAATTTTCATAGATGAGCAAGGGCTTGGATGCCCCATCGATAACACTCTCGTCAATGACGACTTTACTGACGCCAGATTGAGAAGGAATGTCGTACATAGTGTCCAGAAGAATGCCTTCAAGGATCGAACGCAACCCACGAGCACCAGTCTTACGCTCCAATGCACGATGCGCGACCGCATGTAGAGCATCGACCCTAAATTCCAAGTCAACGCCTTCCATCTCGAACAGTTTGCCATACTGTTTGGTCAATGCATTCTTGGGCTCGGTTAGAATCTGAACTAGCGCAGCCTCATCCAATTCATCCAAGGTCGCTATGATTGGCAGACGGCCCACGAACTCAGGAATAAGACCAAACTTGACCAAGTCGTCCGGCTCGACCTGACGCAAAGCCTCACCGATTTTCTTACCCGGCTCCGAGCTACGCACCTCGGCCTTGAAGCCGATCCCACCCTTGGTCGAACGATTCTGGATCACCTTTTCCAAACCGGAAAAAGCTCCGCCGCAGATAAAAAGGATGTTTCGTGTATCGACTTGCAGGAATTCTTGCTGCGGATGCTTGCGTCCTCCCTGCGGAGGGACAGAAGCAACGGTTCCCTCGATCAGCTTCAACAGCGCCTGTTGCACACCCTCACCCGATACGTCACGAGTAATGGAGGGGTTGTCCGACTTACGGGAAATTTTGTCGATCTCGTCTATATAAACGATGCCCATTTGGGCCTTTTCGACATCGTAGTCGCACTTCTGTAGCAACTTTTGAATTATATTCTCAACGTCCTCACCAACGTAGCCAGCCTCAGTCAAGGTAGTAGCATCAGCGATGGTGAACGGCACGTTAAGCAAACGCGCCAGAGTTTCGGCGAGAAGCGTCTTGCCAGAGCCAGTAGGCCCGATCAAGAGAATATTGCTCTTGCCAAGCTCGACGTCGTCTTTACGCTCACGCTGATTCAGACGCTTGTAATGGTTATATACCGCTACAGCCAGAATCTTTTTGGCACGCTCCTGACCGATCACATACTGATCAAGAATAGTGCTGATTTCCTTAGGGGTTGGCAGTTTGTGGGCACTGCTCTCGGCCTGAGCTTCTTGCACTTCCTCACGGATAATGTCATTGCACAGGTCGACGCACTCGTCGCAGATAAAGACCGAGGGCCCTGCAATCAACTTACGCACTTCATGCTGGCTTTTGCCGCAGAAGGAGCAATAAAGCAGTTTGCCGTTGTCCTCGCCGTTGCGGGTGTCAGTCATTCGTTCGATCCAATCCGGTAGGCTTGCAACACAAGATGAAGGCAAATGCGGGTATTTTCAACCCCACGGGCGACCGCTTGCGCATGCCGCCCCTATCGACTGGGTCACTCGACCATCTGGCGCTGGGTGAGCACCTGATCAATAAGGCGGTACTTGACCGCCTCCTCACCGCTCATGAAATTGTCACGATCCGTGTCACGCGCGATTACATCAAGAGGCTGGCCAGTGTGATGAGCAAGCACTTTGTTCAGCCGTTCGCGAATGGTCAGGATTTCTCGGGCATGAATCTCGATATCGGATGCCTGACCCTGGAAGCCACCAAGCGGCTGATGAATCATCATACGGGAATGGGGCAGACAGAAACGCTTACCCGCCGCCCCACCGGCCAACAAAAGCGCCCCCATGCTGCAGGCCTGGCCGATACAGATGGTTGAAACATCAGGCTTGATGAATTGCATGGTGTCGTAGATAGACATGCCAGCCGTTACGGAACCGCCCGGCGAATTGATATAGAGATGGATATCCTTGTCCGGATTTTCGGCCTCAAGGAACAACAGCTGGGCCACGATCAGGTTGGCCATGTAGTCTTCGACCTGGCCGACCATAAAGATCACCCGCTCCTTCAACAGGCGGGAATAAATGTCATAGGCACGCTCACCGCGGGCAGACTGCTCGATCACCATCGGCACGAGGCCACCAGCAGCCTGAATTTCCGGCACTTGCATCAGAGGATTACGCTGCATGTCCTGATATCTCCCTAATGGTCAGGTCTATAAAGCGCATAAGCCAGCACGAAGGCTGGCTTATGGTTGTGCTCGAACGAGGGAAGGATCAGGCGGCTTGCTTAGCTTCCGCCGGCTTGACAGCTTCTTCGTAGGAGACCGCTTTGTCGGTTACGTTGGCCTTCTGGAGGACAGTATCTACAACTTGCTCCTCCAGCACAACTGAACGAACCTCGTTCAACTGCTGCTCGTTCTTGTAGTACCAAGAGATCACCTGTTCCGGCTCTTGATAGGCCGCAGCCATTTCTTCGATCAGACCACGGACACGCTGCTCGTCGGGCTTGATCTCAAACTGCTTGACCATCTCGGCAATGATCAGCCCCAGAACCACGCGGCGCTTAGCCTGCTCCTCGAAAAGCTCGGCAGGCAGCTGCTCCGGCTTGATGTTGCCGCCAAATTGCTGAACAGCCTGGACGCGCAGGCGATTCACTTCGCTCTCCACCAGCGCCTTCGGCACTTCAACCGGGTTGGCGGCGAGCAAACCGTCCATCACCTGATTCTTGATCTTGGCTTTGATCGCTTGGCGCAGCTCACGCTCCATGTTCTTACGAACCTCGGCGCGGAACGCTTCCAAGGTGGATTCATTGATACCGAACAGCGCGAAGAATTCCGCATTCAGCTCTGGCAGCTTAGCCTCGGCGACAGAGTTCACCGTTACAGCAAACTCCGCAGCCTTGCCAGCCAGATCCAGATTCTGATAGTCCTCGGGGAAGACCAGCGAAAGCACGCGCTCATCGCCAGCCTTGGCGCCAACCAGCCCCTCCTCGAAACCGGGGATCATGCGACCAGAACCCAATACGAGCAGAGTCCCTTTGGCAGATCCACCAGCAAAAGCCTCACCATCAATCTTGCCGACGAAATCGATGTTCAGTTGATCGTCGTTACGCGCCTTGCGCTCTACCTGCTCGTAACGGGTATTCTGCTTGCGCAGGATTTCCAGCATGTTGTCTACGTCGGCGTCAATCACCTCAGCTTGCAGGCGCTCGACAGCGATACTTTCCAAGCCGGTCACTTCGAATTCCGGATAAATCTCGAAGGTAGCGATGTATTCAAGATCCTTGCCCTTCTCGAACACCTTCGGCTCAACAGACGGAGCACCAGCCGGCTTCAGTTTCTGCTCGACTACGGCTTCATAGAAGGTAGCCTGAATGACGTCGCCAAGAGCCTCCTGACGAGCCGCATCCTCATAGCGCTGACGAATCACGCTCATCGGGACTTTACCCGGACGGAAACCCGGGATCTTGGCACGACGGGCGGTCTGCTCTAGACGCTTGTTGACTTCACTCTCGATGCGTTCAGCCGGCACGCCGATAGTCAGCCGACGCTCAAGAGCGGAGGTGCTTTCAACAGAAACTTGCATGGGTATTCCTCGTTGCACATACGTTAGCCGGCCGTAACGGCCCCGAATCAAGGGCATGCATTCTAGTGGGTCGATTGTGAGAAGTCACCCTAGAGAGCGCAGGCGGCAATCGGGAGGGATAAAAGATGGTGCGGATGAAGAGACTCGAACTCTTACGCCTTGCGGCGCTGGAACCTAAATCCAGTGTGTCTACCAATTCCACCACATCCGCGTGGCAAACCTTCAAACGAAAACGCCAGACCTAGGTGGCCTGGCGTTTTCTGGAATATGGGGTGGACGATGGGAATCGAACCCACGACACCAGGAGCCACAATCCTGTGCTCTACCAACTGAGCTACGCCCACCATATTTCATTGCTTGTGCCAGCCGCTCTTGGCGCGCCCGGCAGGACTCGAACCTGCGACCATCCGCTTAGAAGGCGGATGCTCTATCCAGCTGAGCTACGGGCGCTTATTCATTTGCATTCTGAGCAGAGCGCAAACTTTAAGCCTTATCAGAAGCTGATACTACCAGCTTCACATCCTGTAGCAGGCTGTGCTCGGCAAGCGGGGCGAATCTTAAAGAGACACCGACATCCCGTCAACAACTTTTTTAAACAAATCAGCAAGATGCGGATTCCGAAGGAATTTGCTCCCGCCATCGCCTTTGCCCACTATTCTTCACATGCGACAATGAGCACTCTTTTAACACTCCCATGGTTAAGCACGCGTCATGACCGCAAAACTGATCGACGGCAAAGCGATCGCCGCCAGCCTCCGCCAGGAGATCGCCCAACGTGTCGCCGAACGCCTCCAGCAGGGACTAAGAGCGCCCGGCCTGGCAGTAATCCTGGTGGGCAACGATCCGGCCTCCCAAGTGTACGTCGCACACAAGCGCAAGGATTGCGAAGAAGTAGGCTTCCAGTCCCATGCCTACGACCTGCCGGTCAATACGAGCCAGGATGATCTTCTGACCCTGATCGACAATCTCAACGAAGATCCGTCCATTGATGGAATCCTGGTGCAGCTACCATTGCCGAAGCATCTCGATGCCTCTCAGCTTTTAGAGCGCATCCGTCCCGACAAGGATGTCGATGGCTTCCATCCATACAATATAGGCCGTCTTGCCCAGCGCATTCCCCTGCTCCGCCCCTGCACCCCCAAAGGCATCATGACGCTGCTGGAAAGCACCGGTATCGACCTTCATGGACTGGACGCTGTCGTGGTTGGCGCCTCCAATATCGTCGGCCGCCCCATGGCGCTGGAGCTACTGCTTGCTGGCTGTACGACCACCGTGACCCACCGCTTCACCCGGGACCTCGAAGCCCATATCAGACGCGCCGACCTGGTAGTCGTCGCCACCGGAATCACCGGCTTGGTCAAGGGCGAGTGGATCAAGGAAGGCGCGATCGTCATAGATGTCGGCATCAATCGCCAGGCTAATGGCAAGCTGACCGGGGACGTCGTGTTCGAAACCGCCTACGAGCGTGCAGGCTGGATCACCCCCGTTCCCGGCGGTGTCGGCCCCATGACTCGCGCTTGCCTGCTGGAGAACACCCTGTACGCCGCCGAGCATTTGCACAAATAAGTCGAGCCCAAGATTCGGCGACACAAAAAAGGCACCACGAAGGTGCCTTTTTCCTACCCGGACCTCACTCAGCCTTTCTCAGTCCGCAAGACGCCAGGTAGTCCCGCCCTTGCCATCTTCCAGCACCACACCCATGCCAGTGAGCTGATCGCGGATGCGGTCGGATTCGGTCCAGTTCTTCTCAGCTCGCGCCTGCAGACGCGCGGCGATAAGTGCTTCCACCTCGGAGGCGTCGACCCTGCCTTCGGCACCGGCCTGCAGGAAGGCATCGGGATCGAGCTGCAGTACACCGAGCGCATCAGCCAGCTCCTTCAGACGCGCGGCCAGTGCGGCAGCAGCGCTCAGGTCGGTTTCGCGCAGGCGGTTAACCTCCCGAACCATCTCGAACAGCACAGCGCAGGCCTCCGGCGAGTTGAAGTCGTCGTCCATCGCCGCACCGAAGCGTGCAACGAACTCGTCACCGCCAGCCGCCTGGACGTCCGGCAGCCCCTTCAGGCCGTTGTAGAAGCGCTCCAACGCGGCCTTCGCTTCTCGCAGGCTGTCCTCGGAGTAGTTGATCGGGCTGCGATAGTGGCTGGACACCAACAGGTAGCGCACCACCTCCGGGTGATACTTCTCCAGCACCTCACGAATAGTGAAGAAGTTGCCAAGGCTCTTGGACATCTTCTCACCGTCGACACGCACCGCCCCTGCATGCATCCAGGTATTGGCGTAGAGCTTGCCGGTGGCCGCCTCGCTCTGGGCGATCTCATTCTCGTGGTGCGGAAACACCAGATCCGGACCGCCACCATGAATGTCGAAGGTCTCACCCAGGCAGCAGGTGGACATCACCGAGCACTCGATGTGCCAGCCCGGACGGCCGCTCCCCCAAGGCGATTCCCAACTTGGCTCGCCCGGCTTGGCGCCCTTCCACAGCACGAAGTCGAGAGGATCTTCCTTGGCCTCATCGACCTCGATGCGCGCGCCGATCTTCAGATCCTCGATCTTGCGCCGCGACAGCTTGCCATAGCCCTCGAACTTACCGACCCGGTAGTAGACGTCGCCGTTGCCCGGCGCGTAAGCGTAGCCCTTGTCGATCAGGGTCTGGATCATCCAGTGCATGCCGGCGATGTGATCGGTGGCACGCGGCTCTAGGTCCGGGCGCAGCACGTTGAGACGCGCCTCGTCCTCATGCATGGCGGCAATCATGCGAGCCGTCAAGGTATCGAAGCTCTCGCCGTTCTCGTTGGCACGCTTGATGATCTTGTCGTCGATGTCGGTGATATTACGCACGTAGGTCAGCTCATAGCCGCGATGGCGCAGCCAGCGGGCGACCACGTCGAACGCCACCATCACTCGCGCGTGACCGATATGGCAGAAGTCGTAGACGGTCATGCCGCACACGTACATGCGCACCTTGTTGCCTTCCAGCGGCTTGAACTCGTCCTTGCTCTTGGACAGGGTGCTGAAGATGGAAAGCGTCATTCACTGCCCCCAGGAGTCACGCAAGGTGACGGTGCGGTTGAACACCGGCGCACCCGGCTTGGAGTCCTTCAGATCGGCACAGAAGTAACCTTCACGCTCGAACTGGAAGCGCTCCGCAGGCGCCGCGTTGGCCAGCGACGGCTCCGCACGGCAACCCTTGAGCACCACCAGCGAATCCGGATTGATGTTATCGAGGAAACTACCGCCCTCTTCGGTTTTCTCCGGGTTGGCGACTCTGAACAGGCGGTCGTAGAGACGCACTTCGCATTCGACGCTCTCGGCGGCCGGCACCCAGTGGATCACACCCTTGACCTTGCGGCCTTCCGGGTTCTTTCCGAGGGTGTTCTCGTCGTAGGAACAGCGCAGCTCGACGATGTTACCGGCTTCGTCCTTCATCGCCTCGTCGGCGCGGATCACGTAACTGCCGCGTAGGCGCACTTCGCCGCCGGGGATCAGGCGCTTATAGCCGGCCGGAGGGACTTCTTCGAAATCGCTGGCATCGATGTAGATCTCGCGGGAGAACGGCAGCACGCGAACGCCCATGTCCTGCTTGGGATGGCGCGGCAACTCGAGGTTCTCGACTTGGCCTTCGGGATAGTTGGTGATCACCACCTTGAGCGGCTTGAGCACGCACATGGCACGCGCGGCGTTGGCGTCCAGATCCTCGCGAATGGCGAACTCCAGCATGCTGATGTCGACCACACCGCCAGCGCGGTTGACGCCGATCAGGTCGCAGAAGTGGCGGATCGATGCCGGGGTGTAGCCGCGGCGGCGGTAGCCGGAAAGGGTCGACATACGTGGGTCGTCCCAACCGTTGACATGCCCCTCGTCGACCAGCTGCTTGAGCTTGCGCTTACTGGTGATGGTGTAATTCAGGTTGAGGCGAGCGAACTCGTACTGGCGCGGCTTGCAGGGCACCGGCAGGTTGTCGAGAAACCACTCGTAGAGCGGACGGTGATCTTCGAACTCCAAGGTGCAGATCGAATGGGTCACGCCTTCGATGGCGTCAGACTGGCCGTGCGTGAAGTCGTAGCTCGGATAGATGCACCACTTGTCGCCGGTCTGATGGTGATGGGCGTGACGAATGCGGTACAGGATCGGATCACGCAGGTTCATGTTGGGGGACGCCATGTCGATCTTCGCACGCAACGCCTTGGCCCCATCCGGGAATTCACCGGCCTTCATGCGTGCGAACAGATCGAGGTTTTCCTCCACCGAGCGTTCGCGGTACGGGCTGTTCCTACCCGGCTCGGTCAGGCTTCCACGATACTCGCGCGCCTCGTCCGGCGACAGGTCGCAGACGTAGGCTTTGCCCGCCTCGATCAAATGCACGGCCCACTCGTAAAGCCGGTCGAAGTAGTTGGAGGCGTAGCGCTCCTCACCGGCCCAGCGGAAGCCCAGCCACTCTACGTCGCTCTTGATCGCATCGATGTACTCCTGATCCTCCTTGGCCGGGTTGGTGTCATCGAAGCGCAGGTTGCACTCGCCACCGAACTCCTCGGCCAGACCAAAGTTCAGGCAGATCGACTTGGCATGCCCGATGTGCAGGTAGCCGTTGGGCTCCGGGGGAAAGCGGGTGACGATCTTGGCGTGCTTGCCGCTCTCCAGGTCGGCCTGGACGATGGGACGGAGGAAATTCGCGGCGGCGGCGGAAGTCTCGGGCTTGCTCATGGGATCCTTGGACATGTCAGCGCCGGCCAGGGTAGGCCGGCCAATGCAAAGCGCTTATGATAGCGAACCCATCAAGCCCCCGACAGACACCCCGCTGCAACAACGCCAGGCGGTGCCTCCGAGGCCTTTACCACCCATCAAGTGGAAAATCCCCCATGATCAAGCTGCATACCAATCACGGCACTATCACCCTGCAACTATTCGCCGATAAAGCCCCGGAAACCGTGGCCAACTTCGAGGAATACGTGCGTAGTGGCCATTACGACAACACCATCTTCCACCGTGTCATCGGCAATTTCATGATCCAGGGCGGCGGCTTCGAGCCGGGCATGAAGCAGAAGTCCACCCGCGCGCCCATCAAGAACGAGGCCAACAACGGCCTGTCCAATGAGATCGGCACCATCGCCATGGCCCGCACCATGGACCCGCACTCGGCCAGCGCGCAGTTCTTCATCAACGTCGCCAACAACAGCATCCTGGATCACAGCGCACCGACCACCCAAGGCTGGGGCTATGCCGTGTTCGGCAAGGTGGTCGAAGGCATGGATGTGATCGACAAGATCAAGAATGTCGCCACGACCTCGCGCGCTGGCCACCAGGATGTACCGAAGGACGACGTAATCATCGAGAAGGCCGAGATCGTCGAATAAACCCGATGACCACGCTGCTGATCTCCGATCTGCACCTGGAAGAGGAACGCCCGGAAATCACCCGGGCGTTTCTGCTTTTCCTGCAGGAGCGCGCTCGCAAGGCCGAAGCACTCTACATACTCGGCGATCTCTTCGAGTCCTGGATCGGCGACGACGCCATGAGCCGCTTCCACCATTCCATCGCCAAGGCGCTGCGCGAACTGGCCGAGCACGGAACCCACATATTTCTGATGCATGGGAATCGCGACTTCCTGATCGGCAAGCGCTTCTGTGATGAGGCAGGCTGCAGGCTGCTGGTCGATGCCAGCGTCGTCGAACTCGGAGGCGAACGGGTCCTGCTGACGCATGGCGACAGACTCTGCACCGGCGACGAGGCCTACATGCGCCTGCGTCGCTGGCTGCGCAATCCGCTATCGCTATGGATACTGCACCATCTACCACTGACCACTCGGCGCCGGCTGGCTCGACGACTGCGCAAGGAAAGCCGCGTGCATACACTGCGAAAGCCCGTCGAAATCACCGATGTGACTCCAGAGGAGGTGCCGCCGCTAATGGCCAGGCATGGCGTGCAGATAATGGTTCACGGGCACACGCACCGTCCGGCGGTGCATGAATTCCAGCTCAACGGACGCCAGGCCCGCCGCATCGTACTGGGCGACTGGGACAGCCAGGCCTGGGTACTACAGGTCGACCGACAGGGCTTCCGTCTGGAGCCCGTGGCTATCTAGTCCGCCTCGATCAGACGGGACAGCCGCTATGGAAGCGGAATTCCCTGTCCGGACTGCTGACCAATTCGGCCTCGAGAGCACGCACCCGATCCACCGCCGCGTCGACGTCAGCCCTTTCGCCATAGGTATAGGCAAGTTTCAGATAATCCTGGAAGTGACGGGACTCCGACTTGAGCAGCCCCCCGTAGAAGGTGCCAAGCTCCTCGTCCAGATGCGGCGCCAATGCCGCGAAACGCTCGCAGGATCGGCATTCGATGAAAGCACCTATCACCAGGGTGTCTGTCAACCTGTAAGGCTCCTGTGCCCTGACCAGCTCGCGCAGACTACTGGCATAGCGAGAGGCCGAAACGCTCACCAGCGCGATGTTCCGCTTCTTGAGGATGCGCAGAACCTGCTCCATGTGCACCAGCTCCTCGCGGGCGAGGCGGCTCATCTTGTTGACCAGATCCAGCTTGGTGGCGTGTTTGCCCATGAGATGAAAGGCTGTCGCGGCGGCCTTCCACTCGCAGTTCTTGTGATCGATGAGCAATACCTGTTGCTGCTTCAAGGCCGCCTCGATCCAGCTCTGGGGCGTTGCGCAAGCAAGAAAATCCAGCATCTCCTGCATCAGCTAGCCCCCCCTCAGAGCCGAGGCGCGGGCCGGAGCCCCGGTATCGCCAGGGCAGGAATTGGGCAACGGAAACTCGTTTTGACTGGATCGAGGCATGGATTGAAAGTCGGGAGCCGAAAACGGGGCGCATTATACATACGCACGTCAACCAGTCTTGCTTGATGGGCATCAACGGGCCGCAACCGTTGGCATCTATAGTTGGGCAATATCACCCCTTGTAGAGCTCACGACCATGCAAGCCATCGACAACATCCTGATTGTGATCGATCCCGAACAGCCGGAAATGCTGGCACTCCAACGCGGCCGCCTGATCGCAAGCCCGGATCGGCCCGATGCCCTCAAGCCGAAGCTTCATTTACTGGTCTGCGACGAGAAGGACGATCATTCCCCGCTCCTCGATCAACTTCGGTCCTGCCTCTCCGAGGACGGATTCGTCATCAGCACACAGCAGGCGTGGCACAAGAACCTGCATCAGACCATAACCATTGCCCAGCAGGCATCAGGCTGCGATCTGGTCATCAAACAGCACCGAGCCGACAACCCGCTGAAAAAGGCTCTGCTCACGCCGGAGGACTGGAAGCTGCTGCGTTGCTGCTCTGCACCGCTTCTGATGGTCAAAACCGATAAGCCCTGGAAGGGCGGCAAAATTCTCGCCGCTGTCGACATCGGCAATGCCGAGCGCCAGCACGACACCCTGCACGGAAGCATCCTGCAGTATGGCTCAGCCTTAGCCGAGCTGACCCATGGCGAGCTGCACGTTCTCTACGCCCAACCCTCGCCGCTGGTCTCGGCCGCTGACCCGGGCTTTCAGCCCGAGCAAGAAATCCAAACACACCATCGGAAAGATCAGCAGGACTTCCAGGCACGATACGGCATTACCGACGAGCGGCTGCATGTCGTGGAAGGCGCTGCGGACATCCTGATCCCGCAGCTCGCGGGCGACCTGCATGCCGTGGTGACGGTGATCGGGACCATCGCCCGCACCGGACTATCGGGAGCCTTGATCGGGAATACCGCCGAGATCGTGCTGGACGCCCTAGAAAGCGACGTACTGGTGATCAAACCTGAGCGAGTCATCGAAGAACTGGAGGAGATGATCGCCCATTTCTGAGCCCCCACCCCTGCCCCGGACTCCTTCAGTTGCGGTTCTCCATCCCCTCGTGCAGAAACCGCGGAGCCATGTAGCGCTCGTAGTGGGCCTCGGACAGCAGGAAGAACTCCCGATCGATGGCATCGCGCAGAGCGGGAAGATCCCAATCGCGAAACTCGGGCAATAGGGCGATACCATAAGCACCCAGTTGATTGATGGCCCGAGCCCCGCGCGCGATCAGATGGTAAGCCCAGCAATAGACCGACTGCTCGGCGACGAAGCGGATCTGGCGCAGCTCCAGTTGCTGACGTAGCTTCGCCGCATCGAACACCTCCAGCTTGGCCTGCACCACCTGCACCAGCAGGCTCTCGAGGCGCCGCCAGACCGCCCGCTTCTCCTCGTCGTCGTAGCGGTTCCAGTTCACCACCTCGTGGTGAAAGCGCTTACAGCCCCGGCAGACCAGATCGCCATAGACCGTTGAACAAAGACCGACGCAAGGCGTCTTGACGCGCTGAATGGACATGGTGAAGAACAGCTGTAACGGAAATGCGGGGCGGCATCTTAGCCCTTTGTCTAAGGGCGGTCATCCCGCCATGAACGGTGCGTAGCTTAACTTTGCCACTGCTTTCCATTAGACTCTCAGGGCCTTTTTAGGCGTCACTATCCGGTCGAAGCTGTTTTCAAAGCGTCACGAGCACAGTCGCAACAGCATATCCGAGCGGGACGGAATCCGGCGCTAGCATCCCGGCACATGGTGCCAGCGCCCCTCGCCCTCGGCGTAAAACTTTGAAAACAGCTTCTTGAGGGGGATCGCCGTAGTCATGGCCGTGCTGCCCATAAAGCGGTAGGGCGCATGTGCTCGGCGATTCCCAGGATGAGTGTCCTGGAACTGCCAGGACCATGATGAGGGTAAAACTGTGCTTGAAGCCTATCGCAAACACGTACAAGAGCGTGCCGCTCTGGGTGTCGTACCCCAGCCGCTGAACGCCGAACAAACCGCGGGCCTGGTCGAGTTGCTGAAAAACCCGCCGGCCGGCGAAGCAGATTTCCTCGTTGACCTGATCACCAACCGCGTCCCCGCCGGCGTGGATGAGGCCGCCTACGTCAAGGCAGGCTTCCTCACCGCCATCGTCAAGGGCGAAACCTCTTCCCCGCTGATCAGCAAGCAGCGCGCCGTCGAACTGCTCGGTACCATGCAGGGTGGCTACAACATCTCCACCCTGGTCGAGCTGCTGGACAACGCCGAACTGGCCAACGCCGCGGCCGAGCAACTCAAGCACACCCTGCTGATGTTCGATGCCTTCCACGACGTCTCCGAGCGCGCCAAGAAGGGCAACGCTGCCGCCAAGGCCGTGCTGCAATCCTGGGCTGACGGCGAGTGGTTCCTGGCCAAGCCGGCCGTACCGGAAAAAGTCACCCTGACCGTGTTCAAGGTCCCGGGCGAAACCAACACCGACGACCTGTCCCCCGCTCCGGACGCCTGGTCGCGCCCCGACATCCCGCTGCACGCCCTGGCCATGCTGAAGATGGCCCGCGACGGCATCGAGCCGGTACAGCCGGGTTCCGTCGGCCCGCTGAAGCAGATCGAAGCCGCCAAGGCCAAGGGCTTCCCGGTTGCCTACGTCGGTGACGTGGTCGGTACCGGTTCCTCCCGTAAGTCCGCTACCAACTCTGTGCTGTGGTTCTTCGGCGACGACATCCCCTACGTCCCGAACAAGCGCGCCGGTGGCTTCTGCTTCGGCACCAAGATCGCCCCGATCTTCTACAACACCATGGAAGACGCCGGCGCTCTGCCGATCGAATTCGATTGCACCAACCTGGCCATGGGAGACGTCATCGACGTATACCCGGTCAAGGGCGAAGTGCGCCGCCATGGCAGCGACGAGCTGGTCACCACCTTCCAGCTGAAGACCGACGTGCTGCTGGACGAAGTCCGCGCCGGCGGCCGTATTCCACTGATCATCGGCCGAGGTCTGACCGAGAAGGCCCGTGCCGAACTGGGCCTGGCTCCGTCCACCCTCTTCAAGAAGCCGGAAGCTCCGGCCGACAGCGGCAAGGGCTACACCCTGGCTCAGAAGATGGTTGGCCGCGCCTGCGGTCTGCCGGAAGGCAAGGGCGTGCGCCCGGGCACCTACTGCGAGCCGAAGATGACCACCGTCGGCTCCCAGGACACCACCGGCCCGATGACCCGCGACGAGCTGAAAGACCTGGCTTGCCTGGGCTTCTCCGCCGACCTGGTGATGCAGTCCTTCTGCCACACCGCGGCCTATCCGAAGCCGATCGATGTCAAGACCCACCACACCCTGCCGGACTTCATCATGTCCCGCGGCGGCGTATCCCTGCGTCCGGGCGACGGCATCATCCACAGCTGGCTGAACCGCATGCTGCTGCCGGATACCGTGGGTACCGGTGGCGACTCGCACACCCGCTTCCCGATCGGCATCTCCTTCCCGGCCGGTTCGGGCCTGGTGGCTTTCGCCGCCGCCACCGGCGTAATGCCGCTGGACATGCCGGAATCCGTGCTGGTGCGTTTCAAGGGCAAACTGCAGCCCGGCATCACCCTGCGTGACCTGGTGCATGCGATCCCCTACTACGCCATCCAGCAGGGCCTGCTGACCGTCGAGAAGAAGGGCAAGAAGAACATTTTCTCCGGCCGCATCCTCGAGATCGAAGGCCTCACCGGCCTGACCGTCGAACAAGCCTTCGAGCTGTCCGACGCCTCTGCCGAGCGTTCTGCTGCCGGTTGCACCATCAAGCTGCCGGAAGAGGCCATCGCCGAGTACCTGAAGTCCAACATCACCCTGCTGCGCTGGATGATCGGCGAAGGCTACGGCGATGCCCGCACCCTGGAACGTCGTGCCCAGGCGATGGAAGCCTGGTTGGCCAAACCGCAACTGCTGGAAGCCGACAAGGATGCCGAATACGCCGCCGTGATCGAGATCGATCTGGCCGACGTGAAAGAGCCGGTGCTGTGCGCCCCGAACGATCCGGACGACGCCCGTCTGCTGTCCACCGTTGCAGGCCAGAAGATCGACGAAGTGTTCATCGGTTCCTGCATGACCAACATCGGTCACTTCCGCGCTGCCGGTAAGCTGCTCGACAAGGTCAAGGGCGGCATCCCGACCCGCCTGTGGCTGGCCCCGCCGACCAAGATGGACGCTCACCAGCTGACCGAAGAAGGCTACTACGGCATCTACGGCCGCGCTGGCGCCCGCATGGAAATGCCGGGCTGCTCGCTGTGCATGGGTAACCAGGCTCGCGTACAGACCGGTTCCACCGTGGTCTCCACCTCGACCCGTAACTTCCCGAACCGTCTGGGTGACGCTACCAACGTGTTCCTGGCTTCGGCCGAGCTGGCATCCGTCGCTTCGATCCTCGGCAAGCTGCCGACCGTCGAGGAATACATGCAGTACGCGAAGGACATCGACAGCATGTCTGCCGATATCTACCGCTACCTGAGCTTCGACCAGATCGCCGAGTTCCGCGAAGCCGCGGCCAACGCCAAGATCCCGGTCGCTCAAGCCTAAGAGCGATAGGTAACGAAGAAGCCCCGCCTCGGCGGGGCTTCTTCTTTTCGGCTACCGGATGGAGGGCAAGAGCCTGGCATGTCGATTGCTTCTACCCTCTCATCACGGGGATAGCCCAACGGCGGGCCTCCCTTTCTCGACAATGGCGTCGCATTCGACACTGCTTCCGGCAGCCGTCGTGCGGCGCCTTTTTCATTCAAGGCTGGATGAAGACCATGACCGATCAAGCCAAGTCCAGAGCCGATGTCCGAGCCTGGGTGGACGGAAGCGACGCCCCGGAAAAGCCGTCGATCAACGTGGGGTTCATGCCGCTGACCGATGCGGCATCCCTGATCGTTGCCGCGACCCAGGGCTTCGCCGAGCCCTATGGGCTGACACTCAACCTGAAACGACAGGTTTCCTGGTCCGGCATGCGCGACAGGCTCCTTAGCGGCGAACTGGATGCCGGCCAGGCCCTGTACGGACTGATCTACAGCATGCAGCTCGGTATCGGCGGCACCCAGGCGACCGATATGGCGGTCCTGATGGGACTGAATCAGAATGGTCAGAGCATCAGTCTCTCGACCGGACTGAGAGAAACTGGCGTGGACAGCGGCGAGGCATTGGCGTCACGGGCGCACCGGAATGATGCAAAACTCCTCCTAGCCCAGACCTTCCCCACCGGTACCCACGCTCTCTGGCTCTATTACTGGCTGGCCAGCCTGGGCATTCATCCCCTGGACGACGTCAGAACCCTGGTCGTGCCACCACCGCAGATGGTCGAACATCTGCGTGCCGGGGGCATCGACGGCTTCTGTGCCGGCGAGCCCTGGGGCGCCTTCGCCATCGACCAGGGTGTGGGCTTCACCGTCGCGACCAGCCAGTCGATCTGGCCCGATCATCCGGAAAAGGTGCTGGGCTGTACCCGCGACTTCGTCGAGCAATATCCCAACACGGCTCGGGCGCTGATCATGGCGGTATTGGAGGCCAGCCGCTTCATCGACGCCAGCGAGGAGAACAAGGCCAGCACCGCCCGTCTGATCAGCGCCCGCGACTACGTGGCCGCCCCTCCCCGTGTGATCGAGCCGCGCTTCCTCGGTCGATACGAGGACGGCAACGGACACGCCTGGACGGATGCCCATGCCCTGCGCTTTCATGCCGACGGAGAGGTCAACCAGCCCTATCTTTCCGATGGGCTCTGGTTCATGACCCAGTTTCGGCGCTGGGGCCTGCTGCGCGAAGATCCGGACTATCTGGCCGTCGCCGAGCGCGTACAACGACTCGAAACGTACCGCCAAGCCGCCGATGCCCTGGGCATTCCACTGCCCGCTTCGCCCATGCGCCGCTCGACCCTGCTGGACGGCAAGTGCTGGGACGGCTCCGATCCCGCCGGCTACGCCCGCAGCTTCGCACTGCACGCCCTGAGCGACGCCACCGAGTCAGAGCCTCGAAAGGATGGGAATTCATCATGCTGCGCATCCTCCTGATTGACGATACGGCAAAGAAGGTCGGCCGCCTGAGGGCCGCGCTGAGCCAGGCGGGATTCGAAGTGGTCGACGAGTCCGGCCTGACCATCGACCTGCCGGCCCGGATCGAGGCCGTGCGACCGGATGTGGTGCTGATCGATACCGACTCGCCCGGACGCGACGTGATGGAGCAAGTGGTGCTGGTCAGCCGCGACCGCCCGAGACCGATCGTGATGTTCACCGACGAGCACGATCCGGCGGCGATGCGCCAGGCGATCAGGGCCGGGGTCAGCGCCTACATCGTCGAGGGCATCCAGGCCGCCCGTCTGCAGCCGATCCTCGACGTCGCCATGGCACGCTTCGAGAGCGATCAGGCCCTGCGCGCCGAACTGCAGGCCAGGGAAGCGCAGCTGGCCGAGCGCAAGCGCATAGAACTGGCCAAGGGGCTGCTGATGAAGATGAAAGGCTGCAACGAGGAGGAGGCCTATACCCTCATGAGACGCCAGGCCATGAGCCGCCAGCAGAAGCTGATCCAGGTGGCCGAGCAGATCATCGCGATGCACGACATGCTGGGCGGCTAGCTGCGCTACCCTGCCGGCTTGCGGCCCCGCCGTGCCTGGCGTATTTTGGCGCCTGGCCAGGATAGTGGCCAACGTCGCTCGGACGGTTCCGGGCGCTTACGTCTCTCGAGGAAATCATGGCCGAACACGGCAAGCGCCGCTTTGCGCGCATCGATCGTCTGCCCCCCTACGTTTTCAACATCACCGCCGAGCTGAAGATGGCCGCCCGCCGCCGGGGCGAGGACATCGTCGACTTCAGCATGGGCAACCCCGACGGCGCCACGCCGCCGCACATCGTCGAGAAACTCGTCCAGGTCGCCCAGCGCGAGGACACCCACGGCTACTCCACCTCGCGCGGCATCCCGCGCCTGCGCCGCGCCATCTCGCGCTGGTACCAGGAGCACTACGCCGTGGACATCGCCCCGGACAGCGAAGCCATCGTCACCATCGGCTCCAAGGAGGGGCTGGCGCACCTGATGCTCGCCACTCTCGACCACGGCGACACCGTGCTGGTGCCCAACCCCAGCTACCCGATCCACATCTACGGCGCGGTGATCGCCGGCGCCCAAGTGCGCTCGGTGCCGCTGGTACCGGGCGTGGACTTCTTCGCCGAACTGGAGCGGGCGATCCGCGAGGCGATTCCCAAGCCGAAGATGATGATCCTCGGCTTCCCCTCCAATCCCACGGCGCAATGCGTGGAGCTGGATTTCTTCGAACGGGTGGTGGCGCTGGCCAGACAGTACGGCATCCTGGTCGTGCACGACCTGGCCTACGCCGACATCGTCTTCGACGGCTGGAAGGCCCCGTCGATCATGCAGGTGCCGGGCGCCAAGGACGTGGCGGTGGAGTTCTTCACCCTGTCGAAGAGCTACAACATGGCCGGCTGGCGCATCGGCTTCATGGTCGGCAATGAAGAACTGGTGAACGCCCTGGCGCGGATCAAGAGCTACCACGACTACGGCACCTTCACGCCGCTGCAGGTGGCGGCCATCGCCGCCCTGGAAGGCGACCAGCAGTGCGTGCGCGACATCGCCGAGCAGTACCGCCAGCGCCGCGATCTGCTGGTGCGGGGTCTGCGCGAGATCGGCTGGATGGTGGAGAAGCCCAAGGCGTCGATGTACATCTGGGCGAAGATTCCCGAGCCCTATGCTCACCTCGGCTCGCTGGAGTTCTCCAAGAAACTGCTGATGGATGCCAAGGTCTGCGTTTCGCCCGGCATCGGCTTCGGCGATTACGGCGACGACCATGTGCGCTTCGCCCTGATCGAGAACCTCGACCGCACCCGCCAGGCCATCCGCGGCATCAAGGCCATGTTCCGGGCCGACGGCCTGCTGCCGGCCGGCGCAGAGAAGCCCGGCAAGGAGCCGATCACCGGCTAGCCTCGTCCACGGCGAGGAAACAGGAGGCGGGGCCCCCCCCCCCGCTTCATCCCTCCCGGAACAACCGCTCCACGTCCTCCGACCGGCACAACCCGGTACCCGGCTGCATGATGGTCGCCGAACCGGCAGCCAGTCCGTAACGCACCGCTGCCTGCAGATCTGCTCCAGCGGCCAGCGCCCTCACCATGGCACCGACCATGCTGTCCCCGGCGCCCACGGTGCTTCGGACCGGCACATCGAAGGCCGCGAGGTGTTCGACGCCCGCCCGGGTCGCCAGCATCGCCCCCTTGGCGCCGCGGGAAAGCACGATGATTTCGGCGACGCCCTGCTCGATCAGCGAGCGCAGGGCAGCTTCCTGATCGCTTTCGCTGTCCATCGGACGGCCCATCAGGGTGGCTAGTTCGTGCTGGCTCGGCTTGAGCAGGTAGATGCCGCCCTGCGCCGCCGCGTAGCGCAGGGCCTCGCCGGAACAGTCGAGCACCAGACGCGCGCCGAGTCGCCGGGCCAGCGCAGCGAACCGGTCGAAGAACGCCGGCTCGACACCGGGAGGAAAACTGCCGCTGAGCACCAGGAAGGCGGGGGGCGGGTCGATCCGGGCCAGGGTCTCCAGACAGAGAGCCTGTTCCGCCTCGGATAGCGCGGGGCCGGGCAGGATGAAGCGGTACTGCAGGCCGCTGTCCCCTTCGTCCACCGTGAAGCTCTCGCGGGTATCCCCGGCGATCGGCACCGGTCTCTGCGGCAGCCCCAACCGCTCCAGCATCTGTCGCAGCATGTCGCCGAGCGGACCGCCGGCAGGATATACCGCCACGGCATCGCCACCCAGGATGCGAACCACCCGTGCCACGTTGATGCCGCCGCCCCCGGGATCGTAGTGCGGCAGGCTGCAACGCAGCTTGCTGGTCGGCTCGACGCGCGCGGTGCTGGTGGAGAGATCCACCGCGGGGTTGAGGGTCAGGGTGGCGATGCAAGGCATGGGGATGTTTCCGCTGGGTTTGCAAATGAAGGCGCAGCGCATTGCCCTGCCTCCGCCCGCCTGCTGGAGCGAAGGCCATCGGGCCGGCCGGCCAAGGCGATGCTCCGACCAGACCGCCGGTCACGGGCGAGTCCGGCGGCCTCCTTGGAGTGCACTGAGTATATCGTTTCCGCCAGCAGCCAAGAGCACCGCCGCCAACCCATCAATCAGGAACGCATGGAGCCAGGCGAGTCCTGGCTAATCCCACCGTGCCCCATGCTCGCGCCTTCAGCCGGCGCCCGCCCCCTTTTGCTTCACCGAACCACCCGGATCGCCTCCGAAAGCGGGAGAACGGCGCTTTTCACCTCCTGGCGCGTCTCTTGCTAAATGATCGGCACAGGGCAGCCAACGGCGGTTGCCTGTCGAACGACAAAGGCGTCGCACCACCTCGCTCCGGCGAGTCGTGTTGCGGCGCCTTTCGCGTTTCAGAAGCCCCAGCGTTCGGGGCAGGAAGAGAGGCCACCGGCCTGATTACTGCAATTCCGTTCGGCCTCGCCCCAGGCGATGGACCGCGGGAGCCCCACCCCTTCGCCGATGAGGTGTCTGATGAATACGAGTTTCTGGAAAGCCGGCCATGCGCCGACGCTGTTCGCAGCCTTTCTCTATTTCGACCTGAGCTTCATGGTCTGGTACGTGCTCGGCCCGCTGGGCGTGCAGATCTCGGCCGATCTCGGGCTGAGCACCCAGCAGCGGGCCATGATGGTCGCCACCCCCATCCTGTCCGGAGCGCTGCTGCGGCTGGTTCTCGGCATGCTGGCCGACCACACCTCGCCGAAAACCACCGGCCTGCTCGGCCAGTTGATCGTCATCGCCGCGCTAGCCGCCGCCTGGAAACTGGGCATCCATAGCTACGAGGAAGCCCTATTGCTCGGTCTGGCCCTCGGCTTCGCTGGCGCCTCCTTCGCCGTCGCGCTGCCGCTGGCATCGCAATGGTATCCGCCGCAGCACCAGGGGAAAGCCATGGGGATCGCCGGCGCCGGCAACTCCGGAACCGTGCTAGCGGCCCTCTTCGCCCCCGGCCTGGCGGCGGCGTTCGGCTGGAGCAACGTGTTCGGGCTCGCCCTGATCCCGCTGTCGCTGACCCTGGTCATCTTCGCCAGCGTGGCGAGGAACGCGCCGGAGCGTCCGCAACCCAAGGCCCTGGGCGATTACCTGAAGGCCCTGTCCGCGCCCGACAGCTGGTGGTTCATGCTGTTCTACAGCGTCACCTTCGGCGGCTTCCTCGGTCTGGCCAGCACCCTGCCCGGTTACTTCCACGACCAGTACGCCTTCGATCCGGTCCTAGCCGGCTACTACACGGCCGCCTGCGTATTCGCCGGCAGCATGCTGCGCCCGCTCGGCGGCGCACTGGCCGATCGCATAGGCGGCATCCGCGCCCTGCTGACCATGTACACCCTGGCCGCCATTTGCCTGGCCATCCTCGGCTTCAACCTGCCCAGCGCGACGGCCGCCCTGGGCCTGTTCGTGGCGGCCATGCTCAGCCTCGGGGCCGGCAATGGCGCGGTGTTCCAGCTGGTCCCCCAGCGCTTTCGCAAGGAGATCGGCGTCATGACCGGCCTGGTGGGCATGGCCGGCGGAATCGGCGGCTTCGCCCTCACCGCCGGCCTGGGCGTCATCAAGCAATCAACCGGCGACTACCAGCTCGGCCTGTGGCTGTTCGCCGGGCTGGCCGTCATCGCCTGGTTCGGCCTGCACAGCGTCAAGGAACGCTGGCGCAACACCTGGGGCTCGGCTGCGGTATCCGCCGCACGGGTATGAGTGACGGGAGCAACCCCAGAAGCACCGAATCCGTGCGCAGCGCCTTAAAGCTGTGCACGCGATGGGATCAGAGACCCTCGCCACCCTCGCAAATACCCGCGAACCGGGTAGCAAGCAAGTTGGCACAGCTCCTGCTTGATCCATGGGACAGATGACATAGGTACGGCCCTCAACGTGGAGGGGCGTACTTCCCGATAGAACGGGAACAGGACAAAGGCGTCCTCGCCGGGCAACCGGCGGGACGCCTTTTTTGTTTTTCCGCTTTCCGTGACGGAGAAGAACCGTGAAAAGACTCAAACTGGTGATGATCGGCAACGGCATGGCCGGAGTACGCACCCTGGAGGAGCTGCTCAAGCTCACCACCGATCTCTACGACATCACGGTGTTCGGCGCCGAACCGCACCCGAACTACAACCGCATCCTGCTCTCCCCGGTGCTCGCCGGCGAGCAGACCTTTGCCGACATAGTGCTCAACGACTTGGACTGGTATGCGCAGAACGGCATCCGCCTGTTGCTCAACCGCAAGGTGGTCGAGATCGACCGGGTGAGGCGCCGGGTGGTCGCCGACGACGGCAGCGAAGCGGAATACGATCGCCTGATCATCGCCACCGGCTCCAACCCCTTCATCCTGCCGATCCCCGGCAACCACTTGAAGGGCGTGATCGGCTACCGCGATATCGCCGACACCGAGACGATGATGGAGACCGCCAGAACCCATCGCCATGCGGTGGTCGTAGGCGGCGGCCTGCTCGGCCTGGAGGCGGCCAACGGCCTCCGGCTGCGCGGCATGGAGGTCACCGTGGTGCATCTCGGCGGCTGGCTGCTCGAACGTCAGCTGGACCAGACCGCCGGCAGGCTGCTGCAAGCCGCCCTGGAGGCACGCGGCATCCGCTTCCGCCTGAACACCCAGACCGCCGCCCTGCGGGACGATGGCCAGGGCCGGGTATGCGCAGCGGAGTTCAGGGACGGCGAAGTGGTCCCGGCCGACCTGGTGGTGATGGCCGCTGGGATCCGCCCCAACACCGAGCTGGCGGAAAGGGCCGGCCTCGCCTGCCACCGCGGCATCCTGGTCGACGACACCCTGCAGACCTTCGATCCGCGGATCTATGCGGTCGGCGAGTGTGCCAGCCACCGCGGCATCGCCTACGGTCTGGTCGCGCCGCTCTACGAACAGGCCAAGGTCTGCGCCAATCACCTGGCCATGCTCGGCTTCGCCCGTTACGAGGGATCGGTGACGTCGACCAAGCTCAAGGTGACCGGTATCGACCTTTTCTCGGCCGGTGATTTCATGGGCGAGGAAGGCACCGAGTGCATCACCCTCTCCGACCCCATCGGCGGCATCTACAAGAAACTGGTGATCAAGGACGACGTCCTGGTCGGCGCCTGTCTTTATGGCGATACCGCCGACGGCGGCTGGTACTTCCGCCAGATTCGCGAGCGGCACAACGTCGCCGAGATCCGCGACCACCTGATGTTCGGCGAAAGCTCGATCGGCGATGCCGGCCATCAGGGGCAGAACAAGGCCGCGAGCATGTCGGACGACATGGAGGTGTGCGGCTGCAACGGCGTATGCAAGGGCACCATCGTCAAGGCCATCCAGGAACAGGGGCTGTTCAGCGTCGACGAGATCAAGAAGCACACCAAGGCCGCCAGCTCCTGCGGCTCCTGCGCCGGCCTGGTCGAGCAGATCCTGATCAACACCGTCGGCGGTGCGGCAGACGTCAAGCCGAAGAGCGAAAAGGCCGTCTGCGGCTGCAGCGATCTCACCCACGGCCAGATCCGCAAGGCGATCCGCGAGCACCATTTGACCGGCATCCGGGATGCCATGGCCTTCATGGAATGGCGCACCCCCGATGGCTGCACGACCTGTCGTCCGGCCTTGAATTACTACCTGATCTCCACCTGGCCCGGGGAAGCCAAGGACGACCCGCAGTCGCGCCTGATCAACGAGCGCGCCCACGCCAACATCCAGAAGGACGGCACCTACTCGGTGGTCCCGCGGATGTGGGGAGGCGTGACCAGCCCGGCCGAGCTGCGCCGCATCGCCGACGTGGCGGACAAGTACCGGATCCCGATGGTCAAGGTCACCGGCGGCCAGCGCATCGACCTGCTCGGGGTGAAGAAGGAAGACCTGCCGGGGGTCTGGAAGGATCTCGACATGCCCTCCGGCCACGCCTACGGCAAGTCCATCCGCACGGTGAAGACCTGCGTCGGCAGCGAGTTCTGCCGCTTCGGCACGCAGAACTCGACGCAGATGGGCATCGATCTGGAGCACGCGCTGTTCGGCATGTGGTCGCCGCACAAGGTCAAGCTGGCGGTGTCCGGTTGCCCGCGCAACTGTGCCGAGTCGGGGATCAAGGACGTCGGCATCATCGGCGTGGATTCCGGCTGGGAGATCTACGTCGGCGGCAACGGCGGGATCAAGACCGAAGCCGGCGAGTTCTTCGTCAAGGTCCGCAGCGCCGAGGAGGTGATGGAATACAGCCTGGCCTTCCTCCAGCTCTACCGCGAGGAAGCCTTCTACCTAGAGCGTACCGTGCACTACCTGCACCGCGTCGGCATGGAGCACGTCAAACGGGCGGTGCTCGAAGACGCCGAACGGCGCAAGGCCCTGCATCAGCGCCTGCTGTTCGCCCTGACTTTCGAGCAGGACCCGTGGCAGCAGCAGATCGAGACCCTGGCGCTGAAGAAGGAATTCGAGCGCATTCCGGTCAAGGAACTGGAAACCGTTTGAGCCGTGCCCTGCTCCTCCCACCGGTCTGGCGGGGGGAGCGAGCCGGAATCGCCCTAACCTCTGGAGAGATTTTATGAGCTGGCTGGATATCTGCGCCCTAGAAGAGATCAACGTGCTCGGCGCGCGCATCGTCGCGGGACCGAATGGCGACATCGCGCTGTTCAGAACGTCTGCGGATGAAGTGTTCGCCCTCGACGACCGCTGCCCGCACAAGGGCGGCCCGCTGTCCCAGGGCCTGATCCACGGCAAGCGTGTGGCATGCCCGCTGCACAACTGGCAGATCGACCTGGAGAGCGGCGAGGCGCTGGCCCCGGACGTCGGCTGCACGCACAAGTACCCCGTGAAGGTCGAGGGCGGCCGCGTGCTGCTGGCCCTGAAGACCCTCGAGGACTGCGCCTGAACGTAGGGTGGCAATGGCCACCCCGTGGAAAACGCCACAGGCTTTTCCACCAGCACCACCTCCGAATCGGTGGACAAGCAGAACGTTGTCCACCCTGCGACCCAGAACTATACGGAGCGACAGCCATGACCCGCGCGACCGAGACCACCGCCTCCACCTGCTGCTACTGCGGCGTCGGCTGCGGCGTGCTGATCGAGCACGACGGCGCGACCATCCACGGCGTCGCCGGCGACCCGAACCACCCGGCCAACTACGGCCGCCTATGCAGCAAGGGCTCGACCCTGCACCTGACCGGCGACCTGGCCGCCCGCGCCCTGTATCCCGAGCTGCGCCTCGGCAAGGCTCTGGCGCGCGCCCGCACCGACTGGGATAGCGCCCTCGACCACGCCGCTGCAGTGTTCGCCGAAACCATCCGCGAGCACGGCCCGGATAGCGTGGCCTTCTACATCTCCGGCCAGTTGCTCACCGAGGACTACTACGCCTTCAATAAGCTGGCCCGCGCCCTGGTGGGCACCAACAACATCGACAGCAACTCGCGGCTGTGCATGTCCTCGGCGGTGGTCGGCTACAAGCGCAGCCTCGGAGCCGACGCACCGCCCTGCTCCTACGAAGACATCGAGCAGAGCGACTGCCTGCTGATCGCCGGCAGCAATATGGCCTACGCCCATCCGGTGCTGTTCCGCCGCCTGGAAGCGGCCAAAGCGCAGCGCCCGGAAATTAAGATCATCGTCGTCGACCCGCGGCGTATCGACACCTGCGAGCTGGCTGATCTGCACCTGGCGATCCTCCCCGGCACCGACGTGGCGCTGTGCCACGGCATCCTGCACATCCTGCTCTGGGAGGGCTGGATCGACCGCGCCTTCATCGACACGCACACCGAGGGCTTCGACGCGCTGAAGGCGCTGGTGCGCGACTACACTCCGGCGGCGGTGGCGGACATCTGCGGCATCTCCGTTGAAAACCTGCAGAGCTGCGCCGAACTGATCGGCAAGGCGCCGTCCTTTTTGTCGCTGTGGTGCATGGGCCTCAACCAGTCGAGCAGCGGCAGCGCCAAGAACAGCGCGCTGATCAACCTGCACCTGGCCACCGGGCAGATCGGCAAGGTCGGCGCCGGGCCCTTCTCGCTGACCGGCCAGCCCAACGCCATGGGCGGGCGCGAGACCGGCAGCCTGGCCAACCTGCTGCCCGGCCACCGCGAGGCCGGCAACGCCGAGCACCGCGCCGAGGTCGCCGCCTACTGGGGCGTCGACGCCCTGCCGGAAGCGCCCGGCCTGAGCGCCGTCGAGCTGTTCGAGGCGGTGCGGACCGGCAAGGTCAAGGCGCTGTGGATCGCCTGCACCAACCCGGCGCAGTCGATGCCCGACCAGAGCAAGATCCACGAGGCGCTGGCCACCTGCCCGTTCGTGGTGGTGCAGGAGGCCTACGCCACCACCGAGACCTGCCGCTACGCCGACCTGCTGCTGCCCGCCGCCGGCTGGGGCGAGAAGGAAGGCTCGGTGACCAACTCCGAGCGGCGCGTCAGCCACGTACGCCGCGCCGTGCCGGCGCCGGCCGAGGCGCGCGCCGACTGGGCGATCGTCTGCGACTTCGCCCGCCGCCTGGAACAACACCTGCGCCCCGGCCGGTCGAGCCTGTTCGCCTTCGCCAGCCCGGCCGCGCTGTTCGACGAGTACAAGGTGCTGACCGCCGGCCGCGACCTGGACCTGTCCGGCCTCAGCCATGCGCTGCTCGACGACCTCGGCCCGCAGCAATGGCCGTTCCCGGCCGGTGCCAGCGCCGGCACGCCGCGCCTGTACGGCGACGGCGTGTTCCCCACCGCCAGCGGCCGCGCCCGTTTCGTCGCCGATGCCTACCGCGCTCCGCAGGAGAAGCGCGAGGCACGCTACCCACTGACCCTCAACACCGGCCGCCTGCGCGACCAGTGGCACGGCATGAGCCGCACCGGCACCGTCGCCCGGCTGTTCGGCCACGTCGAGGAGGCCATGCTCAGCCTGCACCCGGACGAGCTGCGACGCCGCCGTCTGGCCAGCGGCGAGCTGGTCAGGCTGCGCAGCCGGCGCGGCGCGCTGATCCTCCCGGTGCAGGCCGACGAGAGCGTGCGCCCCGGCCAGGCCTTCCTGCCGATGCACTGGGGCGACCGCTTCCTCAAGGGCTTGGGCACCAACGTGCTGACCCTGCCGGCCTGCGACCCGCTATCGAAGCAGCCGGAACTCAAGCACGCCGGCGCCGAGGTGGAGAAGGTCGAGCTGCCCTGGCAGCTGTTCGCCCTGGTCGAGGGCGAGGTCCAGCAGCGCTTCGCCGAACTGCGCCCGCTGCTGGAGGAGTTCGCCTACGCCAGCCTGACCCTCACCGGCCGCGAGCGCCCGGCGCTGCTGGTCAAGGCCGCCAGCCCCGTACCGCCGGACGCCGCACTGCTGGCGCGCATCGATGCCCTGCTCAACCTCGACGCCGGCCCGGTGCTGGCCTACGACGACCCTCGGCGCACCGTCGGCAAACGGGTGCGCATCGAGGACGGGCGCATCCGGGCGATCCGCCTGACCGGCGAAACCGCTGCACGCGACTGGCTGAAGGCGCTGTGGGAGGAAGGCCGCGCCGACGCCGAACTGCGCCGCTGGCTGCTCGCCCCGCTGAGCACCCCACCGGGCGGCGCCGCCGCCAAGGGCAGGACGGTGTGCAGCTGCATGAACGTCGGCGAGGCGGCAATCCGCGCCGGCATCGAGCGCGGCCTCGACCTCGACGGCCTCAAGCAGGAACTCAAATGTGGCACCAGCTGCGGCTCCTGCGTGCCGGAAATCAAGCGCCTGCTGGCCACAGTCCCGGCCTGACGTGGACCGTAGGGTGGGTTAGACCGCAGGTCGTAACCCACCGACCGGCCGCGAGGTCGGCAATTGCGATGCCTGGCGGCATCGTTGGTGGGCTACGCCGCAAGCGGCTAACCCACCCTACACAAATCGACGAATGCCATCCGGCGCTAACAGCGCCGGCAAGCGACACACGAGAGGTGGTGAAAGATGAGCGCAAAAGTCTGGCTGATCGGCGCCGGCCCCGGCGATCCGGAGCTGCTGACCCTCAAGGCGGTGCGCGCCCTCGGCGAGGCCGAGGTGGTGCTGATCGACGATCTGGTCAACCCCGCGGTGCTCGAACACTGCCCGCAGGCCCGGGTGATCGGCGTCGGCAAGCGCGGCGGCTGCCGCTCCACGCCGCAGGAGTTCATCCACCGCCTGATGCTGCGCTACGCCCGCCAGGGCAAGTGCGTGGCGCGCCTGAAGGGCGGCGACCCGTGCATCTTCGGCCGCGGCAGCGAGGAAGCCGACTGGCTGGCCGCGCACGGCGTGGCCAGCGAGATCGTCAACGGCATCACTGCCGGACTGGCCGGCGCCACCGCCTGCGGTATCCCACTGACCCTGCGCGGCTTGGCGCGCGGAGTCACCCTGGTCACGGCGCACACCCAGGACGACAGCAGCCCGGACTGGGCGGCCCTGGCCCGCAGTGGCACCACTCTGGTGGTGTACATGGGCGTCGCCAAGCTGGCGGAAATCCAGGAAGGCCTATTGACTGGCGGGATGGCTACGAGCACCCCGGTGGCGATGATCGAGAACGCTTCGCTACCCTGGCAGCGCGAGTGCCGCAGTATCCTCGGAAACATGCCGCAGGATGCTGACACCTTTCAGCTGAGAAGTCCGGCGATCCTGGTGATCGGTCAAGTCGTGGCCGCCGCGGAGCAGAGAGATGCTCCCCTGGCGCTAACTGCCTGAAATATAGGCGGTACCGAACATAAATCTCATGCGTGAATTTTGGCAACCGGAATCGAGCGCGAACAAAAAAGCCCACATCCTGCGATGTGGGCTTTGGAGATCAACCGTTTGATTGCGTATCACGAGGTAGTGAGTACGCCTGGTGATCTGCACAACATTGCCAGTTACTTGGCCTGGGCTTCCACTTCGGCCTCGACGCGCCGGTTGATGGCCCGTCCGGACTCAGTGGAGTTGTCAGCGATCGGGCGGGTTTCGCCGTAACCGACCGAATCTACGCGATTGCCTTCCACGCCATATTGATTAACCAGCACCTCACGAACTGCCTTGGCACGGCGCTCGGACAACTTCTTGTTGTAGGCCTCGGTACCGACCGAGTCGGTATGACCTTCAACGGTAGTGGTAGTCTGCGGGTACTGCTTCATGAAGTCGGCCAGGTTCCTGATATCACCGTAGCTTTCTTCTTTAACGACGGCCTTGTCGAAGTCGAATTTCACGTCCAGCTCGACACGAACAACTTCGGCAACGGCAGTACAACCCTCGGCATCAACAGTGACGTTTGCGGGTGTATCCGGGCACTTGTCGATGTTGTCGCAAACGCCATCATTGTCGGCATCGGCGCATACTTCGGCGACTGGCTCTTCAGCCGGTTTTTCCTTCTTGGTAGTGCCACCGAAATTCAAACCTACACCGACGCCAGCCATCCATTCGCCATAGCCATCATCGATGTTATACATACCATCGACACCGGCCTTGGTGTAGAAGTTGTTGGTGACGTAGTACTTCAGACCGCCGCCAATTTGAGCGAAGGTGCTATGGTTGCGGCCGTGCTGACCCTGACCAATATTCTGGTAAGCGAAGCCTGCAGACACATAGGGACGCAGGTGCACACCGGCATCACGGAAGTGATAGATAGCGTCGAGGGAAGAATAATTGCCCTTGATGTTCCGGTGTTCGCCGTTAGGCAGCGGGTCCTCGCTGGAAACGTCGGAGTAGACACCGAAGCCCAGAGCCACCTCGACCGCATCGGTCAGAAAATAGCCGATGGAGCCGCCATAGAGCTCTGCGTCATCATGTTCGAAACTGCGAGAGCTCGAATCAGCAAAATAATGTTTTGCGAAAGCTTCCACCTCAACTGCGCCTTGGCCCTGGGCCAGCGCGCTGAATGAAGAGGCGGCAACCAACGAGCCAATAACTACGCCTAAGGTGTTTTTTAGTTTCATTCGTATTTCCCCATCGTGATGTAGTAGCGTCTAGACGTTTCGCGAGAGAGTGTCGAAAAACATAAACGAGAACGCTTAGCGTAAGAGGCTAGCCGCCTGCTTAAGTTTCGGCAAGCCCGGAGAACTTGTCCCGCAAGCGATCCAATGCACGCTTATAGCGCATCTTGGTGGCACTCAATCCCATATGCATGATGTCGGCGATCTCTTGGAACTCCAACTCAGCAACGAATCTCAAGATGAGAATCTCGCGATCAATTGGATTGACATGAACCAGCCAGCGGTCCAATCCGCCCCTCTCTTCTAGTTTCGGGGCCTTATCATCCGAAGCCTCTTCCAAAGGATCAAGACTCAATGCGTCCATCAATCGACGCTTTCGCCGTTCCTTGCGATATTGTGTGATGCATTCGTTGTAAGTGATGCTATATAGCCAAGTCTTGAATTTTGATTTTCCCTCAAAGTTCTTGAGTCCATAAAGGACTTTTAGCATCACTTCCTGACAGACATCGTCAGCATCCCGTTCATTACCCAGATATCTGGCACAAACATTGAACAACGTACGCTGATAGCGACGCATCAACTCTTCATATGCACGCGTTATATGAAACAGCTCAGCATGCGCCCGCTCGACAAGCTCCTCATCGGAGAGAGCCGCGGGGTCATAACGCGATGGAAGAGATTGAGCTTTGTTCAAGAGGAGTAAGGCCAGCAATCAGGTCATGGCCGCCAAAGCCCGGACCTCAGGTTAAAATGGCGGCATAGATTACCAGATCAGCGGATTAACGGCTGCTTACTCGTTGCTCCAGCAAGGTACGGTTGGACAGCGAAACGAGTTCGCCTTGGTCAGTCAGAAGCGTCGTCTTCACCGTGCCGATTTCCTCTATCTGCCCCTCGATATTGCCGACCTTGATCTCCTCGCCGACCTGATACAACTCCCGGACATAGATCCCGGCGATAATCTGCCCAGCGATTTCCCGGCTACCAAGGCCCAGCGCCAGCGCCAGCGCCAAGGCTACCCCAATGGAAATCAACACGATCGCGATAACGGTATTGAGCAGGTCGGTCTTGACCTCCAGCTGCCCGATCGCTACCGAGATGCCGATAATGATCACCAAGCCCTGGACCATGCGTCCCAGACCACCGGCGTAATCGAGTCCGACCCCCTCGGCAGCCGTACGCACGAGTCCGCCGAGCAACTGAGCGAGCAGCATCCCGACAATCAGTACCAATGCTGCTCCAAAGACCTTGGGCAGGTAGAGAGCCAGTACATCTAGGGTCGCAGACACCCGCTCCAGACCGAGGGACTCGGCAGCGGAAACGAAGAAGACGAGCAGTGCGAACCAGTAGATGATCTTGCCGATGAGAGTAGATACCGGGACCCTGATACCGGCACGCCCCAACAGCTTGGTCAACCCGGTTCCAGCCATCAGTCGATCGAGGCCCAACTTCGCCAGAAGCTTGGAGAGGAGCGTATCGAGCAGCTTGGCCACAACAAAACCGAGCAGCACGAGCACCAATGCGACGAACAAGTTGGGAATGAAGTTGGCAACCTTTGTCCAAAGCGCCGTCATCGCAGTGACCAGGCTATGAGTCCAGGGGTCGAGTTCCATTTCAGTCAGCCTTGTCTTCATGTGAATGGGGAGAAGAGGTGCGGCGGGAAACCGGCGTGACATGACCCGCCCCATTATTCAGCCCGATCAGCAATGCCTCGAACCAGTGGCCCATGAGGCTGAATAGGGCCCCGACACCCACCTGGCGGTTGGCAGTCTTGAGGACACGTTCAAGCGCTTCGCCATCATCTCGCGATGAGACCGAAGATTTGAGCAGGTCGCGAAGGGACTCTTCAAACGGATCGTGCATGCGCACCTCTCTGGAATCTATGCGCTAGACGAGGGCGCCTGCCAAAAAGTCACATCCGAACTACCGCCTGGCTTGCGGAACCCACCGGAGGATAGAGAGAGTAGATAGCATGAGAAGAGCTGGAAGATCTTGGGGCAGGATGGCTGCCGGCTGGAAAAGCAGGTAGCCATCCCGAACAGTGAAACTCGACCTTGCATCGAGAATCATGGCATGTCGGATATTTATTCCGGCATCTTCAGCGGCTGGGGAGAAACGATGATGCCGTTGTTGTCGGCATAAACAAACTCGCCCGGCCGGAAGGTGACGCCACCGAAAGTCACGGGCACGTTCAGATCGCCGATACCACGCTTGTCAGTCTTCATGGGATGGCTGGAGAGCGCCTGCACTCCCAGGTCGGTCTGCGCGATGACATCTACGTCGCGGATGCAGCCGTACACGACGATGCCTTCCCAACCGTTTCGGGCTGCCTTTTCTGCCAGCATATCCCCCAGCAGGGCCCTGCGCAGCGAGCCGCCCCCATCAACGACCAAGACCTTGCCCTGACCGTTCTTCTCGACTTGATCCTTGACCAGAGAGTTGTCCTCGAAACATTTGATGGTGACAATCTCGCCTCCGAAGGAGTCGCGACCGCCAAAATTATTGAACATAGGCTCGACAACCTGCACGAGGTCCGGATAGGCATCGCACAGATCGGGGGTTACATATTGCATGAGATGGCTCCTTGGGGTTGAGTGAGGGGTAGGAAATCATCGGCTTCGCAGCGAACCTGAAGTTCACGTGGACGCCCATGGCCCTTTCATGAATTAACTTCGATAGGGGTAGCTCGGATAGCATGGCATTCGCACCCCAGCTGATTCGATGTCGCAACAGGCCTAACGTTTCTTGAGGATGCGACGATGCCTACTTCCGCGGACTCAGCGGTTGATCGAGCATCATGCGCAGCTCCTCTGCCTCTGCCTTGAATGGATCCTTGTTATTTTTGAATCATCCTAGCCACCCGGCGAGGGTAACCAAACGGCTGATTCCCAGAGAAGGCGAGAGATATGAAAAAGGGCGGATAGAACCGCCCTTTTTCACGATACAAGTGGACCGATACGACCTCAGGCGCTCGCCTGGCCTTCGGCCAGGAAGAACCAAGTATCCAGAACCGAGTCCGGATTCAACGAAACGCTGTCGATCCCCTGCTCCATCAGCCACTTGGCCAGATCCGGATGATCGGAAGGCCCCTGACCGCAGATGCCGACATACTTGCCTGCCTTCTTGCAAGCCTGGATCGCATTGGCCAGCAGTTTCTTCACGGCCGGATTACGCTCGTCGAACAGATGGGCGACGATGCCCGAGTCCCGATCCAGTCCCAGCGTCAGCTGGGTCAGGTCGTTGGAACCGATGGAGAAGCCATCGAAATATTCGAGGAACTCATCAGCCAGCAGCGCGTTGGAGGGCAATTCGCACATCATGATCACGCGCAGACCATTCTCGCCACGCTTGAGGCCATGACTGGCGAGCAGATCGACCACCTGATTGGCCTCGCCCAGCGTACGAACGAAGGGAATCATGATCTCGACGTTGGTCAGCCCCATCTCATTGCGAACCTTCTTCATAGCCCGGCACTCGAGCTCGAAGCAGTCCCGGAAGGATTCGCTGATGTAACGGGAAGCACCGCGGAAGCCGAGCATGGGGTTCTCTTCTTCCGGCTCATAGAGCTTGCCGCCGATCAGGTTCGCATACTCGTTGGACTTGAAGTCCGACATGCGCACGATGACCTTCTTCGGCCAGAAGGCTGCGGCCAGGGTGCTGATCCCCTCCACCAGCTTCTCGACGTAGAAACCGACCGGATCGTCGTAACCGGCGATCCGCTTCTCGACGCTGGCCTTGATATCGGCCGGCAAGCTGGAGAAGTTCAGCAGCGCCTTGGGGTGCACGCCGATCATACGGTTGATGATGAACTCCAGGCGGGCCAGACCGACGCCCTCGTTCGGCAACTGGGCGAAATCGAAGGCGCGATCCGGGTTCCCGACGTTCATCATGATCTTGAACGGCAACTGCGGCATCGCGTCGATGGAGTTCTTGCGGACATCGAAGCCCAGCTGGCCTTCGAAGATATAGCCGGTGTCGCCCTCGGCGCAGGACACGGTGACGCCCTGACCGTCCTTCAGAACCTGGGTGGCGTTGCCGCAACCGACCACTGCCGGGATGCCCAATTCGCGGGCGATGATCGCCGCATGGCAGGTACGGCCGCCACGGTTGGTGACGATGGCGCTGGCACGCTTCATGATCGGCTCCCAGTCGGGGTCGGTCATGTCGGACACCAGCACGTCGCCCGGCTGAACCTTGTCCATCTCGGCGATGTCATGGATCACCTTGACCGGACCGGCGCCGATACGCTGGCCGATGGCACGGCCTTCGACCAGGACATTGCCCTTCTCCTTCAGCAGGTAGCGCTCCATGACGGTGGCGCTGGCGCGGCTCTTCACGGTTTCGGGACGGGCCTGGACGATATAGAGCTTGCCATCGTCGCCATCCTTCGCCCATTCGATATCCATCGGGCGACCGTAGTGCTTTTCGATGATCAGCGCCTGGCGGGCCAGGTCGGAGACCTCCTCGTCGCTGACGCAGAAGCGGGCGCGATCGGCACGGTCCACTTCGACGGTTTTCACCGACCTGCCGGCTTTCGCCTCTTCGCCATAAACCATCTTGATCGCTTTGCTGCCCAGGTTGCGACGCAGGATGGCCGGACGGCCCGCTTCCAGAGTCGGCTTGTGGACATAGAACTCATCGGGGTTCACGGCGCCCTGCACGACCGTTTCGCCAAGACCGTAGGCACCGGTGATGAACACCACTTCACGGAAGCCCGATTCGGTGTCCAGGGTGAACATCACCCCGGCCGTGCCGGTTTCCGAGCGCACCATGCGCTGCACGCCAGCCGACAGGGCGACCAGCTTGTGGTCGAAGCCCTGGTGAACGCGATAGGCGATCGCGCGGTCGTTGAACAGAGACGCGAACACTTCCTTGGTCGCCCGAATGACGTTGTCGACACCGCGAATATTCAGGAAGGTTTCCTGCTGGCCGGCGAACGATGCATCCGGCAGGTCTTCTGCGGTAGCGGAAGAACGCACCGCAACCGCCATGTGCTCGTTACCGCTCGACATTTCGGCGAAGGCCTTGCGGATATCGGCATCGAGTTGCGCCGGGAACTCGGCTTCCATCACCCACTGGCGAATCTGCGCGCCCGTCTTGGCCAGCGCATTGACATCGTCCACGTCCAGTACATCGAGTGCGGCGTGAATGCGATCGTTCAGGCCGCTCTGTTCCAGGAAGTCACGGTAGGCCTGGGCAGTGGTAGCGAACCCGCCGGGAACCGACACGCCGGCACCCGACAGGTTGCTGATCATTTCGCCCAAGGATGCGTTTTTGCCCCCTACTCGTTCCACATCGTGGACACCGAGCTTATCAAGGGAAACTACGTACTCTACCAAGATGAATTCTCCACTAGGGGTAGAGCAAGCGCAGGCGGACATCCCGCTCGATTCTGGCTTGCCCCATAGAAATGAGTGACAATCCCCGCGCCAGAGGGCGCCGGGCATTGCCTGGCCTATGATAGCTTATCTAACGACTTTTTCTTAAGGCCAACGGCGCATGAAACGAACCGCTTTTTTCATTTCCGACGGTACCGGTATCACTGCGGAAACCCTCGGCCAGAGCCTGTTGGCGCAATTCGAGAACATTTCCTTCACCAAGCTCACCCGGCCGTATATCGATACTGCGGAAAAAGCGCGCGCCATAGTGCAGCAAATCAACCAGGCGGCCGAACGGGATGGCGCTCGACCGATCATCTTTGACACTATAGTCAATCAGGAAATCCGCGACGTACTGGCCGAGTCCGATGGATTCATGATCGATATTTTCTCGACCTTCCTGGCGCCGCTGGAGCACGAACTCACGTCCCATTCCTCCTACACGGTGGGCAAGTCGCACTCCATCACCCACAACACGAACTACATGGAGCGAATCGAGGCGGTCAATTTCGCCCTGGACAACGACGACGGCGCCAGAACCCACTACTACGACAAAGCCGATCTGATCCTGGTCGGCGTCTCCCGCTGCGGAAAAACCCCCACCTGCCTTTACATGGCCATGCAGTACGGCATCCGTGCAGCCAACTACCCACTCACCGAGGAAGACATGGAGCGTCTCCAGCTGCCGAACGCTCTCAAGCCCTACAGGGACAAGCTCTTCGGTCTGACCATAGACGCAGAACGCCTGACCGCCATCCGCAACGAGCGCAAACCCAACAGCCGCTATTCGAGTTTCGCCCAATGCGAATTCGAAGTACGCGAGGTGGAGAACCTCTTCCGTCGGGAAAACATACCGCACCTCAACTCCACCCATTTCTCCGTGGAAGAGATTTCCGCGAAGATCCTCGTCGAGAAGGGCGTCGAACGGCGCCTTAAGTAGTTCCCCATGCGCTCGGGCCCACGCAGGGCCCGGTCCTCGTGCCCTAGATCATGAACAGATCCATGAAACGGTGAACCGGGGTACGTTCCAGAGCGACCTGATCCCTGCATAGATCCAGAAGCTGCGCGCAGCGTCGTTCGACGAAGCGGGTGGACAGATTGGTCTTGAACTTCTCCTCCAGCAGCGGGATGCCCTCGGCGCGGCGTCGCCGATGGCCGATCGGGTACTCGACGGCGACCTTCTCGGTGCTGCTGCCGTCCCGGAAGAAAACCTGTACGGCGTTGGCGATGGAGCGTTTGTCCGCCTTGAGGTATTCGCGCGTATAACGCTCGTCCTCGACGACTTCCATCTTGGCGCGTAGCTCGTCGATGATCGGATGGGCCTCATGGAACGCATCCTCATAGTGCTCCGCCATGAGGTTGCCGAAAGCCAGGGAGACGGCGGTCATGTATTGGATGCAATGGTCCCGATCAGCCGGGTTGGTCAATTCGCCAACCTTGGAGATGATGCGGATCGCCGATTCCTGGGTGGCGATGACAATTTTGGCGATCTCGTGAAGCCGATCCTTGACCTGCGGGTAGAGGCTGACCGCAGCCTCGCAAGCGGTTTGCCCATGGAATTCGGCCGGGAAGCTGATCTTGAACAGCACGTTTTCCATCACGTAGGTGCCGTAGCCCTGCGAAAAGCTGAACTGGCACCTGTCCGCCGGCTTGGTTTCGAGATCACTGTTGGTATGGCTGAACAGCACGTCGTAGAACCCCCATTGCCGCGCCGTCAGTACGCTGGGTATCCCCATCTCACCGCGCATGGCGATATCGGCCAGGCGCACGCCTCGGCTGGAGGCATCGCCGGCGGCCCAGGACTTGCGGGAACCGGCATTCGGCGCATGGCGGTAAGTGCGTAGCGCCTGACCATCGACGAAGGTATGCGACAGAGCGGAAAGCAGTTGCTCTCGATCGGCCCCCATCAGCTTGGCGCACACCGCAGTGGAAGCCACCTTGACCAACAGGACGTGGTCGAGACCGACGCGGTTGAAGGAATTCTCCAAGGCGATCACGCCCTGGATCTCATGAACCTTGATCATGGATTCCAGCACGACGCGCATCGTCAGTGGAGCCTCGCCCGCCGCCACGCGCTTCTGCGACAGATGATCGGCCACAGCCAGAATGCCGCCGAGGTTGTCCGACGGGTGCCCCCACTCGGCGGCCAGCCAGGTGTCGTTGTAATCCAGCCAGCGCACGGTGCAGCCGATGTCCCAGGCGGCCTTCACCGGGTCGAGGCGAAAACAGGTACCCGGTACCCGAGCGCCATGGGGCACGACCGTACCCTCGACGATCGGACCAAGATGCTTGGTGCATTCGGGAAAGCGCAGCGCCAGAAGACCGCATCCCAGGGTGTCCATCAGACAGTAGCGGGCAGTGCTCAGCGCCTCGGCAGACTCGACCCGATAGTCCAGAACATAATCGGCTATATCCTGCAGGACACGGTCGTAATCGGGGCGGATATTGAGATCGACGGTGGCGGACATGCGGGCTTCTCCGGCAACGGGTGGGAGAAAGCTTAGCCACCGAAACAAAAAGCCTCTGCTGCCAGTCGACAGCAGAGGCTTGGCGGGAGTTGCGCCAGGTGCCTCAGAAGGTATCGCCGGGCACCCGGACCCAACCTTCCATCATCACGCGGGCGCTGCGGCTCATCACCGCCTTGGTGGCGGTCCACTCGCCGCCGACGATCTCGGCCGCCGCACCGACGCGCAGGGTGCCGGACGGATGGCCGAAGGTGACCGCCTCGCGCTGACCGCCGCCTGCAGCCAGGTTGACCAGAGTGCCCGGTACCGCCGCGGCAGTGGCGATGGCGACCGAGGCGGTGCCCATCATGGCGTGGTGCAGCTTGCCCATCGACAGCGCGCGCACCAGCACGTCGACGTCCGCCGCCTTGATCTGCTTGCCGCTGGAGGCGACGTAGTCAGCCGGCGGCGCGACGAAGGCGATCTTCGGCGTGTGCTGACGGGCGGCGGCTTCGGAGATATCCGAAATCAGGCCCATCTTCAGCGCACCGTAGGCACGCATGGTCTCGAAGCGCGCCAGCGCCTCGGCATCAGAGTTGATGTCCTTCTGCAGCTCGGTGCCGGTGTAGCCGATATCGGCGGCGTTGAGGAAGATGGTCGGGATGCCGGAGTTGATCATGGTGGCCTTGAAGGTGCCGATGCCCGGCACTTCCAGCTCGTCCACCACGTTGCCGGTAGGGAACATCGAGCCTTCGCCGTCGGCCGGGTCCATGAACTCGATGACCACCTCGGCGGCCGGGAAGGTCACGCCGTCCAGCTCGAAGTCGCCGGTTTCCTGCACTTCGCCGTTGGTGATCGGCACGTGGGCGATGATGGTCTTGCCGATGTTCTTCTGCCAGATGCGCACGGTGCAGATGCCGTTCTGCGGGATGCGCGAGGAATCGACCAGACCGCCGCTGATGGCGAAGGCGCCGACCGCCGCGGTCAGGTTGCCGCAGTTGCCGGACCAGTCGACGAACGCCTTGTTGATCGCTACCTGACCGAACAGGTAGTCGACGTCGTGATCCGGCTGCTCGCTCTTGGCGACGATCACGGTCTTGGAGGTGGAGGAAGTGGCGCCACCCATGCCGTCGATCTGCTGGCCGTACGGATCGGGGCTGCCGATCACGCGCAGCAGCAGCTTGTCGCGGGCTTCGCCCGGCACCTGGCAGGGTGCGGGCAGATCCTGCAGGCGGAAGAACACACCCTTGCTGGTACCGCCGCGCATGTAGGTGGCAGGAATCTTGATCTGGGGTACGTGAGCCATGGGAATCTCGTCCTCATGAAGCCGAGCCGCCGGATGGCGGCTCGGAAGTGGTAATGCGCAAATTGCCGACCCGCTACGCGAAGCGGGTCGGCACGGCACCTCAGGCCTGGCCGAGGAAGTCCTTGGCGAAGCGCTGCAGCACGCCGCCGGCCTTGTACACGCTCACCTCGGCGGCGGTGTCGAGACGGCAGGTCACCGGTACCTCGGTCACTTCACCGTTCTTGCGATGGATGACCAGGGTCAGATCGCAGCGCGGCGACAGCTCGCCCTTGATGTCGTAGGTCTCGGTACCGTCGAGGCCCAGGGTCAGGCGGGTGGTGCCCGGCTTGAACTCGACCGGCAGCACGCCCATGCCGACCAGGTTGGTACGGTGGATGCGCTCAAAGCCTTCGGCGACGATCACTTCCACGCCGGCCAGACGCACGCCCTTGGCCGCCCAGTCGCGCGAGGAGCCCTGACCGTAGTCGGCGCCGGCGACGATGATCAGGTTCTGCTTGCGGTTCATGTAGGTTTCGATGGCTTCCCACATGCGCATGACCTTGCCTTCCGGCTCGACGCGGGCCAGCGAACCCTTCTTCACCTGGCCATCGACCACGGCCATCTCGTTGACCAGCTGCGGGTTGGCGAAGGTGGCGCGCTGCGCGGTCAGGTGGTCGCCGCGGTGGGTGGCGTAGGAGTTGAAGTCCTCCTCCGGCAGACCCATCTTGGCCAGGTACTCACCGGCTGCCGAGTTCGCCAGGATCGCGTTGGACGGCGACAGGTGGTCGGTGGTGATGTTGTCCGGCAGGATCGCCAGCGGACGCATGCCCTTGAGGGTACGTTCGCCGGCCAGCGCGCCTTCCCAGTACGGCGGGCGACGGATGTAGGTGGACATCGGGCGCCAGTCGTACAGCGGGCTCTTCGCCTCTTCCACGCTGCCCAGGTCGAACATCGGGATGTAGACCTGCTTGAACTGCTCCGGCTTCACGCTGGCGGCAACAATGGCGTCGATTTCCTCGTCGCTTGGCCACAGATCCTTCAGGGTGATGGCCTTGCCGTCCTTGTCATAGCCCAGCGCGTCCTGCTCGATATCGAAGCGCACGGTGCCGGCCAGGGCGTAGGCGACCACCAGCGGCGGCGAGGCTAGGAAGGCCTGCTTGGCGTACGGGTGGATGCGGCCGTCGAAGTTGCGGTTGCCGGACAGTACGGCGGTAGAGTACAGGTCGCGATCGATGATTTCCTGCTGGATCTTCGGATCCAGGGCGCCGGACATGCCGTTACAGGTGGTGCAGGCGTAGGCGACGATGCCGAAGCCCAGCTTCTCCAGCTCCGACAGCAGGCCGGCCTCTTCCAGGTACAGCTTGGCGACCTTGGAGCCCGGGGCGAAGGAGGTCTTCACCCACGACTTGCGCACCAGACCCAACTCGTTGGCCTTCTTGGCCAGCAGACCTGCGGCGATCACGTTGCGCGGGTTGGAGGTATTGGTGCAGCTGGTGATGGCGGCGATGATCACCGCGCCGTCCGGCAGCAGGCCTTCGGCCTCCTCGGCACGGGCCTCGGCCAGCTTGGCCTCGTCGGCGATGCCGCGCTCGTGCAGGGCGGAGGTCGGCAGGCGACGGTGCGGATTGCTCGGCCCGGCCATGTTGCGCACGACGGTGGACAGGTCGAACTCCAGCACGCGCTCGTACTCGGCGCCTTGCAGAGCGGTAGCCCACAGGCCGGTGGTCTTGGCGTACTGCTCGACCAGGGCGACCTGCTCCGGCTCGCGACCGGTCAGCTTGAGGTAGTCGATGGTCTGCTGGTCGATGTAGAACATCGCCGCGGTGGCGCCGTACTCCGGGCACATGTTGGAGATGGTCGCGCGGTCGCCGATCGACAGGCTGTCGGCACCCTCGCCGAAGAACTCGACGTAAGCGCCCACCACGCGCTCCTTGCGCAGGAACTCGGTCAGGGCCAAGACGATGTCGGTGGCGGTGATGCCGGGCTGGCGCTTGCCGGTCAGCTTGACGCCGACGATGTCGGGCAGACGCATCATGGACGGATGGCCGAGCATCACGGTTTCGGCTTCCAGGCCACCGACGCCGATGGCGATCACGCCGAGCGCGTCGACGTGCGGGGTGTGCGAGTCGGTACCCACGCAGGTGTCCGGGAAGGCTACGCCTTCGCGGGCCTGGATCACCGGCGACATCTTCTCCAGGTTGATCTGGTGCATGATGCCGTTGCCGGCCGGAATCACGTCGACGTTCTTGAACGCGGTGCGAGTCCAGTTGATGAAGTCGAAGCGGTCGGCGTTACGGCGATCCTCGATGGCACGGTTCTTCTCGAAGGCATCCGGATCGAAGCCCGGCGCTTCCACGGCCAGCGAGTGGTCGACGATCAGTTGGGTCGGCACCACCGGGTTGACCTTCGACGGGTCGCCACCCTGCTCGGCGATGGCGTCGCGCAGACCGGCCAGGTCGACCAGCGCGGTCTGGCCGAGGATGTCATGGCAGACCACACGGGCCGGGTACCACGGGAAGTCCAGGTCGCGCTTGCGCTCGATCATCTGCTTCAGCGAGTCGGTCAGCGCGGCCGGCTCGCAGCGGCGCACCAGCTGCTCGGCCAGCACGCGGGAAGTGTAGGGCAGCTTGTCGTAGGCGCCGGGCTGGATGGCCTCGACCGCTTCGCGGGTATCGAAGTAGTCCAGCTGGGTGCCCGGCAGATGCTTGCGGTATTGGCTATTCATGTTACTGACGCTCCCGGAGCGGGACGAATTTGAGGTTTTCCGGACCGACGTAGTTGGCGCTCGGGCGAATGATCTTGCCGTCGACGCGCTGCTCGATGACATGCGACGACCAGCCGGAAGTACGAGCGATCACGAACAGCGGAGTGAACATGGCGGTGGGCACGCCCATCATGTGGTAGCTGACGGCGCTGAACCAGTCGAGGTTGGGGAACATCTTCTTGATGTCCCACATCACGCTCTCGAGACGCTCGGCGATGTCGTACATCTTGGTGTTGTTCTGCTCGACGCTGAGTTCGCGAGCGACTTCCTTGATCACCTTGTTGCGCGGGTCGGCGACGGTGTACACCGGGTGACCGAAGCCGATCACGACTTCCTTGCGCTCGACGCGGGTACGGATGTCGGCCTCGGCCTCTTCCGGGTTGTCGTAGCGTTTCTGGATCTCGAAGGCCACCTCGTTGGCACCGCCGTGCTTAGGACCACGCAGGGCGCCGATGGCGCCGGTGATGCAGGAGAACATGTCGGAGCCGGTGCCGGCGATCACACGGGAGGTGAAGGTCGAAGCATTGAACTCGTGCTCCGCGTAGAGGATCAGCGAGGTGTGCATGGCGCGGACCCAGGAGTCGCGCGGCTTCTCGCCGTGCAGCAGATGCAGGAAGTGGCCGCCGATGGAGTCGTCGTCGGTTTCCACTTCGATGCGCTTGCCGTTGTGGCTGAAGTGGTACCAGTACAGCAGCATGGAGCCCAGGGAAGCCATCAGCTTGTCGGCGATGTCGCGGGCGCCCGGATGGTTGTGGTCGTCCTTCTCCGGCGACAGGCAGCCGAGCACGGACACGCCGGTACGCATCACGTCCATCGGGTGGGCCGAGGGTGGCAGCTGCTCGAGGGCTGCCTTCACGCCGGCCGGCAGGCCGCGCAGGGACTTGAGCTTGGCCTTGTAGGCCGCCAGCTCCGGCACGGTCGGCAGCTTGCCGTGCACCAGCAGGTGGGCGATCTCTTCGAATTCGCAGGTGGTGGCGACATCAAGGATGTCATAGCCGCGGTAGTGCAGGTCATTGCCGCTGCGACCAACGGTACACAGGGCGGTGTTGCCTGCGGCGGTGCCACTCAGGGCCACGGACTTCTTCGGCTTGAAGCCGACGGTGGTGGTTTCTGCGGTAGAGCTCATCGCTCGGTTCTCCTAAATCCGGTTGAGTGTTTCTCTTGTTCTGTACCCGGAGCCGGCCCTGCACAGGCCGGCCCGGGTGTCGGTCATTTCTTGGCTGCAAACAGCGCGTCGAGCTTCTGCTCAAAGGCGTGGTAACCGATGCGATCGTACAGCTCCGCGCGGGTCTGCATCAGATCGACGACTTCCTTCTGATGGCCGTTCTGGCGGATCGAGGTGTAGACGGCTTCGGCAGCCTTGTTGGCGGCACGGAAGGCGGACAGCGGATAGAGCTGGACGGCCACGCCGACCGAGGCCAGCTCGTCGCGCGAGAACAGCGGGGTGGCACCGAACTCGGTGATGTTGGCCAGCACCGGCACCTGCAGTGCATCGACGAAGCGCTTGTAGGTCGGCAGGTCGTAGGCCGCCTCGGCGAAGATGCCGTCGGCACCGGCCTCGACGTAGCGCTGGCAGCGCTCGATGGCGGCGTCCACGCCCTCGGCCTGGATGGCGTCGGTACGCGCGATCAGGAAGAAGTCCGGATCGGTCTTGGCGCCGGCAGCAGCCTTGACGCGATCGACCATCTCCTCGCAGGAGACGATTTCCTTGCCCGGACGGTGGCCGCAACGCTTGGCGCCGACCTGGTCCTCGATGTGGGCGGCAGCGGCGCCGGCCTTGATCAGGCTCTTGACGGTACGCTCGATGTTGAAGGCGCTGGGACCGAAGCCGGTGTCGATGTCCACCAGCAGCGGCAGGTCGCAGACGTCGGTGATGCGGCGCACGTCGGTCAGCACGTCGTCCAGGGTGTTGATGCCCAGGTCAGGCAGACCCAGTGAGCCAGCGGCCACACCGCCACCGGACAGGTAGATCGCCTTGAAACCGGCGCGTTTGGCCAGCAGCGCGTGGTTGGCGTTGATCGCGCCGATCACTTGCAGCGGATGCTCGTTGGCGATGGCTTCGCGGAACAGCTGGCCGGGAGTCTTCTTGGTCATGACTTACCTCATTGCGTGGCGGTCTGGGTAGAGGCGCCCTGGAAGTGGCGCGCGATGTTGCGTTTGGAGGCGGCGATGTGCCGCCGCATCAGGAGCTCGGCCAGTTCGCCGTCACGGTCGGCGATGGCATCGAGAATTCGGTGATGTTCGTGGAAGGCCTGGCGAGGCCGATTGGGCGTGGAGGAGAACTGGATGCGATACATGCGCACCAGTTGATACATCTCTCCGCAAAGCATGCGCACCAGCGTCTGGTTGCCGCTGCCCTGGATGATCCGGTAATGGAAATCGAAGTCGCCTTCCTGCTGGTAGTAGCCGCGACCGGCCTGGAAGGCCTCGTCCCGCTCATGGGTATCTAGCACCCTGCGCAGCTCGTCCAGCTCGGCCAGCCCCATCCGCTCGGCAGCCAGCCGGCATGCCATGCCCTCCAGGGACTCGCGGATTTCGTACAGCTCAATCAGTTCCTGAGGACTGAGAGAAACCACCCTGGCGCCCACATGCGGCACCCGCACCAGCAGTTTCTGCCCTTCCAGGCGGTGTATGGCCTCGCGCAAGGGACCACGGCTGATGCCGTAGGTGCGAGCCAGTTCGGGTTCGGAGATCTTGCTGCCCGGAGCGATCTCCCCCCGCACTATCGCGGCCTGGATACAGCGGAAGACATGTTCCGAGAGCGTTTCGGAGTCATGCTGCAGTAAACTTGGCGAAATGGTGGCTTCGCGCATATTGTCGACACTTCTGAAAGTCACTGACCAGAAATTAGGATATAAGGCTTAAACTGTCAAACGATTCCAGATGGATTGTCGACACTATAACCTCTTCACAGACGCGTCACGTAAATCGGGCACTAACCTTTCGTCCAATAAAAGCCGTGCTAGAATGCCGGCCGCACGTACTGGCCAGAACCATCGTGCCAGGCTGCTGGATCCGTCCGACATAGATAGGCCTGGCCTGCTGATAGCGACACGCCTACAGGACTTATGAGATTCCAGCTCACAGCATTGCTCGCCTGCCTGCTGCTCATGCCCGGCCTACCCCACGCCGGCGAGAAGGCCACCTACGGATTGAACGAACAGGTCTGGCTGCCCGAATTGAGCCAGGCGGTCACAGCGAAGCTGGATACGGGAGCCCAAACCGCCTCGCTCAGCGCACGCGACATCAAGCGCTTCAAGCGAGACGGCCAAAACTGGGTTCGATTCTATCTGGCCATCGATGACAAGAAGACGCACCCCATCGAGCGTCCGCTGGCACGCATCAGCAAGATAAAGCGTCGCTCCGGCGACTATGACCCGGAAGAGGACAAGACCTACACGGCCCGCCCGGTCATAAAGCTCGACGTATGCATGGGCAAACGCCTGCGCAGCATCGAGGTGAACCTGACCGACCGCAGCGCCTTCCAATACCCGCTTTTGATCGGCTCCGACGCGCTCAGCCTCTTCGGTGCCCTGGTCGATCCGAGCATTAAATACGCAGCGGGCAAACCCGACTGCGCCACAGACGCAAACCCCGCCGAGTAATACGCATGCGCGCTCTCAACCTTCATCTGAAAATCCTGATCATCCTGCTGGTCAGCCTGGGTGTTCTGGTCACGGCCTATCAGATCTTCGTCCTGGGCATTCCGGTCACCGAGGATGAGACCGACGACCTGTGGAACATCGACGCTCGCGTCGAGTTTCAGGCCAATCCGCGCGAGCCCGTGAAGGTTCAGATGTTCGTTCCGCCGCTGACCCAGGACTACGTCAGCCTCAACGAGAGCTTCATTTCGAACAACTACGGCGTGAGCGTCAACCAGGTGGAGGGCAACCGCCGGGTAACCTGGTCGGCCCGGCGCGCCAAGGGCGAGCAGACCCTCTACTACCGCCTGGCGCTGACCAAGCGCTACAGCGGCGATCAACCCAAGCCCGAAGGCCCCATGTTCCGCGAGAGCATTCCGCTCGAAGGGGCCGAGAAGGTCGCTGCCGAAGCCTTGCTGGCACCGATCCGCGAACATTCGGCGGACGTGGAAACCTTCATCAGCGAGGCGATCAAGCGCGTCAACAACCTCAACGACGACAACGTCAAGCTGCTGATGGCAGGCGACACCTCCACCGGCAACAAGGCCCGGATCATCGAACTGCTGCTGTCCATCGCTCACGTACCGATGGAGCGCGTGCATACCCTGCGCCTGATCGCCGATCAGGCCGTCCGCCCCGAGCTCTGGCTGCGCAGCTTCAACGGGCAGAAGTGGCTGTATTTCAATCCCGACACCGGCGAACAAGGCCTGCCAGCCGACCGCCTGATCTGGTGGACCGGTGATGAGCCCCTGGTGAGCGTCGAAGGGGGCAAGTCGGCCCAGGTCAGCTTCACCCTCAACAACAGCGAGATGAACGCCATCGGTCTGGCCAAGATGACCGACCAGAACACCGATGCGGACTTCCTCGAATACACCCTCTATGGACTACCACTGGAAACCCAGCAGACCTACCAGATCATGATCATGATCCCCATCGGCGTATTGGTGATCCTGATTCTGCGCAACCTGATCGGCATCCAGACCCTAGGGACCTTCACGCCGGTGCTGATTGCCCTGGCGTTCCGTGAAACCCAGGTCGGCTTCGGCATCATCCTGTTCACCCTGATCACCGCCCTCGGCCTGTCGCTGCGCTCCTATCTGGAGCACCTCAAGCTGCAGATGCTGCCGCGCCTGTCCGTGGTATTGACCTTCGTCGTGGTGCTGATCGCGGTCATCAGCCTGCTGAGCCACAAGCTCGGCCTCGAGCGCGGCCTGTCGGTAGCCCTGTTCCCGATGGTGATCCTGACCATGACCATCGAACGCCTGTCGATCACCTGGGAAGAGCGTGGCGGCGGCCATGCTTTCAAGGTGGCACTGGGCACCCTCATCGCCGCCTCGCTGGCCCACATGCTGATGAACATCCCCCAGCTGACCTACTTCGTGTTCACCTTCCCGACCGTGCTGCTGATTCTGGTGGGCTTCATGCTGGCGATGGGTCGCTACCGCGGCTACCGTCTGACCGAGCTGTTCCGCTTCAAAGCCTTCCTGAAGGACTGAGCCGATGATGAACCTCTGGAAGACCTGGAAGGCCCTGGAAGCCAAGGGCATCATGGGCATCAACCGGCGCAATGCGGACTACGTGCTGAAGTACAACAAGCGCAGCCTGTACCCGATAGTGGATGACAAGATCCTGACCAAGGAGCGCGCCATCAAGGCCGGCATCCACGTGCCGGAGATGTACGGGATCATCTCGACCGAGAAGGAAATCGACAAGCTCGACGAGATCATCGCCGACCACAACGACTTCGTGATCAAGCCGGCGCAGGGCGCCGGCGGCGACGGCATTCTCGTCATCGCCGACCGCTTCGAGGGTCGCTTCAAAACCGTTTCCGGCAAGATCATCAGCCACGAGGAGATCGAACAGCAGATCTCCAGCATTCTTTCCGGCCTCTATTCATTGGGCGGCGGGCGCGACCGAGCACTGATCGAATACCGGGTGACCCCGGACCCGATCTTCAAGAGCATCAGCTACGAAGGGGTACCGGACATCCGCATCATCGTCCTGATGGGCTACCCGGTGATGGGCATGCTGCGTCTGCCGACCCGTCAGTCCAATGGCAAAGCCAACCTGCACCAGGGCGCGATCGGCGTAGGGGTCGACCTGGCCACCGGCATAACGCTGCGCGGCACCTGGCTGAACCAGAAGATCGCCAAGCACCCGGACACCACCAACGCGGTGGACGGCGTTCAGTTGCCCAACTGGGACGGCTTCATGAAGCTGGCAGCCGGCTGCTATGAGCTCTGCGGCCTCGGCTATATCGGCGTCGACATGGTACTAGACAAGGACAAGGGCCCTCTCATCCTCGAGCTCAACGCCCGTCCCGGTCTCAATATCCAGATCGCCAACAACTGCGGCCTGGCGCTTCGAACCCATGCGGTGGAGGCCCGCCTGGAAGAGCTGGCTAAACAGGACATCAAGGAAACCCCGGAAGAGCGCGTCCGCTTTTCCCAGCAGCAGTTCGGCCACGTACCAACCTCCCCCGCCAGCTGACTCCCCCTCGCAGGCTCATCGAAGGTGAGCCTGCCCCCGCACAATTCCCATCCTCACATTCAGGGCTCGCAGGCTCCCGGCTCGCGCTTATCCGATCTACAATCGGCCAATCCTCATTTCCGTATACGCCAATGCCCACCAGCAGTCTCATCCACCCTATTCCCTATAATCCCAACCCCACCCCGTATTTCGAGCGCATCCGCCATGCCCCCGGCGCGATCCTCTTCGACAGTGGCCGACCGACAGCCCAGCGGGGGCGCTACGACCTCCTCAGCGCCTGGCCGATCGCTCAATTCACCCCTACCCCCGGGGAGTCCGGCCAGGAATTTCTCCAGCGCTTGCGCCTCGCTATCGAAGACATGGGCTCGGACGAACATGAGGCTATGGGAGAGCTGCCTTTCGCCGGAGGACTGATGGGTTACCTCTCGTATGACTTCGGCCGGCGCCTCGAATGCCTGAGCGCCAATGCGGCAGACGACCTCGGTTTGGCCGATGCCTGCGTGGGCCTCTATGCCTGGGCGCTCATCAGCGATCACCAGCGCCAAACCACTCAACTGGTCTTCCACCCGAAACTGGACGAGAAAGAGCGGGAACGCCTACGGCTGCTGTTCAGCGACAGTCGAGATACCCCCACTGCTCCCGACGCTCCCTTCCGATTGACCGCCACTTTCACCGCAGACCTGGAGCGCGGTCGCTATCGCCAGGCCATCGAACTCATTCAGGCCTATATCCGGGCCGGGGACTGCTACCAGGTGAACTTCACCCAGCGCTTTCAGGCCACCTGCCAGGGTGCCCCCTTGGCCGCCTATCTGGCTCTGCGCAACGCCTGCCCTACTCCCTTCGCCGGCTTCCAGAGCCTGGGCGATGGCAGCGCCATCCTCAGCCTGTCACCCGAGCGCTTCATGCGCGTCAGCCGCGGCCAGGTCGAAACCCGGCCGATCAAGGGCACCCGCCCGCGCGGGCGCACCGCCCAAGAGGACCAGGCATTCGCCGACGAGCTTCTCGGTAGCAGCAAAGACAGAGCGGAAAACCTGATGATCGTCGATCTGTTACGCAACGATCTCAGCCGTAGCTGCCGGGCCGGGACGGTCCGGGTACCCGAGCTCTTCGCCTTGGAGAGCTACCCGAACGTCCATCATCTGGTCAGTTCGGTTGTCGGGACCCTCGACAGCGGCAAGGACGCGCTGGACCTGATCGCCGGCAGCTTTCCGGGCGGTTCGATTACCGGTGCACCGAAAATCCGCGCCATGCAGATAATCGACGAGCTGGAACCGACACGCCGATCCATCTACTGCGGCTCGCTGTTCTATCTGGACGTCCGAGGGGAGATGGACAGCTCAATCACCATCCGCACCCTACTGGTCAAGGATGGCAAGGTCAGCTGCTGGGGGGGCGGCGGCATCGTCGCCGACTCGGACTGGGAGGCGGAATACCAGGAATCCATTACCAAGGTGAAAACCCTCATGGATACGCTGGAAGGCCTTGAGAAACCTTTATAACGAAATAGAACTATCGACTCATAATTGGCTATTTAGCGGCATAATTCCCACTTTGCTAACATCCGCGGCTCTGAACAATCTGCGTGCCAAAGGAAGTCAGCCCGATGAATCAAGCCTTGAATGCCACTGAACTGGCGACTGCCTATGCTGGCAAATCGCCCCAGGAAATCCTGGAGTTCGCTTTCGAGCAGTTTGGCGACGACCTATGGATTTCCTTCAGCGGAGCCGAAGATGTGGTCTTGGTGGACATGGCCTGGAAGCTGAACAAGAACGTGAAGGTCTTCAGCCTGGACACCGGCCGTCTCCATGCCGAAACCTATCGCTTCATCGAGCGAGTTCGCGAGCATTACGGCCTGACCATCGAAATTCTCTCTCCGGACCCCGCCTTGCTCCAACCTCTGGCCACGGAAAAAGGCCTGTTCAGCTTCTATAAGGATGGCCATGGCGAGTGCTGCGGGATCCGCAAGATCGAGCCGCTCAAACGCAAGCTGTCCACCATCGGCGCCTGGGCAACGGGGCAACGGCGCGACCAGAGCCCGGGAACGCGCAGCCAGGTCGCCGTCATCGAGCTGGATAGTGCGTTCTCGCAACCGGATAAGCCTCTGTACAAATTCAATCCTCTCGCGCAGATGACCAGCGAGGAAGTGTGGGGCTATATCCGTATGCTGGAAATCCCCTATAACGCCCTGCACGAGCGAGGCTATATCAGCATCGGCTGCGAACCCTGCACCCGCCCGGTACTGCCCAACCAGCACGAGCGCGAAGGTCGCTGGTGGTGGGAAGAAGAAGCACACAAGGAGTGCGGCCTGCATGCCGGCAATCTGATTGCCAAGGGCTGAGTTTCATCCTCCGGGAGAGAGCGCAGGCCGCTCGCTGAAGCGAGCGGCCCCACTCAGTCGCCGGGCTTAGCCGAGCCTCAATAAACCGGCAGCTCCACGCCCTCGAAAAGCTCGTCCAGCTCGGCCTTGTTATGACACTGCATGGCCTTGGTCAAAACGTCGCGCGTGAGGTGCGGGGCAAACTGCTGGATGAAGTCGCACATGAATCCACGCAGGAAAGTCCCCCGCCGGAAACCAATCTTGGTTACGCTGGAAGCGAATAGATCACTGGCGTCCAGGGCCACCAGATCGCTATCGAGTTTCTCATCCACGGCCATCCGCGCCACGATCCCCACGCCGAGCCCGAGCCGCACGTAAGTCTTGATGACGTCGGCATCAGCGGCGGTGAACACCACCTTCGGCACCAGGCCGCGATTGCTGAAAGCCTCGTCCAACTTGGAACGCCCGGTGAAACCGAAGACGTAGGTCACGATCGGGTATTCCGCCACCGCTTCCAGCGTCAATTTGGGCAATTTGGTCAAAGGATGACCATGAGGCACCACCACACACCGGTTCCAGCGATAACAGGGCATCATGATCAGATCGCTGAACAATTCGAGCCCTTCGGTGGCAATCGCAAAATCGACCGTTCCGTCGGCAGCCATTTCGGCGATCTGCATCGGCGTGCCCTGATGCATGTGCAAGGCGACGTCCGGGTACTGCTTGATGAAGGAACTGATCACCTTGGGCAACGCATAGCGGGCCTGAGTGTGGGTCGTGGCGATGGATAGCGTGCCCTTTTTCTCGTTGGAGAATTCCTGGGCGATCTGTTTGATGCTCTCCACCTTGCGCAGGATCTCACCGGCGGTCGTGATGATCCGCTCACCTGCCGGCGTCACCCGGGTCAGATGCTTCCCACTCCGAGCGAACACCTCTACCCCCAGCTCGTCTTCGAGGAGGCGGATCTGCTTGCTGATACCGGGTTGCGAGGTGTACAGACTTTGCGCGGTGGCAGAAACATTGAGGTCGTGATGAGCCACTTCCCATATGTAACGCAGTTGCTGAAGCTTCATAACCCCCCCTCAAAGCGCAAAATAGCAGTACTGGCTGCCTTATAACTATTATTGATAGTTCATTGAATAAAGCTAGACACTTTTTGCTTTTCTGCATCCACTCTTCAGCTGGAACAGCCTTGTCTATGCTGGCTCGAAAGGGAGAAATGCTACTTGCGAGGCAAGCGGGAAATCAGGTGCCGGGGTCCGCACCTCCATCAGACCGCCTATCCAGGCACAGGCACCGTGTGTCCGTGTCAGATACAACAAATCGACCAATCCGCAGGTCCATATAGGTAAGTCCACCCTGCAAACGGGAGCATCCTATGTTCGAGCACGCGAGAACAGAGCCATCTGCCCCGACCTACAATCAACAACCGGACTCGGCGATAATCGTGCGAATGCCGGCTGCGGACTGGCAGCCCTCAGTTCCACCCCCCATCCGATTCTTTCGCCATCCGAGCGACATGCCGGTGAAGCTGATCCGGCGCAAGCAGGGATCCCTGCCCCGACACTGGCTGCATAGTGTCAGTCGCAGTGGTCTGGCCTGCTTTGCCTTGCGAAGTTATCGATTCGGCTGCTCGGTGGAGCTGCAAATCCCCGTGCTGGGCGAACAAGCCCGTTACCTGGGCGTCGTGATCTGGTGTCACAAGGTGCAACAGGGCTATCTGACTGGCGTGGCCTTTCTCGACGAGGAAACCCAGTTCCGCGCCCGCATGACCGAGCAGATCTGCCAGATTGAGCATTATCGCCGCCAACGCGAGAGGGCGCTGGGCGAACGCTTGCCCATCGAGTCTGTCGCCCAAGAGTGGGTCGCACAACACGCCGCCGAATTCGCCATGCCCATCTGACGCAGGCGCACTCCGCCTGCGTTAGAAATGCCCATTGTCGGCGTCGCGCATTACGCGTTAAGGTGCTAGCCTCACCGATGCCTCACTTTCAGTGGTCCACTGCGCAGGATGCTGGCGGCGGATGCTGTGACTTACCGAGTACCCTGATGGCCGATTTACCAATCAACGATCTCAATGTCGTATCCAATGACCCACTGATCACTCCGGAAGCGCTCAAGCGTGAAATTCCGCTGACCGACGCAGCCATGCGCACCGTAGCCCATGGCCGTGAGGTGATCTGCAACATTCTCGATGGCAAGGACCATCGACTTTTCGTCGTCGTCGGCCCCTGCTCGATCCATGACGTCAAGGCAGCGCACGAGTATGCGGAGCGCCTGAAGGTCCTGGCAGAAGAAGTCTCCGACAGCCTCTTCCTAGTGATGCGGGTCTATTTCGAGAAGCCGCGCACCACCGTTGGTTGGAAAGGGCTGATCAACGACCCATACTTGGATGACTCGTTCAAGATGCAGGACGGTCTACATATAGGTCGCCAGTTGCTGCTGGATCTGGCCGAAATGGGTTTACCGACCGCCGGCGAAGCTTTGGACCCGATCTCCCCGCAATACCTTCAGGATCTGTTCAGTTGGTCCGCGATTGGCGCACGCACCACGGAGTCCCAGACACACCGGGAGATGGCTTCCGGCCTGTCCTCGGCCGTCGGCTTCAAGAATGGCACCGATGGCAGCCTGACCGTAGCCATCAATGCACTGCAGTCCGTATCCAGGCCGCACCGCTTCCTCGGCATCAACCAGCAGGGTAGCGTCTCCATCGTTACCACTCGCGGCAATGCCTATGGACATGTGGTCCTGCGCGGCGGCAACGGCAAACCGAATTACGACTCGGTGAGTGTCGCTCTGTGCGAACAGGAACTGAGAAAAGCCGGCATACGCCCCAATATCATGGTGGACTGCAGCCACGCCAACTCCAACAAGGATCCGTCTCTGCAGTCCCTCGTTATCGACAATATTGCGAACCAGATCATCGAGGGCAATACCTCCATCGTCGGCCTGATGGTGGAAAGCAATCTCGACTGGGGCAACCAGTCGATCCCGAGCAACTTGGACGATCTGAAATACGGTGTCTCGGTCACTGACGCCTGCATCGATTGGGATACCACCGTCAAAGCGGTGCGCAGCATGCATGACAAGATCAAGGACATCTTGCCCAAACGCCAGAAAATCTGACATCAAAAGCAAAACGCCGGGTATACCCGGCGTTTTGCTTTAACAACCCTTCTGAGCTTCCCGTTGCTGACGCTCGATATAGCGCTCTACATAGGAACAGGAAGGAATCACCGTATAGCCCATACGTTCCGCATAATCCAAAGCCTCCGCCGCCAAGGCCGCCGCTATTCCTCGGCCACGCAGCGAAATCGGCACGTAAGTGCGATAGATATCCAGAGTCTGCTTGCCCAGATCCATATAGGCCAGATAGGCGCGATGCCCGTCCACCACAGCTTCGAATTGATGCCCTGCCCGGTCATGATGGATGGATAACGCCTCGCTCATCACGTCTCCCTCTACAGATCCTGATATGCCCGTACCTTAGCGTTCTTTACAATAGGATGGAACAGTCTGCACATCCCTTCCCCACAACTTGCAAAACATTACGCTTTTTGTGTAGCACGCCTTTATGCAATATGCCCGATGAACTGATGAGCAGCAGGGTTATTACTGACGCGCAAAGCTTCATAGGCCTCTAAGCAACTGAGAATTTGGATATTTTTTATACAAAATAGAAGAAATTCCGCTTCGGAGAGAAAAAAACAGCCGCCTCGTGCTCCGACTCAGTTTACTTACTAAAAGTTATAGGTACTATGTAGCTCGGCTAATTTCCCACCCATGGGAAATTGCTTTTTTAATTGAAAGCCCACCTTAAAAGGGGATTATGATGAACAACGTTCTGAAAATTTCTGCTCTGACTCTGGCCGCCATCCTGGCTACCGGCTGCAGCAGCGCCTCCAAAGAAACCGAAGCTCGCATCACTGCAACCGAAGATGCAGCTGCTCGCGCTCAGGCTCGTGCTGACGAAGCCTACCGCAAAGCTGACGAAGCTCTGGCTGCCGCTCAAAACGCTCAGCAAACTGCTGACGAAGCCAACGAGCGCGCCCTGCGCATGCTGGAAAAAGCCAGCCGCAAATAATTGTCTCTTCCGAGACGAAAAAAGCCGACCCGATAGGGTCGGCTTTTTTATTGCCTACTGATTACTGCAACCACTGAAGAACCGAAGAAGGCTGGAGCCCTCTCCGGAAGAACAGGAAAGTGATTAGAACTCCGTTACAGGGCTACTGGCTATCCCGGAATCGGGACCGGTCACATCCACAGGCAATCCGTCTTCGGCAGCTACGACTTCGCGCACCACCTCCCAATCCAGGCGCCGCTGATCCGGCAGATTGCTCTTCAGCAATTTGTTGACCAACGCGGCATGCTTGTCCACCACCGAATTGGCTTTGTCCTGCTCCCGCAGAGGAGGATGCACCTCCAGATAAACTTTCCCTTCCGAGACCCCGAACTTATAGGGCTCATCGATGATTCTCACTTTGGTCCCCACGGGAATCATTTTCGCGAGCTCCACGGCATTGTTATTCAACATACGGAAACAGCCATGACTGACCTGCATACCGATGCCGAACTTCTTGTTTGAGCCATGGATCAGATATCCATTGAAGCCAAGGGTCATCTTGACCGGCCCCAGAGGATTGTCAGGTCCCGGCGGGATCACGGTCGGTAGAGGATCTCCGTTTTCTGCATGCTCCTTGCGAATCGAGGCCGGCGGATACCAAGCGGGGTTCTCCACCTTGCCGGTGACCTTGGTCTCACCGAGAGGCGAGCCCCATCCCTCGCGTCCGACTCCCAGAGGGTAGGTGTAAACCACGTTCTTGTCTTTGGGGAAGTAATACATCCGGTACTCGGCCAGATTGATTACGACCCCTTCCCGCGGACCGGGAGGCAGAATGTATCGTGTCGGAAGAATGATCTCGGTACCGGCCCCAGGCAACCAAGGATCGACACCGGGGTTAGCCGATACCATCTCCGAGTAACCAAGATCGTTAGCCGTGGCGATGTCGGCAAAGGTGTCCTCGTACTGCGCCTTGATAACGCGCACCTCGCCGATGACATCCTCGCCCGGCGGGGGCAGAGGGAATTCGAGCGCGGATGAGGGAGCACTGAGAATCAGCGCGCAAAGAGAAAGAGAGCCAGCAACGACACGAACACGCGGGAACATTTGGACAATCCTTGGCGTGGGCAGGACACTAAAAATTGCAGATTGTACAGCATTGGCCCATTTAACCAAGAACCCAGGGAATCGACCAGCCGAGACAATCTCCGCGCCGCTGTGCCTCCAGCGCGGCGCGGCATGCTGGACAGAGCCGCCTATCGCGCAATCTGTCTCGGCTCAATTCGACCCAGCGTGGCTGGGCCGGTAACAAACCTCCGCACAGGGTTCGGTCGGCTTGGCCACCCAACTCCAATTGACGGCCGACAAGATGAAAGAGCACTTCACGGCAGGCGAACAGATCGAGCTGCTCATCAGGCTCGATCAAATAATAGGCATGCAAGGACCAGGAGGAACGCGGCATCTAAGGCTCCAAAACGGGGGCGCAACCTTAGCCGAAAGGGCTCTGCTGGAAAAGCCCGATCCCCGTTCTTAAAGCAGGGGCTCCAGGATGGGCCAGACGTTATCCAGCATTTTGACCTGAGCAGTCGCGGCGGGATGTATTCCATCCGGCTGCATCATTCCCGGCACGCCACCGACGCCTTCCAGAAAGAACGGCACCACGGGAACCTGCTTTTCCTCAGCGAGAGATGTGTAGACACGCGCGAAAGTTTGGTTGTAGCGTGGGCCATAATTGGGCGGTAGTTGCACTCCCAAGAGCATGACCCGTGCGCCGGCTGTGCGCGAGCGATCGATCATCGCTGCCAGATTCCGCTGCAGCTGAGCTGGCGACTGCCCTCGCAAACCATCATTGCCACCCAGCTCGATGATCACCAGCTGCGGATGATGGTTGGCCAGCAAAGCTGGAAGACGTGCCAGACCGCCCGCGCTGGTATCGCCGCTGATGGAAGCGTTCACCACCTGGTACTGCAGCCCTCGCTCGACAAGGCGCCTCTCCAGCAGAGCGACCCACCCCTGGCCGGTTTCCAGGCCGAAAGCGGCGCTGATACTATCACCGACGACCAGCAGGGTATCCGCCAAGGCGCCCTGTACCCAGAGCAGCGATGCCAGAGCACCGCCCAGCAACCAACCACGCATCGGATTCCCCATGAGTTCAAGCATCCTCGTTGCGCGAAACCTTAGCAAAGTGGTTTCCAGCACGGAAGGCACGCTGACCATTCTGCAGGAGCTCGATCTGGAACTCGCCCGGGGTACCAGCCTGGCCATCGTCGGCAGTTCGGGCTCGGGCAAATCCACCCTCCTCGGTCTGCTCGCCGGCCTCGACTTGCCCAGTTCCGGTCAGATATGTCTGATGGGGCATGATCTGGCCAGCCTGGATGAGGACCAACGGGCTCGGATACGCGCCGAGCATGTCGGCTTCGTCTTCCAGTCATTCCAATTGCTCGACAATCTCGATGCTCTGGAAAACGTCATGCTGCCCCTGGAGCTGGAGGGCCGACACGATGCGCGTGATCGCGCCAGACAATTGCTGGAGCGAGTCGGCCTCGGTCGGCGTCTATTGCACTATCCCCGTCAACTCTCCGGCGGCGAACAGCAGCGGGTCGCAATAGCCCGTGCCTTTGCCGCCGAGCCTGACGTCCTTTTCGCCGACGAGCCAACCGGCAACCTCAATAGCCATACTGGACAGCACATCAGCGACTTACTCTTCGCCCTCAACCAGGAGCGAGGTACGACCCTAGTCCTGGTTACCCATGACGAACGCCTGGCCCAGCGTTGCAAGCGGCTGATCCGTCTGGAGGACGGTCACCTCATCGAAAACCGGAGCCACCCGTGCAGCTCCCCTTTCTCCGCCTGCTGATACTGGCCGCCTGCCAACTGGTACGAGACGCCCGCGCGGGAGAGTTGCGGGTACTGCTTGCCGCGCTCTTGATAGCCGTAGCGGCAACCACGGCTATCGGCTATTTCAGCGCACGCCTGAACGGCACCATGCTATCGCGCGCCAGTGACCTTCTCGGTGCCGATCTGCGCCTGAGCGGCAGCACTCCGGCAGTGCCGGAACAAATCCGGGCAGGCATCGACCTGGGTCTGCGACACTCCAGCCAGGTCGAGTTCTCCAGCGTGATTACCACGGACGAAGGGATCCAGCTGACCAGCGTCAAGGCTGCCGATAATGCCTACCCACTGAGAGGGGAACTCAGGAGCGCTGCCGAGCCCTATCAAGGTGACGCTCCAAGGGATGGCCCAGCCCCCGGGGAAGTCTGGGCTGAAGCGCGTCTGCTCGCCGCCCTGAACCTCAAGGTCGGCGACAACATCGATATAGGCGAGAAGAGCCTTCGCCTGACACGGGTACTGACCCAGGAGCCAGATCGCGCCGGCAATTTCTACAGCTTCACGCCCCACGTACTGATGCATCTGGCCGATCTGGAGTCCACCCGAGTGATACAGCCTGGCAGCCGGGTTCGGTTCATCGACTCGTGGCAGGGCAGTCAAGAGGCATTGCATACCTATCGCCAGCGCATAGAACCTCTCCTTTCGGTGAACCAACGATTGGAGGATGCCCGTGACGGCAATCGGCAGATAGGGGGAGCACTAGCACGCGCCGAGCGCTATCTCAATCTTGCCAGCCTGGCGGCCCTGCTCCTCGCCGGAGTGGCCGTAGCCCTTTCTGCGTCCCGCTTCGCCTACCGGCGTCAGGATGCCAGCGCCCTACTGCGCTGCCTCGGGCTATCACGCAGGGCGACGCTCGCCGTGTTCGGCCTGCAATTGCTCATGCTAGGCCTGCTCGCCTGCGCTCTCGGTGCTGCGCTCGGCTGGCTGGCACAACTGGTACTGCTCCACCTGCTGCGCGAGCTGCTGCCGACGGAATTGCCTGGCGCGGGCGTCGCACCGGCACTCGCAGGATGTGCCACCGGCCTGGTTGCCCTGGCTGGCTTTGCCCTGCCACCGCTGGTTGCGCTTGGCCGTGCTCCGCCGCTGCGGGTGCTGAGGCGCGACCTGCCAACGGTTACCCCCAGCGCCTGGCTATCCTATAGCGCCGCTCTGCTGGCGCTGGCACTGATCATGTGGCGTCTGAGCCTAGATCTGAAGCTCACTCTGGCACTGCTCGGTGGCGGCCTGCTGGCCACCTTTCTGCTCGGTTCGCTGCTGATGCTAGGATTGCGCACATTGCGCCGCCTGCTGGCCGCAGCCCCTTTGGTCTGGCGTCTGGGGATCGGCCAATTACTTCGCCATCCACTGGCGGCAGTTGGACAGGCGCTGGCGTTCGGCCTGATCCTTCTGGCGATGGCACTGATCGCATTACTTCGCGGTGAGCTGCTAGACAACTGGCAGCAGCAATTGCCCGATCAGGCGCCTAACCACTTCGCCCTCAATGTGCTGCCGGCAGAAAAGGATCTCTTCATGCAGCACCTCGCCCGGCTATCTCCCCATCGGGCGCCGCTCTATCCGGTGGTCCCGGGCCGCCTGATTGCCATCAACGGCCAGCCGGTACAGGAGATCGTCAGCAAGGACTCGCGAGGCGAACGAGCCATCCAACGAGATCTCAGCTTGGCTTGGGCCGAGCAGTTGCCGCCTGACAACAGGCTGACAGCGGGGCACTGGTGGACTCGAGACTCCATCCCCCGCAACGAATTGCCCGGCGTGTCGGTCGAGGCCGAACTGGCCAAAAGTCTGGGTCTCAAACTTGCCGACCGACTCAGCTTCAGCGTTGGAGGCTTGGTTCGTGACGCCCAGGTCAGCAGCCTCAGAGCGGTAAGCTGGTACAACCTCCAACCGAATTTCTACATGATCTTCCAGCCCGGCACCCTGGAAGACTTACCCATCACCTACTTGACCAGCTTCTATCTGCCACCGCGGAAAGATCACGAACTGGTCGAGCTGTCCCGAGCTTTTCCGGCCGTCACTCTGCTTCAAGTCGACGCGCTGCTGGAGCAGTTGCGCAGCATCCTCGCCCAGGTCACATTGGCGATCGAGTACGTTCTTCTGTTCGTCCTGGCGGCTGGCGTCAGCGTGCTGTCCGCCGCACTGCAATCGACCCTCGATGAACGGATCCAGCAGACTGCCGTGCTGCGCGCCCTGGGTGCCCGACGACGAGTACTGCTCAACGCCCGCCTCTTGGAGTTCGCCTTGCTCGGCACCGCCAGCGGCCTGCTGGCAGCAGTCGGCTGCGAAACCATCAGTGCCCTGCTGTATCGATTCGCCTTCGACCTTGATTGGCACCCCCATCCCTGGCTCCTGCTGCTACCGGTTCTGGGCGCCCTGCTGGTGGGCACGGCCGGAGTGATGGGAACCCGCCAGGCGCTTAACGCCAGCCCACTGCAGGTAATGCGGGAAAGCTGACTCCACTTGCCATGCCATCACGTCCTATATCGACATTGCGAGAATCATGAGCCGTTATAGACCTCCCCGTTCTGCCGGAACCCCTCTCATCACACCGGAAGGAGAAGCACGTCTGCGTGCCGAGCTCCACGAACTCTGGCATGTACGCCGCCCTCAGGTGACCCAGGCGGTCAGCGAGGCGGCCGCCCAGGGCGACCGCTCGGAGAACGCCGAGTACACCTACGGAAAGAAAATGCTGAGAGAAATCGACAGCCGTGTCCGCTTCCTGACCAAACGGCTGGAGAAGCTGAAAGTGGTCAGCGAGCGCCCCAGCGATCCGAACAAGGTCTATTTCGGCGCCTGGGTCACCCTCGAGGACGAGGAAGGAGAACAGTCCCGCTACCGCATCGTAGGGCCGGATGAGCTGGATCTGAAACAGCACATGATCAGCATCGACTCACCGCTCGCCAGATCCCTGATCGGCAAGGAACTTGATGCCGAAGTCCGAGTGCCGACGCCGACCGGAGAGAAGACCTGGTACGTAGTCGCCATCGACTACCCTTGATCGGGTCTCTTCAGCAACGGCGTGTTATCAGCCCCCGACGGGCAATACGGGTCAGCTCGTGGATGACCTCCTCGGCATTGGCCGACGGAGCCTCCAGGACGGCCAGATCGAAGCTGTCCGCCGGGAAGTCTGCGATGGATTCGGGATCGCGAGCAAACTGAATCAGGGAAGAATCCTTTCTCCCCCACCGGCTAGGCCAGCCGCGAAGGTAATGCATGAGACTCTGTCGATCGTTGCCGCCCAGGAGGATTTTCGGCCTACGACGGAACAATCCCGGGGTAATGGGGGCCAGACGAATCTGGAAACGGTCGCTGCTCATCGACATCGCTCTCTGCATAGCCATTCGGTTTGCTGTTACCGGGTAGCCTAGGAAGCCAGAGGAGGGCCGGTCAAGGACAAGGACACTTTCCGTTCGGTCAAAAGATCGGGAGATTACATGGGATTGCGCCTGTTCTTCGGCATACCTCTGCCACATCGGCAAGCCGAAATCATCGCAGCCTGGAGAGATAGCCTGACATTGCGAGGCAGGCCGGTTGCGGCGAGCAATCTGCATTTGACGCTGGCCTTCTTGGGCGATCAGCCTGCCGACCGCCTAGCCGAACTGAGCGAGATAGCCTCGCGCATCGAGGCGAGCCAATTCAGTCTGACGCTAGACCGGTTGACCATCAGCCATCATGGCCTGCTTGCTCTGGGGCCGGCATCACCGCCCTCGGCCCTACTGGATTTAGAAAGCCAATTGAGAGAGGGACTGCTCGCCTGCGGCTACCCCCTGGATACCCGGGAATTCTGGCCCCATGTGACTCTCGCCCGGCGTTGTCTGATCAGGCCGGGCTTATCGGCCCCTTCCTATGCTTGCCAGATCGAGCGCTTCGCTCTTTATCAGTCGATCAACGATGGGCGGGGTATGGCGTACATACCCTTGCTTCACTGGCTTCTGGGGCGGAGGGAAGAGGATTAGCGCTTGGCGCTCGCAACACGCTGGTTCTGCTCCAAAGCATTGCGCTCGCGATGGAATGCGAAGAAGTATTTGTTCACGCTGTTGACGTAGCTGACCACGCCCATGCCGAGTTGCTCCGCCGCAATGCGCTCCACCTGAAAGAACCACTGATTGGGATTCAGCCCCCGCCGCCGGGCTTCCGCGCGTAGTCGCTGCACACGCTCGGGCCCCATGTTGTAGGCCGCCAAGGTGAACGCCATCCGCTCCCGCTCATTGAAATGCGGGCTGTTGAAGTATTGGCGGCGAATAGATGCCAGATACTTGGCACTGGCCTGAACGTTGTTTTCCAGCTGATGGACATTGCCAACGCCGACCTTGCGGGCGGTCGCCGGGGTAATCTGCATCAGACCGGTGGCGCTGCCCGTACCTCGGGCGGTCGGATTCAGCGTGGACTCCTTGAATGCCACCGCAGCCAGATTCAGCCAGTCGAACTCATGCTGATCGGCGAAACGTTGCAACACCGGACGGACACTCTCCAGGCGCTTGCGGGCGGTCTTGGCCAACGGATCGTGCACCTTGTACAGGGGAAGATAGACACGCTGGAAGGCCGCATCCGCATCGGATGGGGCGCGATAGGTCTTGAGGAACTGATCGATACTCGCGCGCAGGTTCGTGGCATCGCGACGGACGAACCAGCTCATATCGCCGTCGCGGGAGAAGACCACCCCCTGCTCTAGCTGCAGATTGGGCAGCACCTTGGCCCAGCGCTGGGCAATCGGCAGCTCCACCACGGAAAACGGGAGGATGCCGGCATGCACCATTTCCAGAACGTCCTCGACTGCCAGAGTGGGATCAACCCATTCGATGGCAATCGGCGACAGCTTGCGCTGGGCCAAGCGTTCGTTGATCTGCTGAATGACCTCGCCAGCGGCGCTACCGGTTGGTAGCGCCAAGCTCTTGCCGGATAGCTGTTCCAGACGCTGGTAGCGACGCGCACCTTTCCGACTGACCAGAACCAGCGGCACATTGGCCATGACCGGCGCACTGGGACTGATATCGCCTCGCCCATGCCGCGGGACGACTTCACCAGGCGCCACCAGATCCCCTTCGCCACGCTGCAGCGCGGCGAGCAATTGATCCTTGGCCATGGGAATCAACTTCAGGGTCAGCTGGCTGCCATCGTCCGCCGTTCGGTTGAGATACTGCTCGAAGGCACGCAGGCGGCGGTATTCGATGCCGATCGGCTCCCCTTTCACTTCCCCGGAGCTGTTGCGGCTCTGATTGACCAGCACGCGAAGTACGCCACTGCTGCGCACCTGGGCCAGATCCCGTATCTGCCCCGGGTTGTGCCAGGCTTCCTGCGGGCCGGCCAGACGCGCCGCTGCCGGCAACGGCAACAGGGTCAGCAGGCACAACAGAAATAGCAGTCGACGGAGCATCGGCTCTCCCATTAATAACTATTTGCGATATTAATCAACCGTTTCAGAACACATAGATCAGAAGAAGTTCCGGCCATAAGCGTCAAGGATCGCACAGGCTATTCTCCTCCAGCAAAGCCACATTCTTTAATTTGCTGATCTTCAAGGACATTTATGACGAAAATGATAATGCTATGCTGCTTTCGATCAATTCCGAGACGGTTTTCATGGAACTCATCGATATTGGCGTCAATCTGACGCATCCTGGCTTTGCCGCCGAGCGGGAAGCCCTGCTGAGCCGTGCCCACCGGGCGGGAGTCGTCCAAATGGTACTGACGGGCACCAATCTCGACGACAGCGAGCAAGCGCGGGCTCTATGCGAACAACTGGACGAGCATGGTGATCGGCTGTTCGCTACTGCCGGCGTTCATCCCCACGAAGCTTCGGGCTGGACTGCGGAGAGCCCCCGCCACCTCCGGGCCCTATTGAGCGAAGGCAGGATACGCGCCGTTGGCGAATGCGGTCTTGATTTCAATCGTGATTTCTCGCCACGAGATCAGCAGGAAAAAGTGCTGGAGGAGCAGCTTGCCCTGGCGGCAGAGACCGGCAAACCCGTCTTTCTCCATGAGCGAGAAGCGAGTCAGCGGCTGATGGCCATTCTCCGCAACTACCGCGACCACCTGTCGGCGGCAGTAGTACACTGCTTCACGGGGGAGAAACAGGCCCTGTTCGGCTATCTGGACCTGGATCTGCACATTGGCATCACCGGCTGGATCTGCGACGAGCGCCGCGGTACCCACCTGCACTCGCTGGTCCGGGAAATCCCCGTCGGGCGACTGATGCTGGAAAGCGATGCCCCCTATCTGCTGCCTCGCACCTTGCGCCCAAGACCCAAGAGCGGTCACAACGAACCAGCCTTCCTCGTCGAGGTACTGCGCGAGGTCGCCCTGCACAGAGGCGAATCGGAACAGTCTCTGGCCGCACATACCACGGCCTGCGCCCGACGCTTCTTCGGTCTGCCCGAGATAGGGCTATCGGGGGAATAGAAGGTCCTCATTAGCAGCACTGCCCAGCGCGGCCTAGACTTTCCATAACCCTTGGGAGGCTAGAAGTCATGGGCAAGCGCGCAACCGAACTGCTACAACGGCAATGGCATCATTATACCGATCATCATCAGGACCCTACCCAACTAGCCCTGCAGTTGCTTGCCATGTCGATATTCATCATTGCCTGCATGGTGCTATTGAGCGCTCTGCTGAGTCCAAGTCCGCTATCCGTGATGCTCGGAGTGATCGGCCTGTATGCAGCGTTCTCCCTGCAACCCCACGGGCATGGACACGAGGCCCCGCTGCACTCTCCCATCGGAGGTGCCTGGAAAACTCGCCGCCGGCGGCGTTAGTGACAGGCTCCCCGCAGCCGACGAGCCTCCGCTCTCCTTATAGCACCAGATTCATGATCGAGCGCCCCACGGACGCCACGGAAACGCCCGGCGTAACGAGCGCAAGGCATGAACCAACTCGCTGGGTGCCCATCGCTGCCCGCCATAGCGCTGGGCTTCGAAGAGTTCGAGGAACCTCAGGATGGCTCTAGCCTGGGCCGGCAGCTGTCTGGCCGCTCGCTCGGCGAAGGTTCTCGCCCCCTCGCCCGGGCTGCGCAGCGCGCCACGCCGCGCCAGCAGCCTCTCGAAACGCCGGAACAGACGCTCGAGCGGATCTCGCTCGCGCTGCCAGGGCTTGAACAACAACAAGGCCACCAATCCGAACAGCAGGCCCCCGAACAGAACGACAGCGCCTCCCAGCACGCGCAGATCGAGGCCGGCGAACCAGTAGCGCAACATCAGCAATTGCTGCTCGCCCTGATAACCGAGCACCCAGCGCTGCCAGCCGTAATTGAGATCGTCCCAGCCCAGACGTATCCGATTGAGCCAGCCGATACCGCGGTAGCGCATCAATGACATCGGCGCCTCCTCCAGGAAACTGCGCTCCTCGGCCACCGCCTGCTCCAGCCCCTGCTCGATGCGTTGCGGCGCCACCTGGAAAGTCGGATCGATCCGGACCCAGCCGTATTGGGGCCGCCAGTATTCGACCCAGGCATGGGCATCGAACTGATGCACGAGCAGATAATTCCCCGCCGGATTGAGTTCGCCGCCCTGATAACCGGCGACGACCCGTGCCGGAATGCCGGCAGCACGCAGCACGAAGGTCGTAGCTCCGGCGAAATGCGCACAGAACCCGGCGCGGGTGGCGAACAGGAAATCGTCGATACTGTCCTGGCCCACCGCTGGCGGCTTCAAGGTATAGCGGTAGGGCTCGCGATTGAAATGCTCGAGCAGCCTCTGCACCAGCAGCTCCGGCTCCGGATACAGTCTGCGCAGTTCGGCAGCCCAGGTCCGGGTCCGCGGGTTGACGTCTCTGGGCAACTGCAGCGCCCGGCGCAAGGACGACACCGCGGCCTCCGGCTCGCGTAATGCGGCCGGCCAGGAAGTGACTCGATAGAGCAGCGACTGACTCACCGGGTAGCGCCGCTGCAGGCGGAAATCCGCCATCAGGCGCGCATCCTCGAGACTGCTCTCAGCGACATCCAGCGCATACAGCCAGGGGCGCTCGTTCGGCTGCATGACGATGCTGTAGCCGAGCGGCTCGCCAAGCTTCTGCCAGGCCGGCGTCACCGGCAGCCTGGCGTCCTCCGGCTGCGACCAGCGGCGCCCGTCGAAATGCTCCAGAGTCAGCACACGCCAGTACAACTGATCGCGCTCGGGTATCGGGCCGTCGAAGCTGACCCGGAAAGCCAACGTGCCGGAACGGCTCAGCTCAGCCATCTCGCCGGGCGTCATGCTATCGGAAAGTCCGGTCACGTCGCTTTCCCTGGACGCCGACATCGACCAGAGCGGATCGATCCGGGGAAAGAAGACGAACAGCAAGGCCATCAGCGGCAGGGCCTGCAACAGCAGGCTGCCAGCCAATCGCAGGGTATCCCTCGGCCGTGCAGCCAATCCGCTCTGCTGAAGACCGATGAGCGCCGCCAGCAGCGCCGTGACAGGCAGCAGACTGTACAGGGCGGCGAGCATGCCGTCCTCGAACAGGTAGGAAGTCACCACGGCGAAAAGGCCCAGGAAGATCACCACCAAAGCATCCCGTCGGGTGCGCATTTCCACCAGTTTGAGGGCGAAGGCGGCTATCAGCAGCACGACTCCGGCCTCCAGCTCGACCAGCCCACCGCGGGACAGGTACACGCCGACGCCGCAGGCGAGCATCAGCAGGATCTTCACCCAGGCACCGGGAAAAGGCGCCCGCATTCGGAAGATCTGCACGCGCCAGGCTGCGCAGCCCAGCCACAGACCACTGACCCACAGCGGCAGATGCCCCAGGTGCGGCAGGATGACCAGCAGTTGGGCGATCAGCAGCCAGGTCAGTCCGACGCGCGGGATCATCTGGGCGGCAGCGCTCATTCCCCCTCCCGGAACAGCGCCAGGGCCTGCAGACAGGCACTACGATGCGCCTCGCCGCTCCCGGGGCCGAGCACTCGATCGGGCAGGCGCAGGACGAATCGCTGCTGACTGGAGGAAAGCTGCAGAACCCAATGGCAGAGCAGCGACAGGCGGCTCTCCTGATCGCCCTCCAGACCGTCGAAATCCAATAGCAATTCGCCTCCACCGAATGCCGCGAACTCCTTGACCAGCAGCCCCTGCCCCCGGGAATAGGCCTTCCAGTGGAGGCGGCACCGTGAATCGCCCGGCTGATAAGCGCGCAGTCCCTGATAATCGTCTGCGCCGAGGCTCTGCAGCCGCTGTCCCTGCTCCTCGCTATCCATCGCCCGGCCGGCGGACCAGGGCAGCTCTCCCCGCAGCGGTCGCGGATAGACCAACGCCCGCTGCTGCAGATCGACCCAACTCCAGGCCACCAGCAATCCCAACGGGAAGCGGCTTTCCACCCGCATGCGTGGTGCCCTGAGCCAGCCGCGCCGTTCCGTCGGAAGCGTGAGCACAGCCTCGCAGGCACCCTCAGCGGGTACGTCCAGCGTCTGCAGGGGGCCGTTCGTCCAGCCCAGCGCCACGGCCTGATGGGCCTGCCCTTCGCTCGTCAGATGGACCCGGAAGCTGGCCTGCTCGCCGGCGAAGACCGCTGGGACCGTACCGGCCCGCAGGCTCAGTCCGGCCAGATTGCGAAAGGTGTGCAGGATGCTCACCAGAAACACCGAGCCCAGCAGGAAGGTCAGGGCGTAGGCCAGGCTGTTCTGGTAATTGACCGCGGCCAGCAGCATCAGCAGCAGGGACAGACAGAACCCCAGCCCGACCCGACTGGGGATGATGAAGATGCGACGCTGGGTCAGACGAACGCTGTCGGCTGCTGGCGAGCGCCGGTTCATCCAGCGCTCGCGGAAGTGGTTCGCGCGCTCCGCCAGCATCAGACCGCCGAGACCTCGCGCAGCAGCCACTGCACCAGCGTGCCGGCGCCATGCCCGCCGGAATCGGCCCGATCGTGCAGTCGGTGGCCGGCAACCGCGGGCAGCACCACCTGGACGTCCTCGGGAATCACGTAGTCGCGCCCTGCGAGATACGCCCAGGCCCTCGCCGCGGCCAACAGGCCGAGGCTGGCGCGCGGCGATAGTCCCCAGGCGATTTGCGGCTGGCTGCGGGTGGCCCCGACCAGGCGCAGCACATAATCGATCAGTGCATCGCTGGCGCGCACCTGCGTCACCTCGGCCTGGATCCTGGCGAGTGCGGCACGGTCGAGCTGCGGCTCCAGACGCGGCAACCATTCGCGCCGCGAACCGTCCTGTAGCAGAGCCTTCTCCGCGGCTTTCGCCGGATAACCCAGCGACAACCGCATGAGGAAGCGGTCCAGCTGGGACTCCGGCAGGGCGAAGGTCCCGCCCTGGTTGGCCGGGTTCTGCGTGGCGATCACGAAAAAGGGCTCGGGCAGTGGTCGGGTGGCGCCCTCGATGGTCACCTGCCCCTCCTCCATCGCTTCGAGCAGCGCGCTCTGACTCTTCGGAGTCGCCCGATTGATCTCGTCGGCTAGGACCAGCTCGGCGAAGATCGGTCCCGGATGAAAAACGAACTGCCCGCTGTCCTTGTCGAACACCGACGTACCGAGGATGTCCCCTGGCAGCAGGTCGGAAGTGAATTGGATGCGCTGGAAGCTCAGGCCGAGCACCCTGGCCAGGGCGTGGCTGAGCGTGGTCTTGCCCATGCCGGGCAGATCCTCGATCAACAGGTGGCCGCGAGCGAGCAGACAGGCGAGCGCTAGGCGTACCTGGGAATCTTTGTCCAGCAATACTTGATTGATACTCTCAAGACAGCTATCCAGCCGGGTACGCATCTCGAACCTCCTCGCATACGGAAACAGTGATGCTACCGGCGCATGATCGAACGGCAAGGCCTGCGGGCCGCCGCGAAGCAGAAATGTGAACTGTCCGTTGACACAGGCCAATGCGCCTCCGGTCCGCCGCGACCATGGTTCGGAGAAACTTCCCAGGATGGAGAATGCAATGCAGAGTCCTGCGCGCTCAGAGTGGCACGCCCAACCGGCCCAGGCCAGCCTCGTCCAGCTGCGCAGCAGTCGGGACGGCCTTTCCAGCAGCGAAGCCGAGCGCCGGCTGCAGGAGCACGGCCCCAACCGCCTGCCGCAGCGACGCCGGACCCATCCAGTGAAGCGCTTCCTCCTGCAGTTCCACAACGTACTGATCTATGTGCTGCTGGCCTCCTGCGGAGTCACTCTGTTTCTCGGCGAATGGATCGACAGCGCGGTGATCTTCGGCGTGGTGCTGATAAACGCCATCGCCGGCTTTATCCAGGAAGGCAAGGCCGAACAGGCCATGTTGGCGATCCAGAAGATGCTGACCCACGAAAGCCGGGTACGCCGGGACGACAAGGTGCGCGTGCTGCCAGCGGAGGATCTGGTACCGGGCGACGTGGTCCTGCTGGAGGCCGGCGACCGGGTACCGGCCGATCTGCGCTTGCTGGCGACCCGCGAACTGCGCATCGAGGAGGCGGCCCTGACCGGCGAGTCGCTGCCCAGCGACAAGCAGGTCGAGCCCGTCGGCGCCGCCGCCGAACTCGGCGACCGCAGCAGCATGGCCTACTCCGGCACCCTGGTCAGCGCCGGCAGCGGCGTCGGGCTGGTGGTGGCCACCGCGGACTGCACCGAGCTCGGCCGTATCAGCCACATGCTCGGCGACGTGAAACGCCTGCAGACCCCTCTGCTGGCGGACATCTCGCACTTCGCCAGGCAACTGACCCTGATCATCCTGGTCCTCGCCCTGGCCACCTTCGTCTTCGGCGTGCTGCTGCGCGGCCACTCGGCCGACGACATGCTGCTGGCCGCCGTGGGGCTGGCGGTGGCGGCCATTCCGGAAGGCCTGCCGGCCGTGCTGACCATCATCCTCGCCCTGGGTGTGCAACGCATGGCCCGCCATCGGGCGATCATCCGCCACCTGCCTGCCGTGGAAAGTCTGGGGGCGGTGACGGTGATCTGTTCCGACAAGACCGGCACCCTGACGCGCAACGAGATGACCGTGCAGCGCATCTACACCGCCGAGCACAGCTACGAAGTGGAGGGCATCGGCTATGCCCCGGACGGCAAGATCCGCTGCGACGACGACAAGCTCTGCAAGCTCGAGGAAGCCGACGATCTGATCGAACTGGCCCGCGCCGGGCTGCTGGCCAACAGCGCCACGCTGCGCCTGCTGGACGACAGCTGGTGCATCACTGGCGACCCCACCGAGGCGGCCCTGCTCACCCTCGCCGGCAAGCTCGGTCTGCAGCGGCAGCAGGAAAGCCGGCGCCTGCCGCGGGTTGATGCGATTCCCTTCAGCGCCGAACGTCGCAGCCTGGCCAGCCTGCACCATGATCACGCCGACCATGGCCTGATCTACCAGTTCGGCGCCCCGGAGCGCCTGCTGGAAGTCTGCAACCGGCAGTGGTGCGCCGGCCGCGATCAGGCCCTGGATCCGCGCTACTGGCGCCAGCGCCTGGAAGAGGGCGCGAGCCAGGGCTTGCGCATGCTCGGTCTGGCCATGCGGCCGCTGGAGAAACCGCAGCAGGTGCTGAACGAGAGCGACCTGAATGGCGACTTCATCTTCCTCGGCCTGGTCGGCATGATCGACCCACCGCGGGAGGAGGCCATCCGCGCCATCGCCGAATGTCACAGCTCCGGCATCGCCGTGAAGATGATCACCGGCGACCATGCCGCTACCGCCAGCGCCATCGCCCAGCGTCTGGGACTGAACGGCGGCAGGGCGATCACCGGCGCCGAACTGGATCAGTTGAGCGATTCCGAACTCGATGCCAGGCTGGCCGAGACCAGCGTGTTCGCGCGGACCAACCCGGCGCACAAGCTGCGCCTGGTGCAACGCCTGCAGGCATGCGGCGCACGGGTGGCGATGACCGGCGACGGGGTCAACGACGCGCCGGCGCTGAAACGGGCAGATATCGGCATCGCCATGGGCATCAAGGGCACCGAGGTAGCCAAGGAGGCGGCGCAGATGGTACTGGCCGACGACAACTTCGCCACGCTGGTGCATGCGGTCGCCGAAGGGCGCACGGTCTACGACAACCTGAAGAAGTCGATTCTCTTCATCCTGCCCACCAATGGCGGGCAGGCCTTGGTGCTGCTGGCCGCCATCGCCCTCGGTCTGGCGCTGCCGGTCACGCCGCTGCAGATCCTCTGGGTCAACATGATCACCGCCGTCACCCTGGCACTGACCCTGGCCTTCGAGCCGGCCGAAAGCAGCATCATGCGCCTGCCGCCCAGGTCCCCGCAGGCGCCGCTGCTCAGCGCCTGGATGCTATGGCGGGTCGCTTTCGTCTCGGTCCTGCTCACCTTGGCCAGCGGCGGTCTGTTCGAGTACAGCCAGGCCAGCGGCTGGACTCTGGAAGCCAGCCGGACCCTAGCCGTGAACGTGCTGGTCGCCGGAGAGATCGGTTACCTGTTCAGCTGCCGCCGGCTGAGCGAGCCCGCCAGCTTCGCCATCCGCAGAAATCCCATGCTCTGGGGAATGGTGCTGCTGATATTGCTGCTGCAACTGGCCTTCACCTACTGGCCTCCCCTGCAGGAGTTGTTCGCCACCACGGGGCTGGAGCTAGAGGCCTGGGCCTGGTGCCTGCTGGCCGCACTCGGCGTCTGCCTGATGGTGGAGCTGGAGAAGACTCTGCACCGCTGGCGCCAAGTCAGCCCTGGCGCCCAGCAGCAGGCATGAAGGAAGCGGCGCGTCTCAATCGGCGCCGGGCTGATGCAGCGCCGTCAGCGACATCGCCCCGGCCAGCGGCAACTCGCCGTCAAGCTCGGCCAGAGCGGCGGTCGCCATGGGCACGGGAGACTGCTGATGGCCATGAACCAGCATGCCGGTCAGCGCGCCGATCAGGGGCTGATGGCCGACCAGCAGGAGCTCCTCCTCGTCGCGAGCGGCCAATTGATCAAGGGCCTGCTGCAGATCGCGTTCCGGCATCAGCCAGTCGACGATGACCAGCTCTGGACAGCCGCCGAACGCCTCTCGCACCAGCTCCGCCGTCTGCCGGGCACGCACGTAGGGGCTGGCGAGGATGGTCCGCAGCGGGCGAGCGGCGAGACGCGCCGCCATGCTCCGAACCTCCTCACGGCCATGGGCAGTCAGCGGGCGCTCGGCATCGGTACGAGCCAGCCACTCGGCCTGTCCATGGCGCAACAGCCAGAGCTTCATGCCTTGGATTCCGGCTCCGCCACCGGGGGAGTCGCGATCAGGCCGGTCAACTCACTGTCGGCAGGCTGCGATTGCGGCCAGTCGGCGAATGGCCAAGGCTTCTCGTCGGTATGGAAAGTGCCGAAGCGAACTATCTGCGCCAGATACTGGCCGAGGCTGTCGCCAAAGGCCATCAGACTGGTGCTCGGCACGCCGTTTATCAGGCGCAGGGCGAGCTGCAGCAGGACGGCGCCGCCCAGCACGAACTGAGCCAGTTGCCAGACGATGCTGAACAGCACCATCCAAAGGATACGCAGCAGAAGCGCCTCTCGCCTCAGCTCTTCGGGTTCGCCCATGGGGCCTCCTCGTTCGGGGATGAAAAGATGCCGGATATGCGTCCGAGCAGGTCAGAAACCTTTGGTCGAAATGAAATCCACGTCGGTCTTGGGGTCGCCGGTCATCAGCGCCTCGATGACTTGATCCAGGCGGCGCCCTTCGAACATGACGGCGTGCAGCCCCTTGACCAGGGGCATGTAGACCTGCAGCTCGTCGGCCTTGGCCTTGAGCACCCTCAGCGTATTGACCCCCTCCGCGACTTCGCCCAGCCGGCTGACCGCCTCCTCGAGGCTAAGCCCCTGGCCCAGGGCGAAGCCCACCTGATAGTTGCGGCTCTTCGGCGAGGAGCAGGTGACGATGAGGTCGCCGACCCCGGCCAGGCCGAGGAAAGTCATGGGGTTGGCACCGAGCTTGACGGCGAAGCGGGTCATCTCCGCCAGGGCGCGGGTGATCAGCATGCTCTTGGTGTTCTCCCCCATGCCTAGGGAAGAGGCCAATCCGGACATGATGGCGTAGACGTTCTTCAAGGCGCCGCCCAGCTCAACGCCGAAACGGTCGCGGCTGGCATAGACGCGGAAGGTACGACCATGCAGGGCGGCCTGCACCTGGTGGCAGAGATCATCATCCTCGCTGGCGATGACCGTGCCGGTCAGCGCATGCTCGGCGACCTCGCGGGCCAGGTTCGGACCGGAAAGCACGCCGATGCGCGCCCGGGGAGCGATCTCCTCGATGATCTGGCTCATCCGCTTGAAGGTGTGCGCCTCGATGCCCTTGGTGGTGCTGACCAGCATCTTTCCCGCGAGCGCGCCGGCGACCGGCTGCAAAACCTCGCGCAAGGCAACGGAGGGCAGTGCGACGAAGATCAGCGAACAATCCGCCAGCGTCGAGTCGAGGTCCGTCACCGGCTCGATACCGGGCAGGATCTTGATGCCCTTGAGATAACGCGGATTCTCGTGCCCGCTGCGCATGGCCTCGGCCTGCGCGGCATCGCGCATCCACAGACGCACGGATCTGCCGTTCTCGGCCAGCAAATTGGCGATCGCGGTGCCAAAGCTGCCACCACCGAGCACCGCAATGGGTTGTTGTGCTGTCATTTCGTTCCATTCCCAGCCGCAAAGCGGCGATGCCAGGCATTATACGGCCCGACTTCGCCAGGGCCAGCCTAGTTGCATCGGTTCCTTTCATTAAATAGCCGTCACGGCGGAGGTGGGCCGGCTCGAAGTAAATTGAAACATCGACAGTCCTTGATTCCCTCAAGAGTGGTAAAGTACGCATTTCTCGCCAACCCGGTCGTGGCTGACCCTGCAACTACCACCCCCGGTTGGCACGACTGTGCTTGACGCTGTGACTTTTCACCCTCAGGCAGCAGTCTATGAATGAGCTGTCGATCCACGCATCAATCGCGTGCAGCCACCAGACGTTTTGTCCGCTCCAAGCACGGACCATTGAGGAACTCGCATGACCAAACAACACGCCTATTCCCGGGAAGATCTGCTGCGCTGCAGTCGCGGCGAGCTGTTCGGACCGGGTAATGCGCAACTGCCCGCCCCCAATATGCTGATGGTCGATCGCATCACGCATATCAGCGAAACCGGCGGAAAGTATGGCAAAGGCGAGCTGGTGGCCGAACTGGACATCAATCCCGACCTGTGGTTCTTCGCCTGCCACTTCGAGGGTGACCCGGTCATGCCCGGTTGCCTTGGCCTTGATGCCATGTGGCAACTGGTCGGTTTCTACTTGGGCTGGCAAGGCAATCCGGGACGCGGACGCGCCCTGGGCTCCGGTGAAGTCAAGTTCTTCGGCCAGGTTCTGCCATCTGCCAAGAAAATCACCTATAACATCCACATCAAGCGCACCATTAACCGCTCGCTGATCCTCGGCATCGCCGATGGCACCGTCAGCGTCGATGGTCGCGAGATCTACAGCGCCGAAGCCCTGCGTGTAGGCCTGTTCACTTCTACCGACAGTTTCTGAAGGACTTCCACATGCGTCGCGTCGTGATCACCGGCCTGGGTATCGTTTCCTGCCTGGGCAATGACAAAGACACCGTTTCCGCCAACCTGCGCGCCGGCCGTCCGGGGATTCGCTACAACCCCTCCTACGCTGAAATGGGCCTGCGCAGCCAGGTCTCCGGCTCCGTGGACCTGGATCTGGAAGCACTGATCGACCGCAAGGTTTACCGCTTCATGGGTAATGCCGCGGCCTATGCCTATCTGGCCATGGAGCAAGCGATCAAGGACGCCCGCCTGAGCCCCGAAGAAATCTCCAATCCGCGCGTCGGTCTGATCGCCGGCTCCGGTGGTGCTTCCACCCTCAACCAGATCGAAGCCATCGACACCCTGCGCGACAAGGGCGTCAAGCGCATCGGCCCATACCGCGTGCCGCGCACCATGAGCAGTACCGTTTCGGCCTGCCTGGCGACTCCGTTCCGCATCAAGGGTCTGAACTACTCCATCTCCTCGGCCTGCGCCACCAGCGCGCACTGCATCGGCGCCGCCATGGAGCAGATCCAGATGGGCAAGCAGGACATGATCTTCGCCGGCGGCGGTGAAGAAGAGCACTGGAGCCAGAGCTGCATGTTCGACGCCATGGGCGCCCTCTCCACCCAGTACAACGAAACCCCGGAAAAGGCCTCGCGCGCCTACGACGCCAACCGTGACGGTTTCGTCATCGCCGGCGGCGGCGGCATGGTGGTGGTCGAAGAGTTGGAGCACGCCCTCAAGCGCGGCGCGCGCATCTACGCCGAAATCGTCGGCTACGGTGCGACCTCCGACGGCTACGACATGGTCGCCCCAAGTGGCGAAGGCGCGACCCGTTGCATGCAGCAGGCGTTGTCCACGGTCGTCGATCCGATCGACTACCTGAACACTCACGGCACCTCGACCCCGGTGGGCGACGTGGCGGAGATCAAGGCAGTGCGCACCGTGTTCGGCGACAAGGCCCCGGCCATTAGCTCCACCAAGAGCCTGTCCGGTCACTCGCTGGGCGCCGCAGGCGTACACGAGGCGATCTACTGCATGCTGATGATGGAAGGCAATTTTATCGCCGGTTCGGCGAACATCGACAGCCTGGATCCGGAAGTCGCCGATATGCCGATCGCCCGGGAAACCCGCGAGAACGTGCAGCTAAACACCGTGATGAGCAATAGCTTCGGCTTCGGCGGCACCAACGCCACCCTGGTCCTGAAGCGCTGGCAGGGCTGATAGGCCCATCCGGCAATGCCGACAAACGCCCCGACCGGTTCGGGGCGTTTTCATTTCCGCCCTGTACGGCATGGATCGATCGGGAAAGCGGCTCCAGCCCGCGACTTCCCTGTCACGGCACCGTGCGAAGAATCCAGCGACTCCCGATCAGCGGCCGGCCACCGGCATGGTCATCAGTTGGAGGTGCTGGGCGATGGCCTTGGGTTCGGCATCCGGGCGGATCTTGGTCCAATGCCTGTTGGCCACGTCGCCGGCGATCAGCATGGTCGCGTGCTCCTGGGGGGACCGGGGATGCAGGGCGGGCATGCCGAGGCGCGAAAGCACCACGGCGAGCTGCTCCTCTCCACCGGTCAGGAAGATCCAGTTCCGCTTGTCCACTCCATGCTCGCGGGCATAAGCCTTCAAGACCTCGGGCGTGTCGTTCTTCGGATCGCTGGTCAGGGTGATGAAATACACGTTGTTGGCCTGGCTACCCAAGGCATGGCGCACCTCCTTCAGCCTGCTGGTGATCAGCGGACAGGCGTCCTCGCACTTGGTGTAGATGACGTTCAGCAGTACCACACGGTTCCTCAGTACATCGCTGTAGAAACGTAGCTGCCTGCCGTTCTGGTCGAGCAATAGGGTATCGGTGAAATAACTTCGAGCGTCCGGCGTGCCTTTGTCCTTCCCGCTACGTATCAGGGGAGGCTGAGCAGGTCGTTCGGATGCGAACTGGTCGCCGGAATGCTCCTGATGGGCCAACGCCGCGGCGCTGAGAAGGACGGCGCCAAGCGCCAGGGCGAGCAAACGAGGGATAGTCATGGTCGATCTCCCTTAACCTTTATACTTACTAATGTGCTACGTGCCCCTGGTGACCACGTTGATGACGCGCAAGGATTCCGACTTCCCGCGTCGGCGCAACCGCCGGCTCGGTGAACCCCTGAGCGTGCATCCGCTCACTGCAGCGCTCGCCTGCCAGGACCGGCGACAGCTGATCGAGAAAGACCGACCAGTCGCCGATCCCTTCAGCGAATCGCTCGCCGCCTGAACCGACACGGCCAGCCAGCTCCTCCCCGATCGGGCCTGTCGGCTCCGGTGATACCCATGCAACCGCGAAGCCGAATCGCGAAGCGGATCAATGCCGATCGAGACCCGACTAACCTCCCTGTCAACCCGCTCCCCCTGCTGCGCCTTCACTGCCTGCATGACCGCGGAGACCACCGGACTGACCGGGGTAGCCTGAGTGTAGATGAGGCCCATGATGGGAAAATGCGTCCCTGTAACCGCTACCTGGGCAGCGAGCCCTTGCGCCTGGTCACCACACAGCCTTGGACCGCTCGGGAGGCCGCCTTGCTCCTTCGCCGACTCGCATCCGAAGCGGCCCCCTTTGCCCACCGATTGTCCCGCTTTCGGCATCGTTCGATACATGCCCGCCCCTCCTGCGACTCCGCTTGCCAAGCACCAACCGACCGATGAATCGGCCTGTCTGCCTGCCAAGTTAGCAACCAGCCATCCATCGCCTCGACTGGCAGGCTGACGGACGGTGGCGGGTCGGTTTCGATCCGGCGCCCGATGCTGCCCACGCAAGGAACAGGCCCTGTCGGAGCGAATCGGACGCCACCCTCCAGCGCTTCGCTCGGCCTGCCTACCAAGTGGATAACGCACCAAAACGGCGCATAATACTCATCACCCAACGGTTCAGCGGGACCTCAGTGGGCAGCCTCTGGCCGCATCGTTTGCAGGAGACGATAGCGCTCCAGCACCCGGGGAACGTAACCCTGGGTCTCGGCGAAAGACGGAATGGCGCTGCCTCGGCTGATGACCGCTCCCGGTCCCGCGTTGTAGGCCGCGAGGGCCAGGCTCAGGTCGTTGTCGAAGAGCCTCAGCAGCTGCTTCAGGTAGCGGGCGCCGCCTAGGATGTTGGCCGCCGGGTCCCAGACATTCTCCACCCCCATCTCGCGGGCGGTGTCCGGCATCAGCTGCATCAGGCCAGCCGCCCCCTTCGGCGAGAGCGCCCAGGGGTCGTAGCGGGATTCGGCATGGATCAGCGCGTGCAGGAGCGCCTCGGGCAGATCGCTCCGCGCTGCCGCAGTGGCCACCATCGCCGCATAGGGAAGCGTACCCGTCAGATCATCAGCAGGCCGCAGCCGCTTCTCGCGCTCCGGCGGCACGTAGGCCAGCGCCTGATGATGGATATTGCTCAGCATGAAGGTTCCGTCCTTGTTCTTCACCCGGTAGATGTCGGCCGACACCGGCATGGGCAGCGCAATGACGGCGCCCAGCAGAAGCAATGCGTGCATTGGCTTCATCGATCCGTCCCCTGGAGTATCGGCTTCGCTCAAGCATAGGCCAAGCCGTGTGTCCGTAAGACGTGTCGCAGTCAGGCTGTCCATCGGCGGCCTGCCGGTGGACCAGGGGACACCGCCTGCAGCGCTCCGGCATGCAGGCTACATCGGGAGCGGCGGTGTCACAGCCTTCCGGTCAGCAGCAGCACCAGGATCACCACCAGCACCACGCCGACGATGCCGCTGGGCCCGTAACCCCAACCGCGGCTGTGCGGCCAGGCCGGGATCACCCCGAGCAGGATCAGGATGAGCACGATCAACAATATGGTTCCCAGACTCATGGCCTTCACCTCGCGATACGAGTGAGCGTACGGGCTAGGCAGACCCATGGGCGTCTGCCCTATCTGGATTGAGCCCTCCGCTACGGAGAAGTTCGAGCCGAGCGGGCGCGGACCTGGCAACGGGGCAGCCATCCTGCCGGCAAGCAGCTGGACGCGCCACGGAGAACCCGGTCGGACGACCCACCCTGTCCGACCGGGAGGCGGCGCGCTATGGCTGGCGCTCGACGGGCGGCGGGTTCCATTTTCCCAGGAGCACCTCGGGCCTGGGCGCGTAGAGGCGCATGGCCAGGTTGAATGCGCTTTTGGGCGCCGGCAGCCAGTTGTCTTCCCTGCCCTCGCCGGGGCTTTCGTGCTGGAAGTACAGGTCCAGCGAGCCGTCGGCGTTGCGCCTGAACGGCATCCAGCTGCTGAGGGCCTGGCGGTTGAGCCGGTTCCCGACCGGAAATCCGTCGCTGTCGTAGAGGGTGATCGACCAGAACGCATCCACCGGCGGCAGGGCGTCCCTGGCGAAATGGATCCGGTAGTTGTAGGCGCCGTCGAGGGGCTTGCCGTCGGCGTCGGCGAGATTCATGGGGTATACGGAATCCTCCGGCAGATTGGCGCCGAGCCCCTGCTGCACGACGATGGCGCGCTTGAGGTAGTAGTTGCCGTAGACGCCCATGGTGTCGGTATTCATCAGCCAGCCGTTGGCGACCCGGGCGATGCTCGCCTCCTTCCAGCGCATGAGGGCCTGGGCTTCTCCGGGAGCCTCCTCAAGGGCTTGCCTCAGGACCGGAGCGAGTCCGTCGAGGCTGAAACTCTTCCCCGGCTCGATGCCGATCTGCCGCATCCGCGCGACGATCGGTTGATCGGTGAGATGGGGCGGGTGCAGTTTGAGCAGTTCGGCCGCATAGGCGAAGAACGCGGCGGCCGGCATGGCATCGACCAGCGTCCTGGGCGGCGTCTTCATATCCACGTCGGGATCGATCCGCCCCTTCGGCGGCTCCGCCTTGCGTCCCCAGCGCGACAGCGGCGTCACCCCGAAGCCGGCCTGGACCTTGTGCACCGCGGAGTAGTCCGCCTTCCCGTCGGTCTTGGTCCGGCCGATGACCCAGACGTAAGGTGTCGGCGCGGCCAATTGCACGAATCCCTGGGGCACCGTTCCGCTCCAGCCGGGCGGAGTCACCAGGAAGTGGCCTGCCCGGGTGCCGGTCGTCCGCCATCCGGGCGAGGCGAAAACGTCCGTCCACATGTCGAGCATCGGCAGCAGGTAGTAGCGCCCGCCCGTGTCCGGCACGGAGATCACCTGCGCCTCCCCGGTGAGATCGAGCCAGGCGAGCGAGTAGAGGGTATCGAAGTTCGGCCGCACCACGCCCCTGAACCGCAACGGCGGATAGATGGGCACGTTGACGAAGGTGTTCATCGGCCCCTTGCCCATCTCCCTGCCGGGCTCGATGTTGGTGAATTGCTTGCGCGTGAGGTCCATGGTCACCAGCGGGTAGAGATAGACGTAGGCGTCGATGCCGATGGAGCGCGCCTGCTCGGCGGTGATTTGCTCCTGGGTCTGCGCCGTTGCCAGCGGACCGAGCGCGTACAGCGCCAGGGTGCAGGCGATGCATTCGAGTCTGGACATTTCGCCGGTTCCCGCAGTGAAGGTCCATATGGGCCGCCGGGCCAACTTGATGGCGGCAGAGAGCGCCCAGGCAAGTAAAGCAGAGGGGGTTCGAGACGACCGATTTCCTGGGTCTTCCGGCTATGACGAGGGCATGCGGTCGCGCCGGATCATGGCGCCGGGGCGGCCGAGGCGCTCGCCCTGGCCTGGGCTCTCAGCTCCCTGGCCACCTGGGCCTGGATCTGGTAGGCGGGCGACTCGACGGCCGAGTAGTCGCGGGTATAGCGCTCGGCGAAACCACGGGTGCCCCACTCCAGGTACTGCTGCACGTGCTTAAGCTCGTGCGCCCAGAGCGCGACGTTATTGAGGGCGTCCTCGGGATTGCGGAAGACGATGATGTCCATCAGGGTGACGGCATTCACGTCGGGGTTCTGCATCACCGCGGATGCGGCGTTCAGCTCACCGTCGTCGCCGGCCTTGTAGCGGACCGACTCGAGCACCCGGAGGTCGTAGTAGGGCTCGAGCTGGGCACGGATGTGCAGCGGAATCGGCTGGACGTTGCCGGCCGCCAGGGTGTTGCGGGACTGCACGATCCAGTTCTCCAACCCGGAGGCGGCCATCTGGTTCACGCTTTCGTAGAGGGCCCCGAAGCCATCCTTGGTGGACGAGCAGAAACAGGGTCCGACGCAGATTTCGGTCTGTCCCTCCGGACAGGCCGCAAAGGGGGAAGACGAAGCGCCGAGGGACAGGAGCAAGACGGCCGACCGACAGAAATGACGCAGGAAAACAGCTAGCAATTGGATCTCCCAGAGGCAATGCCGATCGGCGGATACTGCGTTGGCTGGGGCCGCGCCTGCCGATCGCCCGAGCACAGCTTAGACCAGAGCCACGGTCGTTCGTTACCGGCGATCCTGCGAGGTCTGCTGCACTTCTTCCGCAAGCCGCCGCGGCCATTCCCGGAGTATGCTTCGCCGGATTCCGGAAACGGCCACCGATCGCGCGGGAAAACACGCACGTGACTCCACTCGATTGCCCTACCCAGGCGACCGCCATGCCACGATCGGACGCCCTCCTGCCCTGCAGTCGAAAGGCCCTGCGCCATCTCCTCGGCACGGCCGGAATCGCCGCGCTGCTCGGGCTGGCCGGTTGCGCCACGCAGCCTGCCCACGAAGAAGCTCCTGCGCCACGCCCCGAGGACGTACGGGCGAAGATCGCCCGGCTGATCCCGGCCAAGGTGCCGAACCGCCAAGGCTGGGCGACCGATATCCAGGCGGCGCTGGCGGCGCTGGAAATTCCGCCGAGCGACGAGCACCTCTGTTCCGTCCTCGCCGTGACCGAGCAGGAGTCGACCTTCCAGGTGGACCCGCCGGTGCAGGGGCTACCCGGGATCGCCCGCAAGGAGATCGACAGCCGCGCCGCCCGCCTGCACGTTCCGGGCTTTCTGGTGAGCGCTGCCCTGTCCCTCGACTCGCCGAACGGCAAGACCTACAGCCAGCGACTGAGCGGCGTGCGCACCGAGAAGGAACTGAGCGCGATCTTCGACGACTTCATCGGCATGGTCCCCATGGGCCAGAGCCTGTTCGGCCGGCTCAACCCGGTGCACACCGGCGGGCCGATGCAGGTCAGCATCGCCTTCGCCGAGGAACATGCGCAGGACTACCCCTATCCGGTCGAAGGCTCCATCCGGCGGGAAGTGTTCAGCCGCCGCGGCGGCCTGTACTTCGGCATCGCCCACCTGCTGGACTATCCGGCCCGCTACCCCGAGCCGCTGTACCGCTTCGCCGATTTCAATGCCGGGCGCTACGCCAGCCGCAACGCCGCCTTCCAGCATGCGGTCAGCCGCGCCTCGGGCATACCTCTGGCCCTCGACGGCGACCTGATCCGCTACGGCAGCAGCACGCCGGGATCGACGGAGCTGGCCGTGCGCTCGCTGGGCAAGCGGCTGGAGATGGACAACGCGCAGATCCGCCGCGATCTGGAGCAGGGCAAGGCGCCCGACTTCGAGGACAGCCGGCTCTACCGGCGCGTTTTCGCCCTGGCCGAGAAGACCGCGCGCAAGCCGCTGCCGCGCGCGCTGCTGCCGGGCATCGACCTGAAGAGCCCGAAGATCACCCGCAAGCTCACCACCGCCTGGTTCGCCAGACGGGTCGACGAACGCTACCGGGGCTGCATGGGACGGGCTTCGAGCGGCTGAGCCGGAGCCCAGGCGCCATCCCCGGCCGGGTTTGCGGCGGGAAACAGCATCTGGCCAAGCCCCGCTCCCGGCGCCTCGTATCGCTGCCAGGGCCGCAGGCTGCGGCCGTCGAGGCACCTGGCACTCGGCCCGGCATCCGCTGCCGCCGAACGGCTCGTACCCTCGCCCCTGGCGACGGAACTGGCCCCCCCTGCCTTGGTCCATGGACAGGCGCTGATGTCCCGCCTCCTTTGTCCAGCCAGTCGGCGCCGGCCGGGCAATGCCGTCAGTCAAAGGAGCAATCCCACTCGCGACGGAACGCTACCCCCATGTACAACGACTACTTCGGCCTCGCCGATGCCCCGTTCTCCATCGCTCCCGACCCACGCTACCTGTACATGAGCGAGCGCCATCGGGAAGCCCTCGCCCACCTGTTCTACGGCCTGCAGAGCGACGGCGGCATCGTGCTGGTGACCGGCGAGGTCGGCACCGGCAAGACCACCCTTTGCCATTGCCTGCTGGAACAGGTTCCGGACGACTGCGACATCGTCTTCGTCATCAACCCCAAATTGACCCTGCAGGAGCTCCTGACCACCCTCTGCGAGGGGCTGGGCATCCCGACGCCAGACGACGGCCTCAGCCTCAAGACGCTGTTCACGCGGATCTACGCCCATCTGCTGCACAGCAACGGCCAGGGCCGCCGGACCGCGCTGCTCATCGACGAGGCGCAGTGCCTGTCCGCCGAGGTGCTGGAGCTGCTGCGCCTGCTGACCAATCTGGAAACCCACCGTCACAAGCTGCTGAAGATCATGCTGCTCGGCCAGCCGGAGCTGCGCGACACGCTGGACCAACCGGCCATGCGCCAGTTGGCCCAGCGGATCGTCGCGCGCTACCACCTAGAGCCCCTGACCCGCCGGGAAGTCGCGACCTACGTGCAGCACCGGCTGGCCCTCGCCGGCGCCCGCTCGCACCTCTTCCCGCCGAGGCTGCTGGGGCGGCTGCACACCCTGAGCGGTGGCACGCCGAGGCTGATCAACCTGATCTGCGACCGCGCGCTGCTCGGCACTTACGTCCAGGGCAAGGCCCGGGTGGAGCCGGCGACCTTGGAAAAGGCAGCCCGGGAGGTCCTCGGCCAGCAGGCCTACCGGAGAAAGCGGCTCTGGCCAACGGCCATGGCTGCCGCGCTGGTCCTCGGCCTGTTTCCGGGCCTGTATGCCGCCTACCGCCTGCTGCCGGTCGAAGGCCTGCGGGCCTCGCTCGCCCTCCCGCCCGCCCCCGCCCGGCAAACCGCGGCCGCCGTCGAGGCAGTGCCGCCGCCCGTCGAAGTGCCGGCGACCGAGCCGGGCCTGACGACGGCTCCTGGCGAACCGAAGACCGGGTCCACGCCTCCCGGCATGACCAAGGCCGACTCCGATCTCCTGCCCGAAGCGCCCCCCGCGCCGGGGCCCGACGAGGCGCTGGAAGAGGCCATCGTCGGCCCGTCCGGCCCGGACGCGGCCCGCTACGAGGCCCTGGCCGTGCGCGCCCTGTTCGACCACTGGCAGGCCGGCATCAAGGAGCAGAGCCAGCTCGAGGACGCCTGCCGCCAGGCCCAGGAGATCGGCCTGATTTGCCTGTACCGCAACGGCGGCCCGGATCTGCTGCGCAGCCTCGCCAGCCCGGCCATCCTCGAGCTGCGTCGGCCGGGGGGCGGCGAATTTCCGGTCACCCTGCTGTCGCTGGTCGGGGACCGGGCGCAGCTCGTCGTGGCCGAGTGGACGCAGGCGGCTCCGCTCGCCGAACTGCTCGGACAATGGAACGGTCGCTACGTCCAGCTGCAGCAGGCTCCGCTCAACCGCAGCCGGCGGCGCAGCCTGGACGTCGGCTCCCGCGGGCCCGAGGTGGCCTGGGTCGATCAGCAGCTCGCCCACTGGAAGAGCAAGAACGCCAACCGCGCCGGCAATCCCCTGTTCACGCCCGAGCTCAAGCAGCGGGTCATGGAGTTCCAGCGGGCCAACGGCTTGCCCCCGGATGGGGTCGTCGGCCAGAACACCCTGGAGCGTCTCGCCCAGGTTGCCACTGGAAAGCTGCCCGTTGCGGCTAGGCAGGCGAACTGACATGTCCTACATCCTGGAAGCACTGAAGCAATCGGAAAAAAACCGGCAGAAAGGCCGGGTGCCCGACATTTCCACCGCGCCGACGACCATCCGCAGCTCGTTCGAGGCGCCCTCCCGGCGCATCCGGCCCTACCTGCCCTATCTGCTGCTGGCGGCGGCGCTGGTGGCGCTGGCCGCCGTCTTCCTCTGGTGGAACCCCTGGCAGG